>JAGYID010000030.1 GCA_018606725.1 Acidobacteriota bacterium
CTGAAGCCGGGAGGCAAGGTCATCTTCAGCGCCCACCTGATCCGGACCTTCGAGCAATGGCTGAGGGTCACTTTGGCCTGGGCGCGGCACAGGGCACGGGGTGAGCGCGGTTCCGAACGCGGCGACTGGTTCACGTGGTTCCTCACGCCGCGCGGTACCATAGGCAAGGCCTACAGCCACCGTTTCACGACGGGTCGGGTGAAAGCCGAGGCGGCCCAGGCTGGCTTCCGAGCCGTCAGGCTCGAGTCGGAGATGATGCATTTTGTGGCGGGAGATTTTCGGGAATGAGCCGCGGGACTCCACAGGCCGACTACCCGTTCGAGCGCGCCACCGCGCCGGCCGGCCCCGGGGACAGGACCATTAGCCTGTCGGGCCTGACGGTGCGGCTCGACGGGATGGATGCCGCGGCCGAACGGTTCGTCGCCGAACGGTTCCGGCGATATTTGTTGGGAGCGCATGCCGCGCAGCCGGACCTCAGGCTGACGTTCCGGGTGGACCCTGCGGCGCCGTACCTCGAGCCCCGGCCGGCCGGTGGCACGCTGTCCGGGTACCAGATGGAACACGTCGTCATCGCCGACATCCTCTATCACCGCAGCGTGACGGTTTGCGCGAAGCTCGACTTGAAGGCGGCCACCGGTATCGTCCTGCGACGCCCGATTGACGAAGCGGTGGAGCTTGAGGACCCGATTCACATGGCCGTCGAGAACCTCCTGCGATCCTGTCTCGCCTGGACGGTCCTCCGGAGGGGCGGCCTCATGCTTCACGCCGCCAGCGTGGTTCGAGAGGGCCGGTGCTACCTGTTCTTCGGGACCTCGAACGCCGGCAAGTCGACCATCGCCTCGATCTGCGGGGGCCAGGTAATCAGCGATGATCTGACGATGGTCATGCCGGAGGGTGGAGCGTTCGTGGCGATCGGCAGTCCATTCCGGGGCACCTACACGGCCTGCGAGGATCTGACCGGACGCTATCCGATCGCGGGGGTCTACCGGCTCATCAAAGATGAGCGCGTGTTCATAGAAAAGCGTCCGGCCGCGATCGCCTTTGGCGATTTTGTCGCCAATCTGCCCTTCGTCGTGGGCGAGCTCGAGCGGCAGCCCTGGGCGTGGGGGGCGATCGAAGCTGCCTTTGGAAGATTGAACGTCAAATATCTGCACTTCAGAAAGGATCCCTCCTTCTGGGACGCGATCGCCGCCGAGGAACGGTGATGTCCGGCCTCTTCAAGCTGACCAGCGAGTTCGAGCCGAAGGGCGACCAGCCGCAGGCGATCGTCAAGCTGGTGGAGGGGCTGCGCGCCAAGCGCAAGCACCAGGTCCTGCTCGGGGTCACCGGCAGCGGCAAGACCTTCACCATGGCCAAGGTCATCGAGGCGGTCGAGAGGCCGACGCTGGTCCTGTCGCACAACAAGACGCTGGCGGCGCAGCTTTACCAGGAGTTCCGGCGCTTCTTCCCGGAGAACGCCGTCGAGTACTTCGTGTCGTACTACGACTACTACCAGCCCGAAGCGTACGTCCCCCAGTCGGATACCTACATCGAGAAGGAAGCGACCATCAACGACGAAATCGACCGGATGCGGCACTCGGCGACGCGCTCGCTGTTCGAGCGGCGCGACGTGGTGATCGTCGCCTCGGTGTCGTGCATCTACGGTCTCGGCTCGCCCGAGGCCTATCACGGCATGATGCTGATGCTCGAGCCAGGCAAGACGGCCGATCGGGACGAGGTCCTGCGCAAGCTGGTGGAGATCCAGTACGACCGCACCGCGCTCGACCTCGAGCGCGGCAAGTTCCGGGTGCGCGGCGACGTCATCGAGATCTGGCCGTCCTACGACGATCTGGCGGTGCGCGTCGAGCTGTTCGGCGACGAGGTCGAGCGGGTCTCGGCGATCGACCCGGTGCGCGGCGCGGTGGTCAAGGCCCTGCACCGCATCCCGATCTACCCGAACTCGCACTACGTCACGCCGCGCGACCGGCTGCTCAAGGCGATCGAGGCGATCAAGCTGGAGTTGCAGGACCGTCTGGCGGAGCTGGAGAAGGCCGGGAAGCTGCTGGAGGCCCAGCGGCTGCACCAGCGGACGATGTTCGACCTGGAGATGATCAAGGAGGTCGGCTACTGCCAGGGGATCGAGAACTACTCGCGCCACCTGACCGGGCGACGGCCAGGCGAAGCGCCGCCGACGCTGCTCGACTATCTGCCGGACGATCATCTGATGATCCTCGACGAGAGCCACGTCAGCGTGCCGCAGCTGCGCGGCATGTATTTCGGCGACCGGTCGCGCAAGACGACGCTGGTCGAGTACGGCTTCCGGCTGCCGTCGGCGCTCGACAACCGGCCGCTGCAGTTCGAGGAGTTCGAGGCGCGCGTCGGCCAGCGGCTGTACGTGTCGGCGACGCCGGGACCGTACGAGCTGGAGCGGACGGGCGGGGAAGTCGTCGAGCAGGTGATCCGGCCGACCGGCCTGATGGACCCGGAGATCGAGGTCCGGCCGGTGCGGCACCAGGTCGACGACCTGCTCAAGGAGATCCGGGAGCGCGCCGGGCGCGGCGAGCGGACGCTGGTGACCACGCTCACCAAGCGGATGGCGGAAGAGCTGACCCGCTACTACCAGGAGGTCGGCGTGCGGGTGCAGTACCTGCACTCGGATATCGACACCCTCGAGCGGGTGGCGATCCTGCGCAACCTGCGACGCGGCGAGTTCGACGTCCTGGTCGGGGTGAACCTGCTGCGCGAGGGGCTGGATCTGCCCGAGGTATCGCTGGTCGCCATCCTCGACGCCGACAAGGAGGGGTACCTGCGCAGCGCCGGCTCCCTGATCCAGACCTGCGGCCGGGCGGCGCGCAACGTCAATGGCCGGGTGCTGATGTACGCCGACGTGATGACCGACTCGATGCGCAAGGCGATCGACGAGACCAACCGGCGCCGCAAGATTCAGGGGGAGTACAACAGGCAGCACGGCATCACCCCCGAGACGATCGTCAAGGCGATCGACGAGGTCCTCGGCAGCGTCTACGAGGCCGATTACCTGAAGGTGCCGATCGAGGTCCGCGAAGGCGAGGAGGTCGGCAAGCGGCCGGAGGAGATCGAGGCCGAGATCGCCACCCTGCAGGCCCGGATGAACGCCGCCGCCGAGGCACTGCGTTTCGAGGAAGCGGCGGCGCTGCGCGACCGGATCAGGTACCTCAGGAAGGTCCTGGTCATGGCGTCGGCGTAGACGCCGGTCATGCACACCGATTCTCCCGCCCGACTCAAGCTCGACGAGCTGCCCGATGCACCGGGCGTCTACCTGTTCCGCGACCGGGACGGGCGGATCGTCTACGTCGGCAAGGCGCGCTCGCTCCGGAGCCGCGTGCGCTCGTATTTCCAGGGGCCGTCGGGACAGGCGGCCCCGAAGACCGACGCGCTGGTGGCCGACATCCACGACCTCGAATACATCGTCGCGGGCTCCGAGGTCGAGGCCCTCATCCTCGAGAACAGCCTCGTCAAGACGGAGCAGCCGCGCTACAACATCCGGCTGCGCGACGACAAGAATTTTCCGTACCTGAAGCTGACGACCGCGGAGCGCTTCCCGCGGCTGGTGCTGGTGCGCCGGGCCCGGCTGGACGACAACCGCTACTTCGGCCCCTACCTGCCGGCGAGCGCCGCGCGCCGGACCATCCACATGGTGGCGCGTCACTTCAAGGTCGCGACCTGTTATCTGGAGAACATGGACGGCACCCTGCCGCGGCCGTGCCTGCTGTATCAGCTCAATCAGTGTCTCGGGCCGTGCGCCGCGCTGGTGTCCGACGAGGAGTATGCCGGGGCGGTGCGGGACGCCCGGCTGTTCCTGGAGGGGCGCAGCCGCGACCTGCTGCGGAGCCTTCAGGAGCAGATGAGCGCGGCCGCCGCCGAGGAGAGGTTCGAGGCCGCCGCCCAGCACCGCGATCTGATCGGCATGCTCGAGCGGCAGTCGGAGCGCCAGTCGGTCGCCTCGGTCGGCCTCGAGGAGCAGGATTACCTCGCCTTCGCGCGCGAAGGGGACGTCGCCTCGGCGCAGGTGTTCCAGATGCGCGACGGGCAGGTGCAGGGACGCCGGGAGCTGTCGTTCGAAGGGATCCGCGACGACGACGCCGAGTTCCTCGCCGCCTGCCTGATCCGGTACTACGAGCCGATCGACCGGCCGCCGGCCACCATCTGCGTGCCGCTCGAGCCGGCATCCCGCCCGGTCCTGGAGGAGTGGCTGGCAGGCAAGCGGGACGGGCGGGTCGACATCGTCATCCCGAAGCGGGGGGACCGCCGGCGGCTGCTCGACACGGTGGCGCGCAACGCCCGCCTGTCGTTCGAGGCGATGTTCCGCGCCCCCCACGCCCACGGCGTCGAGGTGCTGGAGGGCCTGCAAGAGGCGCTCGGCCTCGACGAGCCGCCGCATCGCATCGAGTGCTTCGACATATCGCACATCCAGGGGACCGATCAGGTCGCTTCGCTGGTCGTCTGGGAGGCGGGGCGGCCGAAGCGCGCCGACTTCCGGCTCTTCAAGATACGGACGGTCCAGGGGGCCGACGACTTCGCCGCCATGGCCGAAGTCGTCGGCCGGCGCTACGTCCGGCTGCTCAAGGAGGGCAGGGCGCTGCCGGACCTGGTGCTGATCGACGGCGGGGCGGGTCAGCTGTCGTCGGCCCTGGCGGTCCTCGATCGGCTCGGCCTGGCGAACCTGCGCGTGGCGGCGCTCGCCAAGCGGAAGGAGGAGATCTACCTCGACCGGCGCGATGGGCCGATCCTCATCCCGAAGGACTCGCGCGTCCTGCACCTGGTGCAGCGCATCCGCGACGAGGCGCACCGCTTCGCCATCACATTCCATCGACGCCTGCGCCGCAAGCGCACGCTGACCACCGAGCTGGTCGACATCGAGGGGATCGGACCGCGCCGCGCCCGCCTGCTGCTGCGCCGCTTCGGATCGGTGCAGGGGGTGCGCGAGGCGACCGCCGAAGCGCTGGCGGAGGCGGTCGGCGGGGCGCTGGCCGCGAGGATCCGGGCGCATTTCAACCCCGTATCACCCCCCTGATCGCCGTCACGGGCGCACCATCATGGTGGTATAGTCCGGCGCCGTGACGAAGAACGGCGGATCCTTCTGGTCCGGCGGGGTCGGCCGAACCCTCATGGTTCTCGGCTGTCTCGCCGCGCTCATCGTCGGCGGCGCCGTCGCCATCCTCGCCTCGATCACCCATCCTCGTCGCGACCGGCAGATGATCGATCCCGCCGATCTGATGCTCCACACCGAAGACGTCACCTTCCCGGCCGCCGACAACGTCATGCTCTCCGGGTGGTTCGTGCGCGGTCGTTCGAACCTTCCCGTGATTGTGCTGTGTCACGACCTCGGTTCGTCGCGGATGAGCATGGTGAACTCGGCCGTGGCCCTCAATCGGATCGGCTACCCGCTGCTGCTGCTCGATTTTCGGGGGCACGGGCAAAGCGGCGGCAAGGGGAGCACCCTCGGCATCGACGAGCGGCTGGATGTGGGCGGCGGCATCGACTACCTGAAGGGACGACAAGACACGGTGAAGGACCGCTTCGGGGCCTGGGGGATCGGCATGGGGGCCTACGCCGCCGCGCTGGCGGCGGGGGAGCGGGAGGAGATCGTCGCCCTGGCCCTCGATTCGGTCTACCCGGAGGTGCAGAGCCAGCTCGACCGCCTGGTGCGCGCCGAGCTGCCGCCGGCGCTCGACTTCGCCCTGCCGCCCTTGCGGCTGTTCTACGATCCGTATTTCGCCTTCCGGCTCAGGAAGTTCTCGGTCGCCGGCTCGCTCGATCGGCTGGCAGACCGCAACATCCTGCTCTTTGCCCCCTCCAGCCTGCCGGATCGCGCCGCCGAGCAGAAGGCCCTGTACGCCGCCCTCCCCGAAGGACGAGGGGCCGACAAGAATCTGCTCGAGGTGAAGTCCTCGGCGGTGAGCGGGATCTACGGCGAGGACAAGAAGACCTACGACGACGCCCTGGTCGCCTTCTTCTCCAAGTATCTGCCCCCGGGCTCCGGACCCCGGCGGAGCCAGGGGAAGCCGATCGAAATCGTCGAACCCCGCTGAATCGGACGTCGATTTCCGCCGAACCGGGCCTCTGTCCACCTGTTGCACACAAATCTGTCCATTTTTGTACAAGATTTTTTTCCCCAGCCGGGGAGGTTCGCAGTATATTTCGACCCGTCCTCGCGACAACATCCTCCTGCCCGTCGGGGACCAGCATCGGAGGTCAGGTCGACGTGATCGGATCGACAGCCGAAGTCAGGGCGGCCGCAACGGGCGATTTCCTGCCCGGCGACGACTATTTCGCCGCTCCCCGCGACGCGTTCGGCAGCGGGGCGATCACCATGGCGGTTGGCCCCCTGCGCTTCCGGCTGGAGGGGCTGTCGCGACTTCAGGCCGAACGGTTATGCGGGCGCTTCGCTCCGTTCGTGGAGGCCGGGGAGGGGATCGCCGACCTGGCCATCGCCTTGCGCCGGGCCGGGGTCGTCTCGTTCCTCCGGCTGCCGTCCGGCAGCGAGCCGGAGACCTACCGGCTCGGCTCGCGCGCGGCGCGCGGCCGGCTGGCGCTCTGGTCGTACGAGTTCGCCGGCTGGGTCGAGCCGGCGGCCAGGCGGGCGATGCTCGCCGTGGTCGAGGAAGACGGCCCGCTGTTCGAGCGCGGTCTGGAAAACTTTCTGAGGATCATGACGGCGTCCTTCATCCTCGAGCATGGCGGCTTCCTGTTCCATGCCTCGGGGGTGGTGCGCGGCGGCCGGGCCTATGTCTTCTTCGGACCTTCCGGGGCCGGCAAGACGACGGTGACGCACCTGTCGAAGCCGATCGGCGCGCCTGGAGAGAATCGGGGGGGCCACGTGGTCGGCGCCGGCGACACGGTGTTGAGCGACGATCTGACCCTGGTCATCCGGCGCGGCGACCGTTACGAGGCGTGCGGCATCCCGTTCGGGCTGGCGCATCACCGCGTCCCGGAAACCGGCGGTTCGTTCCCGATCGCCTCGTTCAACCGCCTGGTGCAGAGCCGGCGCGTGGCGCGGGAGCGGATCGACGGCGCGCGCGCCGTCGCCGAGGTCGCCTCCTGCCTGCCGTTCGTCATGCAGGAGACCCGCCAGGCCGAACGGGCCCTGCAGGCGGTCGCGCGGGCCCTGGAGAGCATCCCGGTACATCGGCTGGAATTCCGCAAGGACGACGGCTTCTGGGACGTCGTGGAGGAGAGGTAGCCCGGGAATGGACTTGACGATGGTTCTGACGCGCAATCCGGACGCCGCCTACCGCATCTACGACGGCCAGGCGACCGTCGTGCTGCCGGACCAGGCGGAGGTCAACGTGATCAATCCGATCGGCAGCCTCGTCTGGGACCGGCTCGACGGCACCCGGACGCTGGGCGACATCCTGACGCTGATCGTCGAGGAGTTCGACGTGACGCCCGAGCAGGCGCGCGCCGACCTGTTCGCCTTCGTCGACAGCCTGCGCGAGCACAGGATGGTGCGCTGATGGCCAACGCCCTCGAGCAGATCAAGGTCAACTCGTGGAGCCGGGCGGTGCCGATGGCAGCGCTGTTCGAGCTCACCTTCGTCTGCAACCACGCCTGCACCTTCTGCTACAACTGCCCGACCGGCCAGAAGGAGATGACCACCGCCGAGGCGTTCGACGCCCTCCGCAAGATGGCCGAGTTCAACATCCTGTATCTGACCCTGACAGGTGGCGAGCCGCTGGTGCGGCGCGATTTCTTCGAGATCGCCGCCGAGGCGCGCCGGCTCGGTTTCGCCCTGCGCATCTACACCAACG
Source organism: Acidobacteriota bacterium (assembly GCA_018606725.1). Taxonomy (GTDB): domain Bacteria; phylum Acidobacteriota; class Polarisedimenticolia; order Gp22-AA2; family Gp22-AA2; genus JAGYID01. Next base: position 7,770 of record JAGYID010000030.1, read on the forward strand.
GCTTTCTCATCGACGAGCCGATGGCGGCGAAGATCAAGCAGATCGCCAACCCGCTGGAGATCGAGATCAGCCTGCACGGGGCGAGGCCGGAGACCCACGAGAAGCTGACCTGCGTCCCCGGCTCGCTGCAGAAGGTGATCAACGCGGTCAGGAACCTCAGGGCCCAGGGGATCAAGGTGAATCTCAAGGTCCCCGTCACCCGGGACAACCAGGAAGAGGTCCTGGACATGCACCGTCTGGCGATCGACCTGGGGGCCACCATCGTCTTCGACCCGGTGATCACCCCCCGCGACGACGGCGACAAGGATCCCGTCAATCTGATGGCCACCGACGATTTCCTGCGGCGCTACTGGACCGATCCGGCATACGCCGGTGCGCGCCGCGAGCCGGTGCCGGTGCCGCGCCACGACGCCCCCGGCGAAGCGGTGTGCGGCACCGGGCGCACCGCCTTCGCGCTTGACCCGTACGGCAACATTTTCCCGTGCGTGCAGTGGCGGCGCAGCGCCGGCAATATCAAGACGGTCGCCTCGCTGCGGGACATCTGGCACACTTCGCCGGTGCTGATCGAAGTCCGCCGGACCGCCGTCGAGATGGCGGACAAGCTGCGCGACACTCAACAGGCAGGCAAGGCCGGCGGCTTCTGCAACTTCTGCCTCGGCGTCGCCGACCTGCAGTTGGGCGACCCGAAGGCGATCTACCCGCAGATCCAGAAGAACGCCGAGTTCCGGCAACAGGCGTACGAGGAATGGAAAGCGAAGACAGGGGAGACGCTCGAGGATACCGGGGGAGTCCTCAGCAAATGCGCCATGTGACGGACGCCGTCGCAGGCGCCTTCTTCCCGGAAAGGTCTTAAGCCGGAACCGTACCGGCCAGGTATGCGTTTCCTCCGACTCACTGCTCTTGGCATCGTCAGCCTGCTGCTGGCGTTCGCCGGCACCGGCGCTCCCGCCGATCCGGTCCTGCGCATCCCCCTGCATCTGAGCGCCGGCGAGCCGGTCCTCGAGCCGGCCGGGGACGGCCGCGTCGCGCCGCGCATCGCCTCGTTCGGTCGCAGCAGCCGGGCCGGCGCTCCCGCCCTGCCAATCAAGATCCTGCTGGTCGCCATCCCCGAGGGGAGCCAGCCGTCGCTGCGAATCCTCTCGGCGCCGTCACGGACGCTCGCCGGTCTCGATGTCGCCCCGGCGCCGCGCCTCCGTGTCGAGGAGCGCCGCGACGCCCCCCGGGGCGCCGCCCGCCGCGATCGCAGCGGCCCGGGACGCCCCGATCGCGGCTCATCCGACCTGCAGGAATACGATCTCGATCTCGCCGGCGACGCGGCGGTTTACGCGCAGGATCGGCTGCTGCCCGGCGCGCCGGTCCGGCTCGGCCGGATCGGCTATCTCAGGGAGCAGCGTTTCGTCGAAGTCCTGTACAGCCCGATCCAGTTCAATCCGGTCCGGCGGCAGGCCCGCTTCTTCCCGTCCGTCGACGTCGAGGTGGTCGCCACCATCGCAGACGGCGCGGCCGCGTGGCGACCGTTCCGACCCGACCTGGCATTCGAGCCGATCTACCGCGACAGCTTGGTCAACTACGAGCAGGGGACGATGTATCGCGTTCCGGCCGACGACGCGGCGGGCGGGGCGGCGGGGCCGGCGACGACTTCATCCTCGACGCTGACGCTGTCGTCCGAGTTGGCCACGGCGTCGGCGACGACGGCATCATCCGTGTCTGCCACGGCGTCGGCGACCACGCCGTTTTTCAAGGTGGCGGTGCCGAAGGCCGGCATCTACCGCCTGACGTATGCCGACCTGCTGGCGAACGCCCCCGAGCTGCTGCAGGCCGACCCGGCGACCCTGGCGCTGCGCGCGGAGGGGCTCGAGGTGCCGATTTCGATTCGCGACGCCTCCGGCAACCCGGGCGACCTCGATGGTCATTTCGATGTCGGCGACGTCCTGGAGTTCTACGGCCGGCCGAAGAGCGAGCTGCCGACGCAGACCAACATCAACTATGTCGATTTCCCCGACATCTACCAGGCCAACGACTTCACCGACACGCAGATCTACTGGCTGGCGGCCGACCCCGCCGCCTCCCATCTGAGAATCGCCGCGCGCGACGGTGCGCCGAACTCGAGCCTGCCTCTCGCTGCCGATTTTGAGGAGACGGCGGTCTGGGACGAGAACAATGTCTACCTGCCGCTGGAGGACAACGACCCGTTCTTCTCGATCCCGTCGCTGGTGGCCGGCAGCGACCAGGCGACCCGCGACATCAGTCTGCCGCTGCCGGGGCTGGCGCCGGTCAGCGCCACCGCGACCGTGCTGGTCCGCCTGCGCGGCGGCTCGACGCTGGGTCAGAATCCCGACCACGAGACGCGCGTCTGGGTGAACGGCGACAGCCGCGGCGGCGTTTACTTCACCTGGGATGGGGAGATCGTCACGACCGACCCGATGACGAGCAGCCCGCCGCGCTTCGACGTCAGCCAGTCGCTCCTCACCAACCCGACGACCGTGCACTTCAACGTCGAGAACACCCTCGGCGCCACGCTCGACAAGCAGTACCTCGACACGGTGACCATCCGTTACCGCCGCCTCTTCGCGGCGGTCGACGACGGGCTCGTCTTCACCTACCCGAACCAGGATGTCCGCTTCCAGGTGAGCGGCTTCAGCGGCGGCTCGCCGCTGGTCTACGAGACGACCGCCACGCTGCCCGGCAGCGCCGAGGCGTCGCCGGTGCGGATCACCGGCGTGCATGCGGCTGGTCTGCCGATCACCTACACCTTCGAGGTGCGCGCCGACGCGAGCGCCCCGGCGACCCGCACATTCGTCGTGGCGGGGCCGGGCGGCGTCCGCAGCCCGGTTTCGATCAGCCGCGCCGTCGCCACCGACCTGCGCGACCCGGCGAACGCCGCCGACATCATCGTCATCGCGGCGCGCGAGGCGATCTGCGCGGCGGGCGCGACGGCCTGTCCGGCGCCGGGCGGCGCCCTCGACAACCTGCTGGCGTACCGCGCCTCGGCACGGGGCCTGAGCTCGAAGGTCGTCTTCATCGATCAGATCTACGACGAGTTCTCGTTCGGGCTGCGCGACGTCAACGCCATCCGATCGTTCCTGGCCTGCGCCTTCGACAACTGGAAGGGGCCGTCCGGCACCGCCCGTCCGGTCTCGTACGTCCTGCTGGTCGGCGACGCCACGCCGGACTACAAGAATACCCTCCCCAACAGGAGCGACTGGGTCGACCAGGTGCCGACGCCGATCATGTTCCAGCGCAATTCGATCCTCGGCTTCTATAGCAGCGACAACTGGCTGGCGTCGTTCCGCGGCACCGACCAGATCCCGGATGTGTACCTCGGGCGGATCAGCACCCGCGACCCCGCCGCTTCGGCGAAGGTGTTCGACAAGGTCCGCCGCTACGAGCAGAGTCCGTCGGCAGGTCTCTGGAAAGGGCACGCGGCGCTGGTGGCGGGGGATGGCAAGCCGAACACCAACGAGGCCAGTGCGTTCGTGACCGCCGAGGAATCGCTGCGCACGACCTTCTTCAGCCGGACGCCGTTCAGCACCCCGTCCCCGGCGCTTTACTGGCCGAACTACAACAACACGGCGGCGTTCAAATCCGCGCTGCTCAACGATCTGCAGGCGGGCGCGGCGATCCTGTCGTACATCGGGCACGGCTCATTCGAGACCTGGGGCGGTTTGACGACCTACTTCGACGCGGCGACCGCCGCCTCGCTCACCAACCCGCTGCTGCCGTTCATGGTCAACATCAACTGCCTGGCGGGCGGATTCCATTACTTCGTCGGCAGCGGCTCGCTCGGGGAGAACATGACCAACAACGGCGACGGCGGGGCGATCGCCACCCTCGCACCGTCGGGGCTGTCGGACGCCCAAGTGTCCGACGAGGTGCGCGACTACCTGTTCTCCCCGCTGTTCGGGCCGGATCGGACGCGGCTGCTCGCCGCGGCGGCCGGCGTGCTGCGGGCGCGGCTGTGGGGCCAGGGCCAGCTGCTCGATCTGCAGAGCTACACCTACCTCGGCGACCCGGCGACGCTGCTCGCCACCCCGGCGCCGGAGCCGCCCACCGCCATCCTCGCCGATCCGGGCAACAGCCAGGTGACCCTATCCTGGACGGCCTCGGTCGATGCGGTGGCGGGGTACCGCGTCTATCGCGCCGGGCGCGCCGATGGCACCTATGCCGCCGTGACCTGCGACACCCTGTCCTCGCTCTCCTGCGTCGATCGGGGCGTGACCAACGGCACGACCTACTATTACTACGCGACGGCGTTCGACGGCGAGGGGTTCGAAGGGAGGCGCTCCAACACCAACGCCGGCTGCGCCACCGGGGGGAGCGACTGCGTCAAGGTGAAGCCGACGAACCCCAACCCGCCCTCCGCCCCGCAGGGGTTGCAGGCGCGGGACACCGGGGGCGGGGGGAGCCTCGCCCTGTCGTGGGTCGCGAACCCCGAGCCGGACATCAAGGGGTACACGGTCCATTACGGCACGCAGCCGGGTCAATACACGACCCACGTGGTCACCGGCAACGGCACCTCGATGTTGCTGACCGGCCTGATCGACGAGGTGCGCTATTACATCACCCTGACCGCGACAAATACCACCGGCCTGGAGAGTGCCGCCTCGGCGGAAGTCTCCCAAGTGCCGCACCTGATCCTGGGGATCGCGCCGCCGCGGGCGATCACCGATCTGATGGTCGCCTCGTCGGGGGCCAATCTGGTGCTGACCTGGAGCCGGCCGACGGTGGACATTTACGGCCGCCCGACCGCGGTGGCGCGCTACAACGTCTACCGGGGCACCACGCCTGGGTTCAAGCCGTTCGGCGGCGCGCCGCTGGCGACCATCGCCGACCCGGCGACCACGACCTACGCCGACGGCGGCGCCAACCAGGGGACCGGCAACCTGTATTACCTGGTGACCGCGGTCGACGTGAATGGTCTGCAGTCCGGGGCTGGGCGCGAACTGCCGTCGGGGATCGCCGACCTGAGCGTCGATCTTGTGGGCGGGTCGACGGTGCACCTCGCCTGGTCGGCCTTCCCCCTCGATGTCCACGGACAGCCGACGCTCATCGACCATTACCAGCTGCACATCACCTCCGCCCCGGTCGGGCGGGGTTCTCTCGGATCCTCCACCCTGTATCAGGATAATGTCCGTTCCCTGTCGTTCGATTTGCCGGTAGATTCCTCCGTGCTCACTGGCGCCGCCTACTTCCAGGTGCTGGCGGTGGACAACCGGGGGAATGTGAGCCCCTTCTAGGAGCTTAGGATCCGGCATGGATGCGAGCAAGCCCGTGACATTGGAGCAGCCCGCGCTGGCGAACGCGTCCAGCGGGGAGGCGGTCGAAGTCACCCTGCTCGTGGACCGCGCCAAGGGGGGGGACGCCGGCGCGTTCTCCGACCTGATGCGGCTCTACGAGCACCGCATCATCAGCCTCGGCCTGCAGATGGGACTGCCCCGCGAGGACGCCCTCGATGCCTGCCAGGACGCCTTCGTCAAGGTGTTCCGCTACATCGGCCGCTTCCGCTCCGGCCAGTCGTTCTACAAATGGCTTTATCGCATCGCCATCCACGCCATCTACGACCACATGAAGCGCCACCGGCGGCCGGGGATGGTCTCGATGGAAGATCTGGAAGCCGGTCAGTTGTCGAGGTTGCGCGATCAGGCCACCCCCGCTGACCTGGCTGTCGAATCGGCGGACCTGTCGCGCCGCCTGATGCAAGGACTGGACGGTCTAAGCAGGCAGGAGAAGATCGTTTTTGTTATGAGGGACATGCAGGAAATGCCAGCAGGCGATATCGGCAGGATCCTGGGCATCTCGCAGGTCACCATCCGGCGGCACTGCATGTCGGCCCGTCAGAAACTTCGCCGGTATGTCTATGGCAGAAAGCCATGAACGGAACGCGCCGCGGGCGGGTAGTTACCATCAACGGGATCGGTAGACTTTCGGATTTCGGCCGGTGATTTCCTGTTGACATTGCGCCATTTCGAGGTATCTAGGTTCAGGATTGGGGGTAGCTCTAATTTTGCATTCCGTCGCGTTCGGACACTCTAAGCGCCGCTCAATGAACCATTCGCGCCAATCGCGTGGATTCAACGTTCACCTTCATGAGGGGGGAATCAGATGAGAACATTCCTCAAGGCCCTGGCTGCGATCTGTACGGTCGTGGTCGCCATCTCGGTCGCGCCGTCGGCCTTCGCCCAGTGCCCGACACCCCAGCCGAGCGGCCATCAGCTCGACTCGTATTTCACCGGCCTCGACGAGGCGTACGTGTCCGGCAGGGTGTTCGTGTTTGGCCGCCCGAGCGTCAACAGCGGGCCGGCGCCGTTCGTCTGCCGGGCGCAGGGCGACGAATGCGCCGCGGGCAACTGCCCGCCGGCCGCCGGGCTGGCGAATGACCGCATCGTGAGCGTCTTCGGGGACTGGGGATTCCCGGACGTCCTCGGATGCCCGAACGCCATCAATACCGGCGACGCGCCGAACGTCGCGTTCGTCACCTCGATCGACAGCCAGGGCGCAGTGGAGCACCACGGCACCTATGTGCTGGCCTCGGTCGGCTACGAATCGAGCGCCGGCGCGTTCATCCTCGACTACGCCCACGATCAGGATGCCACCGGCAGCCGTTTCCTGCCGATCGGGGCCAAGCGAATACCGACCACGCGCACCGTCACGTTCACGCCTCATGGGGACGGCACGGCGACGGCTGTCCTGGCCTGGGAGGCGGCGACCGGCAACGACGACTGCCAGCACGGCCTTTACACCTGCACGGATTACCCCGGCGGCACCCGTCCGGTTGTCGACGGCTATGTGGTGTATTCGAAGAACGGCCTTTGCGCCGACCAGCCGACTTCGAGTCTTGCCTCCAATTGGACCGAGCTGACCCGCGTCCTCGGGGCCACGTCGGCCTCGGTGAACGTGTCATACGACCCGATCGGCGTCAACTGCACTTTTCTCGCCCTCGGGATCATCGCCGGCGGCCAGCCGGGCGGGGCGGTGTCGGCGCACACCAGGGCGGATCTTGCGGACAACTGCCCCGGCGTCGACAACCCGGGCCAGGAAGACCAGGACGGCGACGGCGTCGGCGACGCCTGCGACAACTGCGTCACGGTTGCCAACTCCGACCAGGCCGACGGCGACGATGATAACTTCGGTGACGCCTGCGACAACTGCGCAGATCTGCCGAACGACCAGACCAACGCCGACGGCGACCTGCACGGCGACGCCTGCGACAACTGCCGCTTCGTCAAGAACGACAGCCAGGCCGATTCCGACGGCGACGGTCCGGGCGACGCCTGCGATAACTGCGCGGCGGTCTTCAACCCCGATCAGGCTGACTTCGACCGCGACGGCAAGGGCGATGTCTGCGACAATTGCGTCCAGGCTGCCAACCCCGAGCAGACGAACAGCGACACCGACAAGCTCGGCGACGCCTGCGACAACTGCCAGCGGGTGACGAACGAAGACCAGAGCGATCGGGACGTGGACGGCGTCGGCGACCTGTGCGACAACTGCCCGACGGTCTACAACCCGGATCAGCTCGACAGCGACGTGCCTCCGAACGGCACTGGCGATGCGTGCGAGGAGATCGTCACCGACATCTTCGTGTCGTTCAGCAGCTCGCAGGGCAAGGGGTCGGGTACCGTGACCTGGAAGACCAACCGCGAGGTCACCGTGGTCGGGTTCAACGTGCTGGTCAAGACCTCGAAGGGCTTCGTGAAGCAGAACGACGCCGCCATCCGATGCCAGGAGTGCGTCACCGGTGTGGGCTACTCGTACAGCTTCATCATCCCGAAGCACAAGAGCGGCCGGAACGTTCACATCGAACTGATCCGCCAGGCGGTGCCTAACAAGGTCTTCGGGCCGGGCACCAGGCAGTAAGCGTTCCGTCGTTGCGATGAGAAACCCCGGTTCCGCCGATGGCCGCGGAACCGGGGTTTTACTTCTGGGGCGCCGCAGATGAGGAGAGTGTCTTCGCGTCGGGGAATGACCGCGGCCTTCGTCGCCGCGGGGTGCATCGCGCTGGCGGCGGTAGTCGGCCCGGCCGCGGCCCAGTCGTCAGCCCTGAAGGGGCGGCGCGACTTCACGGTCGGCGACCTTCCGGTGGGGGTCATCGCGGCCGACATCGACGGCGACTCGTACCTCGATCTCGTCGTCGTCAACCGCAACACCAACAACGCCGGCGACCTGGCCGTGATGAAAGGGTTCGGCGACGGCACCTTCAAAAAGGTCGGCAGCATCACCCCCGGCATCCAGCCGATGGGCGCCGCCCTGCGTGACGTCAACGGCGACGGCGCGCTCGACCTGATCACCGCCAACCGGACCAGCCGCGACGTGACGGTCAATTTCGGCAACGGCATGGGCTCGTTCGGGGCGAAGATCAGCACCTCCGTCTCCGCCAACCCGCTGTCGCTGGCGGTCGGTGATTGGAACGGCGACGGCCGCCTTGACATCGCCACCTTGAATGACAGCAACGTCTCCACCATGCTCGGGGACGGCGCGGGACGATTCGCCTCGCTGCGGCAGTTCGCCGTGCCGCCGGGCGGCAAGCAGATCGTCAGCGCCGATTTCAACATCGACGGCAAGAGCGACCTGGGGATCGTCAACAACTTCAACAACAACGTCCAGATTTTCCGCGGTGACGGAGCCGGGGTTTTCTCGCTCAGCAACACGCTCGGGACCAACTTCGGGCCGCTGCAGATGGCCGCCGCTGACCTGAATGCAGACGGCCGGCCCGACATCGTGGTGTCCAACAACGGCGCCGACAATCTGTCGATCTTCCTGGCCACCGCCCAGGGCGGCTTCGGCGCGCCGAGCGTGATCAGCAGCGGCTACGGTCCGCGCGCGATCCTGGTCACCGACGTCAGCGGCGACGGCAAGCCCGACCTGGTCGTGACCCAGTCGAAGGTCTCGCAGGTGGGCGAGGTGGCGGTGCTCAACGGCACCGGCACCGGCACCTTCGGGGCGCCGGTCGTGTTCACGGCCGGACCGGTGCCGAACTCGGAGGCGAGCGCCGATTTCAACAGGGACGGCCGCCTCGACCTGGTCACCACCAACCTGACCGGCAACACGGTGTCGATCATGCTGAACGCCGGGGCGGGCGCGTTCCTCAACGCCGGCAAGGTCAGCCTGCCGTTGGGCTCCTATCCGCACGCCGTGGTGATGGCCGATTTCAACCGGGACAACAAGCTCGACTTCGCCAGCGCCAACGAGCAGCTCAACAACGTCTCGGTCGGCCTCGGTGACGGGACCACCTGCACGTTCAGCGGCGTCACCTCGGCGAACAACACCGGGATCACGCCGTTCGACATGGTGGCGGGGGACTTCAACCGTGACGGCAACATCGATGTCGTGACCGCCAACAACGGCGACGACTCTTACTCGTACCTGCAGGGGAACGGGGCGACGAACTTCACCGTCTCGACCCGGCCCGCCGGCTGCGTCGGCCCGGTCGGCATCGGCAACGGCGAAATCACCGGCGATCAGCTGCAGGATGTCGTTGCGGTCTGCGAGGAGGCCTCGGATGTGCCGGGCGGCTACTGCGCCCAGCTCAACACCGGCGGGTCCGCCTCCTCTACCTTTGGATCGCCGGTCTGCGTCCCGTTGCTGGTCAATGGCCCGGCAGGCGTGTCAGTCGGCAATTTCAACCGGGTGATCGATTCGCTGGAGGACATCGCCATCACCGCCGAGCGCGACAGTCAGGTCATGGTCGGCGTGTCCGACGGCACCGGAAACCTGCTGGAAGTCCCCGCCGCGGCGTTCAGCGTCGGATCGCTGCCGAAGGGAGTGACCCGGGGCGACCTGAATGGTGACGGCTACCTCGACCTGGTGGTCGCCAACAGCGGCTCGAACACCATCAGCTCCATGCTCGGGGATGGCGGCGGCATTTTCAGCGTGCCGGCGATCACCACAGTGGTGGGACAGGCCCCGACCGACGTCGCCCTGGCTTTCTTCAACAGCGACGCGTGGCTCGACGCGGCGGTCGTCAATACCAACGCCAACAACGTCACTTTGCTCCTGGGCGATGGCCACGGGCGCTTCTCCACGTTGGGAGATTACGGGGTCCGGAACGCCCCGATCTCGATCGCGGCAGGCGACTGCAACGGCGACGGCAAGACCGACCTGCTGGTGGCGGACAACGCCGAGGACACCATCACCATCCTGACCAATCAGATCGTCAACGTCGATCCGCTGCAAGGGATCGCCCTGTTCGGGCAGGGGCAGACTTACATCAATTGGGGCGTGGTGGCCGGCGGCGCCTACGACGTGATCCGCGGGCTCATCCGATCGGTACGCCAGACCCCAACCTCCTTCGATCTCGGCAGCGTCACCTGTCTGGTGAACGACCTCGCCGAGCCGGGTCTGAGCACCGACACCGCCGTGCCGGCGTTGGGGGACGCGTATTTTTACCTGGTCCGGGCGACAGTCGACGGGGTACCCGGCAGCTACACGGTGGCGACCAACGGCAAGCCGGGGGTGCCGGCGGGCGGAGACTGTCCGTAATTTCATGGTCGGTCGGTTGAACGGCCGCGGCGCAGGTCCGGTATATATGCACATGAACGCGTGCCATGCGATTCGGACAATCCTCCCCTTGGTCCCCAGCGGTGACCTCGATGGGGAAGAACTGGGTGCGATCGAAGTCCATCTGGCCTCCTGCGATGAGTGCCGCAGAGAGAGCCGTGAATACTCCATGCTGTATGCCACATCAAAACAATCATTACTACACAAGTATTCAATGCCAGCGACTGTCCGAAATCGGATTGCCCTTGATGCCGCCGCCAGGCGTTCGGCTCGTGCCTGGAGTTGGCCACTCGTTATTGCCTCGCCCCGGCCGGCATGGGCGACCGTGATGCCGGCAGCGGCCGCCGCTCTGGTAGCGCTTCTGGCCCTGCCGCTGTACGTCTCCCGGGTACGGGGTCGTGATGCTGGGCCGGAGGAAATCGCCCGAATCAGCGTCGTTGCGGCGCCGGGGGTCGTCAGGCTCGCCTGGAGCGATGGCGTGAAGCCGGTGTACACGGTGTCAAAGAGCAGCGACCCGCGCACTCTTGGGCGGAGCTACCAGGTGCGCGGAAACGTCTGGGTCGACTCCGACCCCGACTCGTCCCAGGTGGTTTTTTATCGGATCGAGTAGCAAAGAGGTGGATTTTTGTTGTTGACAAGCGTTGAAATGGGCGTAAATACCGGTGGACGGTACCCACTCGTTGACCGCCGGGTGCATACGCCGTAACCAGTGAGGCCTAATTGAAGGAGGCAATGGACATGATAAGACCGAAGTCATCGCGCCTGACGGTGGCGGTCCTCGTGGCGACCGCGATTCTGATTGCGGCAGGCGGGGCTGCGATCGGGTCGAACATGGGATTCAAGCTGAACAAGCCTCTGGTCCTGATCCCGACCGGCCCGACGAGTTCGAAAGGTGACAACTGGACCTCGCTTCCCTTCAACAACCCGTACGGCACGGTCGCCGGACTCTGTTCGCAGACCGGCCTCGTTTCGACCGGCGCCCTGACAGCTCCGAAGGCTCAGGTCCTGTTCATCAACGCCACGACCGGCGTGTCGACTCCGGTGACCTGCGGTTCGCCCGCCGGAACGACAGCCCTGCCAACCGATGGCCGTGGCGTCCGGATCCGGCAGCCGAACGTCACCGGCGCGCTGACGAGCATCATCATCGTCGGCTCGCACAATCCGACGCTGGGGGTCACCGTTCCGAAGTCGGGCACCGGGTCGATCGGAGATTTCTGGTTCAGCGTGCCGTACCATACGACGGCGGTGAGCTTCAATGACCTGTGCCTGTCGTCCGGGTTTACCTCCACCGGCCCGCTGACCGCTCCGAAGACCCAGATCGTCCGGATCAACGCCTCCACCGGCGCTTCGGTCCCCGCCACCTGCGGGACGACCACCGCCGCGAATACGCCGCTTGTGCTGGGCGAGGCGGTTCGCGTCCGGGAACCCAACGGTCCGAAGACGTTCATCCCGGCTCACTTTTAACTGTTGATTAATCAGGGAGGGATACCCGACATGCGTAAAGCTCTTCTGGTCGTAATGGCCTGTACGGCCGTCGCCCTGCTGGCCATGCCCCAGGCGTACGCGGCATGCACCAGCCCGACGCCGATGTACCACGCCTTCGGCTGGTTCAATTGCAACGATTCCACCACAACTGCCACCAACGTCCGAGTTCCGCCGCCGAGTGCCTATTCGTATCAGCTGAGCGCACCGGGGACGACCAATACCGGTCTGGTCGACATCCTCTGTGAGGCTGATAACCAGAGTGGCGGGCCAGAGTCGTGCAACAACCCAGCGTCCGCCGGTACCGGTGACGGCGTCGTGACCATCGTCACCGACTGGCAGACTCCGGGCGTTATCGGCTGCCCGGTGACGACCAGCGGCACGAACCGCGTCGTTCTGGTGGTGCAAGCGGCTGATGGGACCGGTCTCATCGCCTCGATGAACGGCTCGGATCCGGGCTTTGGATATACCCCGGATATGGCCGGATCGGGCGCGGATGCGAGTCTCTCGTGCGGCACCGCGAATGGCCGCCCGAAGATCGCGTCCAGGGTCGTGGTTGGCTCGTCAGAAACGTTGGGGCTCACATTCGATACGCCGCGCGTTTACAGCGACTGCGATCCAGACTCTCTCGGCTTCGCGGTTTTCGGCGGGGTGTGTCCGGATGCGGGGGCGGGAGCTGCCTCCGTGAGCGGCGTTTACACGAGCACTCAGCCATCAACTCTCGATGGCACCACACAGGTGTGTTTCGCACCGGATCCAACGCTCACCCGCTGGACCCGCGTCGCCACCCCGGTGGCCGGCGCGGCGACCATCACGGTAACCAAGCCGGCGTCCGGGTCCTGCCTGTACATCGGCAGCACGATGAACATCGGCGGCTTTGAGAGCGGCGCCATCACCGGTTTCATCGTGTACGGCAACCCGTTGCCTGCCTCGCCCACCGCCGAGAACGTCGGCGTCGGCAGGGCGGCCGGGAAGATCAACGTGTCCTGGGAGACCCTCTCCGAGGTCGGCCTCGCCGGCTTCAGGCTGGTCGCCGTCGGGCACAAGGGTGAGTTCGAGGTCGGCAGCTTCGTCGCCGCCAAGGGCTCTGCTTCCAAGTACTCGGCGACGCTGAGCATCAGCGACTTCAAGGGCAACAAGGGCGTCAAGGTCGTCTCGGTGCTGACGGACGGCACCACGTTGTCGTCCGCCGTGAAGAACTTCTAAGGGAGAGGGAGCGAACTCATGAAGAAGGCCTACGAAAAGCCTGCGATCGTCCACACCGAGAAGATCGAGGCGCGCGCCGTGACCTGCAGCAAGTCGACCGACGTCTGCGCGCCCGGTCCGATCACGAGCTAGTCGAACCGTCTCTACGAAAGCGAGGGCCACCACGCCGATGAAGCGTGGTGGCCCTCAGTCTTTTCCGAGGATCGCGGCGAAGCCACGGTCCTTCCGGAACGGCGCGAAGTCGTCCACTTCCTTCAGCCAGCCACGCGTCGCCTCGTCCTTGGACAGGGAGAGCTCCAGCAGGGTCATCGCTTCGGCCCTGTGCCCGGATCGCGCCTGGACGCGGGCCAGACAGAAGTCGAACCAGGCGAGATCGGGGAAGTCCCGCCGCGCCTGCAGGGCGGCCCGGCGGGCGGCGTCCAGGTCGTCGGTGTGAAGGAGCGACACCACGTACGGCGAGCGGACGTTGACCTCGCCGGGGTTCGCCGCCACCAGCCGTTCGAATTCCGCTGCGGCATCGGAGTATTTTTTCTGTCGGAACAGCGCCTCGGCCAGATTCACCCGCGCCGCGTACAAGTCGGGCGCGATGCGAACCGCCTCGCGCGCCTCCGCCTCGGCCTCCCCGGGGCGGCCGAGCAGCAGCAGGATGTTGCTGGCGTTGACCCGCGGATTGACGAAGTCGGAATCGGGCTTGATCGCCGCTCTGCAGTGCGCCAGCGCCTCCTCCAGCCCCTCACGGTCGCTCCTGGTCCGCAGCAGGGCGACCCCCAGGTTGGCCTGGGTCTCGACGCTGCGGTCGTCGAGGGCCAGCGAACGGCGCAGGCTGCGGATCGATTCCTGAGCCCGGCCGCCGTCCAGAAGGGCCAGCCCGAGGTGGCCGTGGGCCAAGGCGTAATTCGGGAACCGCCTCGTCCAGGCCCGGAACAGCGATTCGTAATCGCGCCAGATGGTCGCCTCCCGGGCGGCGGCCAGGCCGAGCGCCACCACGATTGAGCCGGCGACCCAGGCGCGCACCGGGACCTTATCGCCCGGCCCGAAGGCGGGCGCGCGAACCACGCGGTGGATCACCTCGCCCGCGACGAGGCAGACGCCGATGAGCGGCAGGTAAAGGAAGTTCTGGGCATACAGGGAGGCGATCGGCAGCAGCAGGTTGGAGGCCGGCAGGAAGCTGCCAAGCGCAAAGGCCGCCGGCAGCGCCAGCCGGTCGCGGCGCCACCACAGGGCCGTCACGATGGCGATCAGGGTCATCAGGAGAAGCCCCGACAGGACGACTTCCAGGGTGACGCCCGGCGGCGGGGCGGTCGGGCCGTAGGCGTGCGGGTCGTGGAAGCGGACCGGCAGGACCAGGTACAGCAGGTACCGGCCGGAGATCTCGAGCGCCGCGATGAAGCGGGACGGCCACGACAACTCGGACAGCGGGTTGACCTGCTCGTTGATCGCCGGATAGCCGATGCCGTTTGCCCATCGGGCGGCGAAATAGACGGTGAGCGCCGCCGCCGCGGCAATGACCGGCAGCCACCTCGCCGACGGACGATCCGATCGGGCCGGCCGGAGAGCGGCCATCATCAATATACCGAGGAAAGCGACCGACGATTCCTTGCAGAACAGCGCTCCCAGGAAAGCGGCACCGGTCAGCAGCGCCCCGGGCCAGGACCGTCGGACGGGGGGCGGTCCGGCGGGCGGCTCCTCCTCCGGCGCCCCCGGAGCCCCCGACGTCGATGGGCCGACCCAGGCGTTCCAGGCGAGCAGGACGAAGAAGGCCGGCAGCAGATCGACGCGCGCCACGATCGAGCCGACCGGCCAGGCGGCCGCCGGATGGACGGCGAACAGGCACGCGGCCACGCCGGAGGCGAACCACGACAGCCGCAGCCGGCGCAGGAGCAGGAGCAGCAGGCAGGAGTTGGCGGCGTGCAGCAGGACGTTGAACAGGTGGAACCCGGCGGGGCCCCAGCCGAGCAGCCGTCCGTTCAGGGCGAACGAGGCGGTGACGATCGGCCGGTAGTAGCCGGTCCCGAACGGCGTGCCGTGCCAGAAGTGATGCCCGAAGGCCCGCACGGCGCTCCACGGCTCGCGCAGGAACTGGTTCTGAACGACCAGCCAGACATCGTCGAACACGAAACCAAAGGCGAGGGTATGGACGTAGACGGCCGCCGCCAGGATCGCCACGGCGGCATACGGAACCCAGCGTGGCTCGCGCATGAGCGGGTAGAATAGCACGCCATATGGGACGCAAAAGCAGGGTCGTCGTGGTCCTCCCGGCCTATAACGCGGAGAAGACGCTGGAGCGCACCTGGGCCGAGATCCCGCGTGACGTGGTCGACGAGGTGATCCTGGTGGACGACGCCAGCTCCGACGCCACCGTGGCGCTGGCCCGGCGGCTCGGGATCACCACCCTGGTCCACCCCCGCAACCGCGGCTACGGCGGCAACCAGAAGACCTGCTACCAGGCGGCCCTCGACCGGGGCGCCGACATCGTCGTGATGCTGCACCCGGACTACCAGTACCCGCCGCAGATCATCCCGTCGATGGTGGCGCTGCTCGAGAGCGGCATGTTCGACGCCGCCATCGGCTCGCGCATCCTGGTGCGCGGCGCGTTGAAGGGGGGGATGCCGCTGTACAAGTACATCGGCAACCGCGTGCTGACCCTGAGCCAGAATTTTCTGCTCGGCCGCAAGCTGTCCGAGTACCACACCGGTTTCCGCGCCTTCCGGCGGACCGTCCTCGAAGCGCTGCCGATCCTCGAGAACCACGACGGCTTCGTGTTCGACAACGAGATGCTCTGCCAGGTGATCTACTTCGGCTTCTCGATCGGCGAGGTCAGCAGCCCGTGCCGCTACTTCGGCGAGGCGTCGTCGATCGGCTTCGGCTCGAGCGTGCGCTACGGATTCGGCGTGCTGCGCACGGCGCTGCTCTACCGCCTGAGCCGCTGGAGGCTGGCGCGCCCGCCGATCTTCAACCGGGAGGGCCGCAAGCTGGCCCCGGCGGCCGGAGCACACGAAGGTCCGGGCGGCGGTCCCCCTGATGGTAAGATTCGCGCCTCATGAGCGCCGCCTCCGACCCGTCCCGATGACCGCCCCTGACCCCGCCGGCATGACGCCGCAGCGCCGGGGGGGCCTGCGCGGCCCGACCGCCGCCTTCGGCTGTTATCTGCTCGCGGCCGCCTCGGCAGGCGTGCTGCTGGTGACCGGCTGGCGGGTCTACTCGCTGGTGGCCGGCTGGACCGCCGGCGCCGCCGGGGCGGCGATCACCGCCATCGCTCTCGGCCTGGCGATCGGCTCGGTGCAGAGCGGCATGCGGGCCATGACCCTGAAGCGGCCGGTCGCCACGCTGGCGGTCGTGCAGGCGGCCTTCTCGCTGGCGGGGTTCATCGCGCCGCTGCTGTTCGAGGCGGGACAGTTCATCGGGCTGCACCTCTGGCCGACTCTCGGGCAGTTCAGCGCGGGGCAGTGGGCGCTGCAGCTGGTCGCGGCGTTGACGCTCTTTCTGCTGCCGGCGGCGCTGTTCGCCGCTCAGCCGCCGATCCTGGGGCGATTGATCTTCGCCGGCAGCGAGTCGATCGGCATGGGGCTCGGGTTCGCCTTCGGCCTGACGCTCTTCGGCACCGGGCTCGGCGGCGGGCTTGCCGGTGGCCTGCTGCTGGCGAGCCTCGGGCTGCGTGGCACCTTCTGGATGGGTATGGCGCTGGCCGGCGTCGCGGCGGCCGGGACGGTCCTGCTGCGCCAGTTCGGCATGGAGGGGCAGGGGGCGATCGGCAGGGCCCTGCAGGAGGGAACCGCCGTCGAATCCGCGCGTGGCGGCGACGGCGCCGAACCGCCGGCCCCGACCTCGGTCGGGGCGGCAGGCGTGCTCGGCGCGGCCATGATGCTGTTCAGCTTCGCCGCCTGGGGCTACCTGGTCACCTGGCAGCGGACCCTGTCGTTCATCCTCGGCGCCACGACGCCGGCGCAGGCCTCGACCACGGCGGCCTTCGCCATCGCCGCGGCGCTCGGGGCGGTGCTGATGGCGGGCCTGGCGGACCGCGTGGCCCGGCCGTTCCTGGCCCTGACGATCCTGGTGGTGGCGGCGTCGCTGTCGGCCTACGCCTCGATGTTCCTGGTGCCGTCGGCCGGCCTGCTCTATCTCAAGACGCTGCCCCTGATGAGCCGCCCGCTGCTGTGGGGCGCCCCGATGGCGCTGACCGGCCTGGCGCTCGTTCTTCCGACCGGGCTCCTCCTGGGCGCCTCGCTGCCGCTGCTGGCGCTGGCCGCCCGTTCGCGCCGCCGCCTGATGTCCGGCACCGTCATGTACCTCGCGCTGGGCGTCATCCTGGCGGAGGTCCTCCTGCCGCTGTTCATCGTGCCGTCCTTCGGTCTGCGGCGGGCGCAGTCGCTCGCCGCCGCGGTCGGGCTGCTGTCGGCGATCGTGTTCGCCGGCTTCGCCCCCGCCCGCAACCCGGCGCTGCGGACGACCGTCGCGCTGGCCCTGCTCGGTCTGATGGTGGTGGTGGGCGGGTTTCCCGCCGCGTGGGATCCGCGCCTGGTCGGCGCCGGTCTGTACCGCTACGGGGCCGGCACGCTGGAACGCTACGGCTCCACCGACGAGTACTTCAAGATGCGGCGCAGCGTCGACCTGCTGTTCTACCGCGAGGGCCCGGAGGCGACGGTGACGGTGGAGCGCACTCTCACTGGCGGCGCCGCCGGGAGCCAGCCGGTCGAGCACCTCGCCGTCACCGTCGACGGCAAGGTGGAGGCGACCACCGGCTCGGATCTGCGGGCGCAGGTCCTCCAGGGTCACATCCCGCTGCTGGTGCACGGTCCGGCCGACAGCGTGCTGCTGGTCGATTTCCTGACCGGCGTCACGGCCGGATCGATCCTGCGGCACCCGGTCAAATCGCTCACCATCATCGAGCGCGAGCCGGCCCTGTTCGAATCGGAGGCGGCGTTCCGGGACTACAACCAGAACCCGCTCGAGGACGGCCGACTGGTCAGGATCCGGGACGAGGGGCGCGCCCGGCTGCTCGCCGACCCGCAGACCTACGACGTCGTCATCCTGGCGGCGATGAACCCGTGGCTGCCGCACTCCGCCGCCCTGACGACGGCGGAAGGCTACGCCGCCGTCAAGCGGCGCCTGCGTCCCGGCGGGCTGCTGGCGCAGCGCGTGCCGCTGTCGGCGGCGCCCGGCCCGGCCATCGAGGCGGTGCTGCGCACTTTCATGGCGTCGTTTCGCTCGGTGCTGCTGTTCCAGGTCTCGCAGGACGATCTGCTGATTCTGGGATCGGACGAAACGCTGTCCATCGACATCGGCTGGCTGCGCAACGTCATCTCCTCCAGCACCGGGGTGATGGACGACCTGCGACGGGTGGTGGTGCTGGGGCCGAACGAGATCGTCCAGGCGTACCGGCTCGACGCCGCCGGCCTGCGGAAAGCCTTCGGCGAGGCGCCATCGGTGCGCGATGACTCGGCCGCGGTCGAGTTCGCCGCGGTGCGCGACCCGAGCGTGCATCACAACGACGCGATCCTGGCCGCCATCGAGGCCGCCCGCGGCTCGCCGCTCGCGGTCCTGCGCAACACCGGCTCCGGCACGAAGGAAAGGACCGACTTCCTGTACAGCCTGGCGAAGGCCTTCCTGGGCATCGCCGGCGATCCCGACCGGGCCAGGGAGATCGCCACGGAGCTGGCCGCGCTCGGGCAGAACGCCGCGGCCCGGTGGGTGACGGGGGAGTGCCTGCTGCAGGGCAAAGACATCGACGGGGCGCTCGGCGAATGGCGCGCCGTGCTCGACCTGGAGCCGGACAATCTCGATGCGCTGTTCAGCCTGGGGACTTTCTATCTCGACGAGCGCGACTTCTGGCGCGCCGACCCGTACCTGGCCCGCGCCGCGAAGACCTCTGGCAAGACCGCCCCGGTCCGCTACCACTACGGTCGGAATCTGTTCTACCTGGGACGCTTCAAGGAGGCCATCCCGGAGCTCCAGGAGGCGGTCCGCCTCGGCACGCCGGAGGCGTACGCGCTGGTGCCGTACCTCGTCGGCATCTCCCAGCTGCGTCTGGGAAAGAGCGACGAGGCGGTGACCTCGCTCCGGGCCTATCTCGACTGGGCCTACACGCAGCAGACCCTGACCCGGGTCGAGGTCGACGCCCATCTCAAGCTGGCCGAGGCGCTCGACGCGCAGGGCAAGCGGTTCGAGGCCCACAAGGAGCGCGAGAAGGGGAATGAGCTGCTGCGGCGCATCCAGGCATACGCCGCCCGCTCGGGCGGCACCGGTGGCTCGCCTGCGCCCGCCGGGTCATCCTCGCTCCCGGCGGAGCCCGCCGACCGGCCGTGAGCGGCAAAGACCTCGCCGACTTCGAGACCCGCCTCGTCCATCGCTTCCGGGATCGCTCCCTGCTGGTGCGCGCCCTGACCCACTCGTCACACGCACACGAAGAAGGGGGCGGTCCGGACAACGAGGCGCTGGAGTTCCTCGGCGACGCGGCGCTCGGATTCTTCGTCGCCGGGGCCCTGCTGAAGCGGTTTCCGGCCAGCGACGAGGGGGGGCTGTCGAAGCTCAAGGCGTTCCTGGTCAGCCGGCCGAACCTGGCCGCAGCGGCCCGGCGGCTCGGGCTGGGTGCGTATCTTCGGCTCGGCAAGACGGCGGAGAAGGGGCACGGCCGCAGCAAGGAGTCGCTCCTGGCCGATGCGCTCGAGGCGGTGATCGCCGCCGTGGCGCTCGACGGCGGCGACGCGTCCGGGCGCGCTCTGATCGAGCGGCTGTTCGGAAAGCAGATCGACGGGCTGGACCGCCGGGAGATCGAGAAGAAGGACTTCAAGACCGCCATTCAGGAGACGCTGCAGGCGCGCGGCCGGCCGACCCCGCGTTACCGCGTCGCGGCCACCGAGGGGCCGCCGCACAAGCCGGTGTTCCACGTCAGCCTGCTGGTCGACGGCGAGGAGCTGGCGCGCGGCAAAGGGGGCAGCAAGAAGGAAGCCGAGCAGCGCGCCGCCCGGCTGGCGCTCCGGCAGTTGCGGCGCCCCGCCGGCTAGGAGCCGGTCAGGTGGGAGACGGTCAGGGCGGCGCCGCGGGTGGTGGTGCGGGTCGGTCTTCAATCGGCTGGACGCCGGCGGCGCGCAGCATGTCGATCCTCTGCCGCGCCTCCGCTTCCTGCGGGATGCGCGGATCGAGGTCGAGCGCCCTCTCGAAATCGTAGAGCGCCTTGCCCGGCTCGTTCAGGCCCTCCAGGTAGATCTTGCCCCGATAGAAATACATCCGCGCCCGTTGCGCCGCATCGAGATCGCCGGCGTAGTGCCAGGCCTCCTCGATCTGGCGCATCGCCCCCTTGTGGTCGCCGGTCCGATACAGCAGCTCCGCGAGGTCGAAGCGCGCCTGGACGTCCTCCGGCCACAGGTCAACCCCCTTGCGCAGCCACTCGATCGCCGTGGCGGTGTCGCCGCGCAGGAGATAGGCGCTGCCGAGCTTCCGGATCGACAGCAGGAAGGCCGGGGCCAGCTTCTGGACCTCCATCAGCTGGGCGATGGCATCGTCGATCAGCGACAGGGCCTCCTGCCGCTCTCCCTGCGCCATCTTGTCCTCGGCCTGCTGCAGCAGGGAGATGCCGATGCCGTGGTGGATGCCGATGTGGATCCCCTTGAACTGCGGCCCCTTTCTGACCGACTCGACCTCCAGCTCGGCGCGGATCGCCTCGCGCGTCGCGTCGCTGCCGCCGCACTGCCGCAGGAGGAGATCGCCGCGCGCGTCCGCCGGTCCCTCGCCCAGGAGAACCAGGCCGCAGAAATACGCACGCAGGGCCTCGTCGAGCCGGTTGTCGCCGTACAGCGCATTGCCGAGGTTGAGGTCCCGCTCGATCGCCACCACGACGCCGCGCGGCCGCACCGCGTTCACGGTCAGCAGCAGCAGCGCCAGCGCCGCCAGGACGACGGCGTTCTCGCCGCGCGGCAGCAGGGCCCTCGCCCGGGCCGGCAGCTCGCCGCTGCGCAGCGCGACGGCGCGCAGGAAATCCCGTGCGGCGACACACCCCCGCCACAGCCAGGCGAGCGCCGCGGCGGCGAACAGCGCCAGCAGCGGCACGATCGGCACGCGGAAACGGGAGAAGTTGAAGAACAGCAGGACGGTCGCCATGTAGCCGAACATCAGCACGTACAGCGGCAGCAGGCGGCGCCAGGAGCGGCGGGTCAGGAGAATGCCGGCCAGGCCGAGCGGCGCCAGCGAACCAAACGTAGAGAAGAGATGCAGGCGGACCGTCAGCCAGCCGGCCCCCGTCGGCACGACCGCCACCGGCACGCCGGCCGGCGGCAGCAGTCCGACCAGCGGAGTGCCGGTGAAATTGCAGTTGAGCCAGCGCAGCAGCGGCGAGAACGTCTGGAGAATCTCGTAGTCGAGGTTGTCCGGCAGCTCGTAGAAGTTCCAGAAATGCACCGTCTTCAGCCACAGCAGCCGCACCCAGGCGAGCGGCTCGTCCTTGATGAAGGTCATCCCTTCGCGGAACCAGAACCAGGACGACTGCATCGGCGTCAGCGTCCGGCCGGCGTTCTCCGAGGCCCGCTTGATGAAGTCGGCGTGCTCGAACTTCGGATCGGGAGTGACGAACGCCGGCGGCACGTACAGGCCGTTGGCGTCCGGGTTGTTGCCGATGTAGAACACCTCGCCGCCACCCGTGGTGAGCAGGACGAACTCGCGCGCCACCGCCCAGTTGCGCGCCGTCACCGGCGCGACCATCAGGACGGTCCCGAGGGCGAACAGGGCGGCCGCCCGGACCCCCGCGCGGCGCAGGCCGCCTCCCAGGACCAGCGCCAGGATCGCCAGGGCCGGCGCGAGCAGGATGAAGTTGTCCCGGTCGAGGGTCAGCAGGCCGTAGGCCAGCCCGGCCAGCAGGAACATCCGCCCGGCGCGTCCGGCCTGCAGCGAGCGCCGGTGCGCCATGTCGAGCAGCAGCGCGAGCAGGATGGTGAAGAACGGGGACAGGAAGGTCTTCATGATCTGTCCCTCGTAGAACAGGAACGGCCCGTACACCGCCAGGACCGTCCCGGCCACCATCCCGGGCCGGTGGCCGAACAGACGGCGTCCCAGCCAGTAGGTCAGCAGCACGGTGCCGGTGCCGACCAGCGCCTGCGCCGTCAGCAGCCGGGGGATCGACGTGCCGACCGCCTTCATGAGGATGCCGAGCAGGTAGGCGTACAACGGGCTCTGGACGAACGGCGCCTTGCCGCCCAGCCAGTCGCCGGCGGCGATCCGCCTGGCCCAGTCGTAATACAGCCCCGGGTCGAGCTCGTCGGGATGGATGACCGCCGTGCCGCCGACCTGCCAGACGTAGACCAGGCGGAGGGCCAGGGCGGCGAGGCCCAGCAGGACGACGGACAGCCACTCGGGCCAGGGGCGCTTCAGCGCGGCAAGCGTCACGTCAGGTCCGCTCTTCGCGCATCTGGTTGAGTCGTTCGAGGAACTCCGGCTCGACGAGGACCTCGCGCGGCTTGCTGCCGTCGGCGGGGCCGACGATGCCGTTCTGCTCCATCATGTCGACCAGGCGGGCGGCGCGCGCATAACCGAGCTTCAGGCGGCGCTGGATGTGCGACACGGAGATCTGGCCCATCTGCACCGCCATCCGCACCGCCTGGTCGTAGTTCGGGTCGACATCCTCGTCCCCGGCGCCGGCGGCGCCCCCCTCGCCCTGAGCCGCCTCGCGGGTCACCGACTCGTCGTACTGCGGCTTGGCCTGCTTTTTCAGGAACGACACGATGCGGGTCGCCTCGACCTCGGTCACCAGCGGCCCGTGCAGCCGGATCAGCCGCGCCGAGCCCGGGGGGATGAACAACATGTCGCCGTGGCCCAGCAGCTGCTCGGCGCCGTTCGAGTCGAGGATGGTGCGCGAGTCGACCTTGGACGACACGCGCATGGCGATCCGGCAGGGAAAGTTCGCCTTGATCACCCCGGTGATGATGTCCACCGACGGGCGCTGGGTCGACAGGATCAGATGGATGCCGACGGCCCGCGCCATTTGCGCGAGACGGGTGATCGCCTCCTCGACTTCGGCGCCGGTGGTCATCATCAGGTCGGCCAGCTCGTCGATCAGGATGACGACGTAGGGAAGCGGCGCCGCGGCGTTGGCGCCGCCGGCGGGGCGCGGCGACGGCTCCGCCGGCGCGGGCGCCGTCCCGGCAGCGGCGGCGCCGACGTTCCCGGACGGGCGTTCGCCGCCGGCGGCCTCCGGCGGCGGGGCCGACGAGGCGCGGCGCTCCTGCAGCTCGCGCTTGACCACCAGGTTGAACTGGTCGATGCTTCGCACCCCGACCTCGGCGAGCTGCTTGTAGCGCCGCTCCATCTCCATCACCGCCCAGCGCAGGGCGTTGGCCGCCTTCTTGGTGTCGGTGACCAGGGGCGTCAGCAGATGCGGGATGTTCTCGTACACTCCCAGCTCCAGACGCTTCGGATCGATCATGATGAATTTCACGTCCTCCGGGCTGGCGCGGTACAGGATCGAGGTCAGGATGCTGTTCATGCAGACGCTCTTCCCCGAGCCGGTGGAGCCTGCGACCAGCAGGTGGGGCATTTTCGCCAGGTCGGCGTAGTACGGCTCGCCGTTGATCTCCTTCCCGAGCGCCAGGGTCAGGAACGCCGGCGCCTTCTGGAACCGGTCGTTGGCCAGGAGCTCGCGCAGCGAGATCGTCTCGCGCACCTTGTTCGGCACCTCGATGCCGACGGTCGACTTGCCGGGGATGCGGTCGATGCGGATCGACTCGGCCTGGATCGCCAGGCACAGGTCTTCGGCGAGGGTGACGATGCGGCTGTACTTGACCCCGGCGTCCGGCTTGAACTCGAACACGGTGACCACCGGCCCCGGCTGGATGGCGATGACCTGGCCGTTGACGTCGAACTCGCGACACTTCTCGGTGATGATGCGCGCCTTGTCGACCAGGTCCTTCTCGTCGACCTGGGCGTCGTGCTGCGGCGGATTGAGCAGCGACAGCGGCGGCGGCGTGTAGTGCGGCGGGGTCTCGGCGAAGTCGAACTGCGGCTGCCGGCCGGCCTCCGCCTTCGGGTCGCGCGCCGCGGCGCCC
>JAGYID010000193.1 GCA_018606725.1 Acidobacteriota bacterium
ACGCAGGGCCGTCGCCACGTCGCCGGGGCGGCGCTTGCGGCCATCGTGATTCTGGTAGTGCTCGGCTGCACCGATCAGGGCCCGGGCCGGCTGTCCGGCCCCGTCCCCTCCAATCCGGACCAGCTGCTCGCCGAGCTGAAGGCGCACGAGGAGCGGGTCAACCTGGCGACGCAGGACATGATGCAGCGAATCGACGCGTTCAACGCCTCGCGCAAGCCGGGCGAGAAGACGATCCAGTTCAGCGACCTGTTCACGGACAGCCTCAACGACGCGCAGCGGGCCGTCCTCAACCAGATGGTGACGGCGGAGAAGGACGTCTCCTACAAGTCGCTGCTCGAGCGGATCGTCTCCGACCTCGATCAAATCGAGGGCCTGAAGAGCCGCATCACCAAGCTCGAGCAGGCGCTCCCGGGGACCTATGCCGTCGCCAAGGCCGGCGACACCCACACCGGCCTGGCGATGAACTACCTGCGCACCGAGGCGGGGCTCGACGAGGCCAAGGCGAAGGAGCTGCTCGCCGACGTCGACCGCACCGACGAGCTGCTGCCGGGCAACCACGTCTACTCCTCCTACGACGCCGAGCTCGGGGTGTTCAGGACCTACGTCACCAAGGGGGAGGCCGCCACGACCCCGCTGGTGCTGCGCCGGGCGAAGCAGCGCGAGCTGATCGGCGAGCGTGACACGGCCCTGGCTTCGGTCGCCGAGCTCGAGCAGGTGAGGACCGGCCTGCAGAGCGACATCATCGCGCTGCAGACCAGGAAGTCCGAGCTGGAGGCGAACACCGCGCGCCTGGAGCAGCGCAACGCGGCGCTGCGGGCCAACGTCGAGAGAGTCAGCGGCGATCTCGCCTTCCGCGAGAACAGCCTCTTCTACCACGTCGCCAGCGAGAGAGAGATGATGGAGCAGAAGGTCCTGACGCCGGTGTTGAAGCAGATGCGCGACGTGAAGGGCGTCGAGTTCGACTCGGCGCTCGACCTGCGGCAGGGCACCAGCATCACCCTCGACCCCTGGCTCTACGGTCTGACCAGGATCGGCGAGGTCCGCCTGCTGCCGTCGATCTACCAGCAGGGGCGCGACTTCCGCATCGACGTCTCGAAGGAGTCCGGCGTCGCGACGGTCGTCATCCTGGACAGCGACCTGTTCCGCGGCAAGGAGATCCTCCTCACCATCGGCGGCTAGCCGCCGGCGCGTCCGTCACCGGACGCGCTCACTCAGCGGCCCGTCCGCATCCGAACACGGCAGCCTCCCGGGTCGGCGCCCCCCGGCGCCGGCCCGGGTCCGCCCCGCAGCGCCGCCCTCGCCGGCCCGGGGCTGCCGCATCAATGCAGCAGCCGGCGTGGTTTTCCGCGCCACCGCCTGTTGCGTCCGCAGTCCCCTCGCCGTATAGTTTCGTCAACACGCCGTCCCCGAAGAACACAAGCCCGTCCCGTCTTGGAGAATCAGGGATGTGGACTGCTTCGCTCGACACGCCGTCCGGCTCCTCGCCGCCGCCGGCCTTGTCCGTTCGCGAGGCGCCACCCGAAGGCGAGCCGCGACTTCTCGACCGCGTCCGCTTGGCGGTGCGCAGCCGGCACTTCAGCCCGCGGACGGAGAAGGCCTACGTCGCTTGGGTTCGGCGGTTCATCCTGTTCCACGGCAAGCGACATCCCGAAGACATGGGCGAGCCGGAGATCAGCCGCTTTCTCGGCAACCTCGCAAGCGCCGGTCGGGTCAGCGCCTCGACCCAGAACCAGGCTCTCAGCGCGCTCCTCTTCCTCTATAAGGTTGTCCTGCGACGCGACCTGGCGTGGCTCGAAGGGGTGGCGCGCGCCCGGCGCCCGGCCCACCTGCCAGTCGTCCTGACCCGGCGGGAAGTCGAAGCGATCCTCGCGCGCCTGCGCGGGACTCACTGGCTGATGGCCGCCATGCTGTACGGCGCCGGGCTGCGCCTGATGGAGTGCGTCCGACTGCGCGTCAAGGACCTCGACTTCGCGCGTGGCGAGATCACCGTGCGCGACGGCAAGGGCAGCAAGGATCGCGTCACCCTGCTGCCCGCCGCGGCGCGAGAGCCGCTGCGTGCCCACCTGGAACGGGTGCGCCTACAGCACCAGGATGATCTCCGGCTCGGGCAGGGGAGCGTCGCGCTGCCCGGCGCGCTCGCCCGCAAGTACCCGAACGCCGCCAGGGAGTGGGGCTGGCACTGGGTCTTCCCCGCGACGCGCCACTACCGCGACCCGCACACCGGCGAACTGCGCCGCCACCACCTGCACGAATCGGTTCTGCAGCGGGCGATCAAGGAGGCGGTCCACAAGGCCGGCATCGCCAAGCCGGCCAGCTGCCACACCCTGCGTCACTCGTTCGCGACGCATCTTCTGGAGAACGGCTACGACATCCGCACCATCCAGGAGCTCCTGGGTCACAGCGACGTGTCGACGACCATGATCTACACCCACGTCCTGAACCGCGGCGGCCGCGGCGTGCAAAGCCCTCTCGACGCCCCCGCCGAGCCCGGGCGAGGGCAGACTCCGGATTCCGCCAGGCAGAGGAGACATTCGACTCCGCAGAAGGACTCGCCATGAATCGCATGGACAGAAGCGCCCGGTCCCACCTCGGAAGCCCCCAGGATCATTTCCGAAGCGCCCAATCCCGTTGCCGGAGGCTCGTGCTTGTCCTCGTCGCGCTGCTGCCCTTGGCCGCCACCATCAACTGCGGCTCCGGCGACGGCACCAATCGCACGATCGCCAACCCGGAGTGGGCCCCCTTCATCGATATCGCCAAGATTGCCATTTGCGCCGACAAGAGCAACAAGCTCTACGCGATCGACCACGTGCTGGTCTTCTACGAAAAGGCGGGCAGCTGCCAGGATGCCGCGTTCTCCGAGATTCTTTTCGGGGCCACACCCGACGATATCCTGTGTCAGTATTCCGACAACGTTGCCGGCCCGCAGAAGAATTGTCCCGACCAGGACTTCGCGGCGTTGTTCGAGATCATCATCGCAAACCTGGACCAAGCGGACCTCGGACTCGGCCCCGATCACACAGTCGAGCGGATACCTTTCTGAGGAGGATGCGTGAGGAGGGTAGGGAACACAGCGGGAGACCCAGGTCGTCGGATGACGCCACCCGGATCCAATACTCCGAACGCTTCGCAGTGTTTATCGCGCTATACCGCCGGCTACGTTTATCGTGCTATACAGCACGCTATGTGTATCAGATATTCGAGAACTAGATAATTCTAGTTAGATTGTCAGAAACGACTCCGAAGGAGACGGCTTTGGGGACGCATCGCAGTCATCGACGCGAACGAAGTCAGCGGGGATTGGGGTTAAAGACAGTGCTTCGTTTCGACTCGCTCGTGAACAGTGGCCGGGCTCGGGCCGTTCGGCGTCTGGTGCAGCGGTCTTGCGGCAGTCGGCACGGCTTCCATGAACGGTGTCCGGTCTCGTTGCCGGTTGCTCGCATCTGGAGTGTCGGCGAAGGCGTTGCAGTGACCCCGGCTCGAGTGGGGCCCGGTCAGCCAGGTGCCACGCCGCAACGCTCGAACCGGCGCTCGGGTCGCGTTGGTTGCAGACCGTCAGCCGCCGAAGTGAACGCGCGCCGGTCAGCAGCGGCAGGTTCAAGGTGGTGGCAAATCGCACCCGGTCAGGGGCGGGGCCCCGTCAGCGGGTGATCCAGTGGACAGAAGCCATCAGGAAAAGAGCAATCTAACAACGCGTTGCAGC
>JAGYID010000098.1 GCA_018606725.1 Acidobacteriota bacterium
TCGGCCACCCGGTCCTGCAGGAATGTCGAGGAGAAGGTCAGTCCGTCACGCGCCGCGTTCAGCTTGAAGCGGTACAGCTGGCCGCAGTTGTTGTCGCCGACGAGCAGGTCGCCGGTAAGACCGCAGCCGAGGATCCGGCTGGCGGCGAACGCCAGCCCGGTCGGCGCGACCGGCACCGCCCAGGAGAACTCCGGGTCGCGATAGAACGCCCCCGGCGTCATCCAGAGATCGGCGAGCCCCTGCGGGTCGCGGGTGTCCGGGCCCATGATCTGGTTCCAGCCGCCGTTGAATCCGCCCGCGATGACGTTGATCTCGTCGAAGGCGTTCGGGCCGTTCTCGCTCTCCCACAGGCGGCCGGTCAGTGGGTCGAACGTCAGGCCGAACGAGTTGCGGACGCCGTAGGCGAAGATCGAATCGAGCGGGTCGGCCACCGCCGGGTCATAGAACGGGTTGTCCGGCAGGGGAGCGCCGTCGCGGCCGGTCCGGTAAATGATGCCGGCGAGCTCGGGCCCCGGCCCGGTCGGAATGTTCTGCGTCTTCCCCTGGCGGTTGAGATCGCCGATGACGCCGTACAGGGCGTCATCGGGACCGAAAACGATCACCCCGCCGTTGTGGTTCGGGCCCGGCGTGGCCGGCAGCGACATGATGAGCAACGGCGACGTCAGGCTGCCGGCGCCGGCCGGGTTCCACGTGTAGCGGTAAATGCGGTTGCCGAGCGGGGTCGACGACGACAGGCTGGTGTCGGCCCCGGTGGCGCTCTCGGTGTAATAGAGGTAGACGAGGCGGTTGTTGACGAAGTCGGGGTCGAGCGCGATGCCGAGCAGGCCACGCTCGCTCGAGAAGTGCACCGCCACGTCGAGCACCGCCGCCGGCTGCAGGACGCCGTTCAGGATCCGCCGCACCATCCCGTCGTTCTTTTGAAGGACGAGGATGTCGCCTGGCGCGACGAACGCCATTGATGTCGGCGACGACAGCCCGGTGCCCAGGGTTTCAACCAGAAGTCCGGGGTCAACGACCGTCTGGGCGGACGCGGGCGCGGCGACGGCGATCAGGAGCGTCGCGGCGTACAGGAAGGGGAGCCGCGGCCTGCCGGGGCGATTGGGCATGGCCCAAATATACCGCGGCTTGGTCGCAAAACAACCGGCCTCAGGAGGCCGGCTCGATCAGCAGGTCGCCGCTGCCGGTATCGACGTCGATGCTGATCTTGGCATCGCCGCGCCGGTAGCCGAGCAGCTCCTTGTTCTTCAGAATCGGCTGGGCGTCCTTGTAGTGCACCAGGATCTCGCCGCTCCCCTGGTCGGCCAGCGCCTCGAAGCTGGCATCGGCCGCCAGACGCAGCACCACGTTGCCGGAGCCGGTGTCGGCCACAACCTTGATGAGGCGCGTCCCCGGGTTCTCCAGCCGCACGTCGCCGGATCCGGTGTCGGCCTTGAAGGTCTCCAGGTCGGCGCCGACCGCCCGGACATCGCCGGAGCCGGTGTCGGCATCCACCAGCTTCGCGGAGATGTTCTCCAGATTGATGTCCCCGGAGCCGGTGTCGCACAGGAGCCTGTCGCCCTTGAACCCTCTCACGTCGCAGTTGCCGCTGCCGGTGTCACAGGTGAAGGTCCCGTCGAGGTTGCGCGCCTTGACGTCGCCGGAGCCGGTGTCGGCCTTGATGTCGCCGCTGACCTTCTCGAGGTCGATGTCGCCGCTGGCGCTGTCGAACACGAGCGTGCCCGTCACGTCCCTGCCGCTGAGGTTGCCGACCAGGTTCTTGAGTTTCGCGTCGACCGGCCCGCGCGGCAGCCGGACCTCGACGTCGGTGTAGATCAGGGTCCCCGTGTTGCCGCTGACCTTGACCTTGCGGCCGTCGTACTCGGTGTTGGTGTAACAGCCGGCGCCGATCAGCCTGGTCAGGAAGCCGCCGTCCTCGCCGGTGGCGAAGCGGATGGTCGAATGCCTGTCGAGCGGATAGCGGACCCGCAGGACCGGCTCGCCCTTCTTGCCGGTGACCTGCTCGAAGGTCACGGCGGCG
The DNA here is from genome assembly GCA_018606725.1 of Acidobacteriota bacterium. Lineage (GTDB taxonomy): Bacteria > Acidobacteriota > Polarisedimenticolia > Gp22-AA2 > Gp22-AA2 > JAGYID01. Next base: position 2,018 of record JAGYID010000098.1, read on the forward strand.
GCCAGATCGTCGCTCTCGGCGTGCACGGTGGCGATCGCCACGACCGTCTTGCCGGTGCCGGGAACGATCCGCATGGTGCCGGCGAGGTTCTCGACCGCGAAATAGGACGCCGGGTCGCCCTTCAGCTCTATCTGAAGCTTGCGGATCGCCTCGGCCGCGGCGGCCGGCGTGGCGGTCAGGAGACCGGCCCCCAGAAGAATGCCGGTGAGGGCGCCGATGATGGCCCCGGTGCTGGCTGTCAGTCCGATCCGTCGCATGAGTCACCTCGAATCAGCAGATCGCCATCTTATACGCAGACCGGTGCGGGGAGGTTCCTGTCCGATGGCGGATAATGGGCCCCCCATGACCATCGTCTGGTTCCGGAGGGATCTCCGGCTGGCCGACCATCCCGCCCTGGCGGCGGCCGCCCGGGCCGGGCCGGTGATCCCGGTCTTCATCTGGGCCCCCGAGGAGGATGACGGCTGGCCCCCCGGGTCGGCGGCCCGCTGGTGGCTGCATCATTCGCTCCGGGCGCTCGACGCCGGCCTGAGGGAAAGGGGCTCGCGCCTGATCGTGCGACGGGGCCCGTCGCTCGAGGCGCTGCGCGGGCTCGCCCGCGACACCGGCGCGACGGCGGTGGCCTGGAGCCGGCGGCACGAGCCGGCCGCCCGCCGGCGGGACGAAGCGGTCGCCAGGGGGCTGGCGTCGGACGGCATCGCGGTCCAGACCTGCAATGCCGCGCGCCTGTTCGAGCCGGGAACCATCCTGACGGCGGCCGGGCGCCCGTTCCAGGTATTTACGCCGTTCTGGAACGCCTGCCAGCGCGCCGGCGATCCGCCCGAGCCGCTGCCGGCCCCGGCCCGGCTGACGGCGCCGGGGCGCTGGCCCGAGATCCTGCCGGTCGAGGAATTGCGCTTGGAGCCGCAAGTCGACTGGGCGGCGGGTCTGCGGGCTGCCTGGACGCCCGGCGAGCGGGGTGCTTTGGCGCGGCTCGACAAGTTCCGGCGGCGCGGCCTGGCCGGCTACCGGGAGGGGAGGGACCGACCCGACCTCGAGGGGACCTCCGCCCTGTCGCCCCACCTGGCCTGGGGGGAGATCGGGCCTCGCCAGATCTGGCACGCGCTGCGGCCGGCCGCCGGGCCGGCGCAGCGGGCCACGAGGCCCGCGGCGCGGCGGGCCGCCGCGGTGCATGAGCGTGCCGCCTTCCTGCGGCAGCTCGGCTGGCGCGAGTTCGCCGCCCACCTGTTGCATCACTTCCCGCACACGACGGAGGCGCCGCTGCGGCCGCAGTTCGACTGGTTCCCGTGGCGCTCCGATCCGGCGGGGCTCCTGGCGTGGCAGCGCGGGCGCACCGGCTACCCGATCGTCGACGCCGCCATGCGGGCCCTTTGGCGCACCGGCTGGATGCACAACCGGGCGCGGATGATCGTGGCGTCGTTCCTGGTCAAGGACTTGCTGATCTCCTGGCGGGATGGGGCCCGCTGGTTCTGGGACACCCTCGTCGACGCCGACCTGGCCAACAACACGCTCGGCTGGCAGTGGGCCGCCGGCTGCGGCGCCGACGCCGCCCCTTACTTCCGGATCTTCAACCCGGGCCTGCAGGGCGAAAAGTTCGATCCGCGCGGCGCCTATGTGCGCGCCTGGGTGCCGGAATCGCGCGGCGGGGCTATCGCAACCCGGGATTACCCGCCGCCGATCGTCGACCACGCCGCCGCCCGCGAGCGCGCTCTGGCCGCGCTCGCCTCGCTGCGCGGCCGGCGCGGGTCGCCACCGGGCGGGTCATCACCCCGCGGGTCGTCACCGCTCAGATCGTCAGGGAAGCGGACGCACCAACCGCGGCGGGTCGCATGAGCGTCGCTGCGGCGCCGGAGCTGGTGCTGCTGACCGGCGCCACCGGGTACATCGGCGGGCGCCTGCTCGGGGCCCTCGAGCGCCGCGGTTGCGCGGTGCGTTGCCTGGCGCGGCGGCCGGAGTTCCTGCGCGGCCGCGCCGCGCCGTCGACCGAGGTGGCCTCCGGAGACCTGCTCGATGCCGCCACGCTGCCGGCGGCGCTGCGCGGCGTCGCGATCGTCTATTACCTGGTGCACTCGATGGGCTCGGCGCACGGCTTCGAGGAGGAAGACCGCCGGGCGGCGGCGAACCTCGGCGCGGCGGCGCGCGCCGCCGGGGTGCGTCGCATCGTCTACCTCGGCGGTCTGGGAGACGAACGCGCCGGGCTCTCCTCCCACTTGAAGAGCCGGCAGGAGGTCGGGGCGATTCTGCGCGCCTCGGGCGTCCCGGTGGTTGAATTCCGCGCCTCGATCGTCATCGGCTCCGGCAGCCTGTCGTTCGAGATGATCCGCGCCCTGGTCGAGCGGCTACCGATCATGATCACGCCGCGCTGGGTGGCGACGACGGCGCAGCCGATCGCCGTCGGCGACCTGATCGAGTATCTGGTGGCGGCGCTCGACCTGCCCGAGGGACCGGGCCGGGTGTACGAGATCGGCGGCGCCGACCGGGTGTCGTACGGCGACATGATGCGCGAATACGCGCGGCAGCGCGGCCTCCGCCGGCTGATGATCCCGGTGCCGGTCCTGACGCCCCGCCTGTCGAGCCTGTGGCTGGGACTGGTGACGCCGCTGTACGCGCGCATCGGCCGCAAGCTCATCGACAGCATGCGCAACGTCACCGTGGTCCGTGACGATGCGGCGGTGCGCGATTTCGCCGTGCGCCCGCGCGGCTGCCGCGACGCCATCGCCACCGCGCTGCGCCACGAGGACCGGGAGATCGCCGAGACCCGCTGGTCGGATCCCCAATCGGCGCTGGGGCGGCCGCCCACCTGGGGCGGCATCCGGTTCGGCACCCGGCTGGTCGATTCGCGGGCGGTCCGGGTCGCGGTCCCGCCGGCGTCGGCCTTCGCGCCGATCCGGCGGATCGGCGGCGCCACCGGCTGGTACTACGCCGACTGGCTGTGGCGCCTGCGCGGCGTTCTCGACCTGATGGTCGGCGGCGGCGGCCTGCGACGCGGCCGGCGCGATCCGGAACGGCTGGTGACCGGAGACGCACTCGACTGCTGGCGCGTCGAGGCGTTCGAGCCCGGCAGCCGCCTGCGCCTGGCGGCGGAGATGAAGCTCCCCGGCCGGGCCTGGCTGGAGTTCGAGGTGACGCCGGATCCCGGAGCGCCGCATCCTGGTGCGGCCGCCGGCCTGCCCGCCGGCACCGACGAGGCGCCGCCCGACCCGGCCACCGGCCCGACCCCCGGAGCGATCGTCCGGCAGACGGCGATCTTCGACCCGGTGGGGCTGGCGGGCCTGGCCTACTGGTACGGGGTCTACCCGCTGCACAAGCTGGTGTTCACCGGCATGCTGCGCGGCATCGCGGCGGCGGCCCGGCGCGAGGCCGGCGCTCTCAGGCCGCCGGCCGGCCGAGGAGCTGCCTGAGCGCCGCCTCGAGGTCGGGGTGGCGGAAGCGGTACCCGGATTGCTTGAGCTTCGACGGCTCGACCCGCTGGCTGGCGAGCAGGAGGGCGTCGGCCACGTCTCCGAAGACCAGACGGGCCGCAAACGCCGGCATCGGCAGAAATGCCGGGCGCGACAGAACGCGGGCGAGAGTGAGGGTGAACTCGGCATTGGTGACCGGATTCGGGGCGACGACATTGACCGGCCCGCGCAGCGACCCGGCCGCCAGGGCGTGCTCGACGGCCCCGACCACGTCGTCGATCGACACCCACGACAGGTACTGACGGCCGTCGCCCAGCCGGCCGCCGAGCGCCATCTTGAAGGGCGGCAGCATCTGCTTCAGGCCGCCGCCGGCCGCGCTCAGGATGAACCCGAAGCGGGTCTGCACGACGCGGATGCCGCTCGCGGCCGCCGGTGCCGCGGCCTCTTCCCACTCGCGGCAGACGCGCGACAGGAAATCGGTCCCCGGGGCGCTGTCCTCGCGCAGGATTTCGTCGCCGCGGCTGCCGTAATAGCCGATCGCCGAGGCCGACACCAGCACCTGGGGCCGGCGGCCCAACCGGGCCAGCGCCGCCGACAGCAGGCGCGTGCCGTCGACGCGGCTGCCGCGGATGCGCGCCTTCCTTGCCTGGTTCCAGCGGCCGGCGACGACGCTCTCGCCGGCCAGATGGACGACCGCGTCGAGTCCCTCCAGCCCCGCGGCATCGATCGTTCCGGCGGCCGGGTCCCAGGCGACGACCGGTTCGCGGGCGGCGGCCGGCAGCGGCGCCGCGGTGGACTGCGGACGGACCAGGCGGACGACTCCGTGGCCGCCGACGAGGAGTCGGCGCACCAGCGCCGAGCCGACCAGTCCGGTGGAGCCGGAGATCAGGATCTTCATGGCCGGGACCCTCCCTCAACCGAGCTTCGCCATCCTAGGCGGGCGACATGGTACACGCTGTCGGGAGGGGACGCGAGCGCCCTGCCGGTTGCCGGAAGAGGCTGCGGAACTTATCTTTCCGGCACCGAGAGGTGCCGTTGCGCGGGGTGGAGGACGACGACCAGAGGACGGGCCGCGAGGCGGTGCCGGGAGCCGGCCCCCTTGCGGCGGAAGGCGCCTTCCAAGCCCTCGGCCAGGGGCTGGGCGAGGCGTACCTCGGGGCGTTCGCCCTGTTTCTCGGCGCCGGCGGGTTCAGCCTCGGCATCGTCGCCACCCTGCCGACCGCATCGACGGCAGCCGCCCAGCTGGTGACGCGTCGCCTTGCCGGACGGGTCGGCCCGGTGGGCCTGCTGCTGCGCCGCACCTGGCTGGCGCAGGCGGTGGCCTACGCCGCGTTGGGGCTGGCGCTGCTCGCGCCGTTTCCCTGGTCGCTCGCCGTCCTGTGCGCCGTCGCGTTGGTCGCCTGGGGGCTCGGCGGTCTCGCGGTACCGGCCTGGACGGCGCTGGTGACCGCGGTCGTGCCGCGCGACCGGCTCGGCTGGTTCTTCGGGCGTCGCGGCTCGGCACAGCAGTTCGGCATGCTGCTGGCGATCCTGAGCGGCGGCGCCCTGCTGTCGTGGATGACCCACCACGGCCTCGAGGCGCTCGGCTTCGCACTGGTGTTCGCCGTCGCGGGCGGCGTGCGCGTCGCCGGCATCGGCTTCCTGTCGCGCGTCCCGGATCCGCCGCGGTCGCTCGGCGGGCGGCGGCGCGCCGGCGGGGCGCGCGCCCTCCTCAAGGCCGGCAAGGTGCGTCGCCTGGCGTTGTACCTGTGGGCCCTGCACCTGGGGACCTACATCTCGACGCCGTTCTTCGTGCCGTACATGAAGAAGACGCTCGGCTACCCGTACGCCCTGGTCGGCGCGCTGGTGGCGGTGCCGGCGATCACCAAGTTGCTGACGCTGCGCTTCTGGGGGCACGTCGCCGATCGCCTCGGACCGGGGCCGCTGCTACGCGGTGCCGGCTGGTTCGTGGCGCTGGTGCCGCTGCCATGGCTGCTGTCGGGAAGCCCCTGGTGGATCCTGCTGGCGCAGATCTACTCCGGCCTGGCGTGGGGCGCGCTCGAGCTGGCCCAGGCGTCGACCCTGCTCCAGACGATGCGCGGGCGCGAGCGGTTGATCGCTCTGTTCAACGCCGTCGACGGGGGCATCCTGGTCGCCGGGGCGCTGTTGGGCGGAGCGATCGTCAACCTGTTCGACGCGCGCGGCATGACCGGTTACCTGGCGGCGATGGGGATTTCCGCCGCCGCCCGGTTGATCCCGGCTGTGACGCTGCTCTGGCGCGTCCGCGAGATCGGTCGCCCCGGCTGGTCGCACCTGGCGCTGCCTCTGCTCGTCGGCGGGGTGCGCCCCACCCGGGGCATCTCGCTGCGCGCCTGGGGCCTGCCGACGGCGGCGCGCGTCAGCGCATCGGCCCGCGGCGCAGGGGTGGCGCGATCCGTTTCGCCGGTGCAGGCCGCGACACCGATCCGGCCGGCGCCGGCTTCGGAGGACGCGGTGGCGGCGCAAAGCGCCGCGGCGCGCCTCCCCTGATTGCGCCGGTCCCGGTCCTCGCATACCATCTAACGACTTCTGGATCGGAACAAGATGGAGCCGGACGTTGATGAGACTCGCCGCCTCGGTGACGATTGCCTTGCTCGCTGTTGTCCCGTCAGCGCTTGCCGCCGACCCGCCGATCGCGTCGTCCACCGCCCCGACGCCGGTCGACGCTCGCGCGGCAATCGAGCGGGTCGTGAACGACTACATCGGTCTGTACGCGCGACCGACGCTGGACCGCTGGAAGACGCTGTTCCACGCGCAACTGCTCGTGGCGAGCCCGAAGGACGACGGGACCGTCCGGATCCGCGGCCTGGAGGAGTTCTTCAAGGCGCAGAAGGATCGCTTCGAGACCGGTCGCCGGATCGGCGAGCGGCTCGAGAACCTCCGCATCGAGCCGGGCCGGCGGATCGCCCGGGTGACGGCTGACTTCATCTTCTCGGAAGAGGGGGAGGAGAGCCGCGGCAAGCTCGGGCTGCATCTGGCGGAGGATGGGGAGCGCTGGGTGATCACCGCCATCATCTTCTCGTACGACGAACCCTAGGCGCGCGCCACCGTCAGGGCGGAATCCGGCCTCTCGAGGAGCGTCACCGGCATGCCGGCCTCGACGAACCCCTCACGCAGGACCCGCAGGTACCAGCCGGTCCAGCCGTGCGCCGCGACCCGGGCCGGCAGGTCTTTCATCCGCCAGCGGCGGGCGATCTTCCAGCATGGCCCGCGCGGCTTGCTGACCTGGACGCGCGCCTCGCCGACGGTGTAGACATCGCCGATGCAGACGGTCTCCTCGGTCTGTCCGGAGACGGTGAAGTTCTCGCCGAAGGCGCCGTGTGAAAGCTCGTCCATCCTGAGCTCTTCGCGCCACGTCGGGTAGTGATCGGCGGAGTAGACCAGGACCGCCTGGTCGGGGCCGCCGTGGACCCGCCGATCGGCCTGGGCATCGCCCGCCAGGTTGGTGGTCCCCAGCCAGACCGCACCGCTCACCGGCGACTTGAAGAAGGCCGATCGCCAGGGACCGTCAAGCGGGTCGGTCGCGCCGCGAGTCCCGAGGTCGCGCGGCTGGCCGACCTGGATCGACGTGAGCCTGCCGATGCGCCCCATCATCTCCTCATCGCGCTGTCGCGCCCCGATTCTGTAATCGACAACGTTACAGATGCGCGGCGCGTGGCTTCGATTCAGGAATTCGCCGGCGCGCGGGTCGGCGGACGAACCGGGTCCGGCATGTCGGTGTATGCGGACGGGGCGGGCGTCCTGGTTGGTGCAGGCGGGACGTGCGTCTCAGTTGATGGCGCAGGAGCCGGGGCCGCGCGGGTCGCCGCACGAGCCGCAGCCGCCGCCGGCGTCGCCAGCGAATTCGCCCGAGGCGTCGGAGCCGCCGCCGACGGCGAACGCCGACAGGAGCTTCTCGAGATCGGGGCTGCCGCACGACGGGCATTCCGGGGTCTCGGCGCCGAACACCAGGCGCTCGAACCGCCGGGAGCACTTCCGGCACGAATACTCGAACAGGGGCATCGCCGTCTCCAGTGGAGGCGGACAGGATATCAGCGATGGCGGGGGAATGCCATGGTTCCAGGGACCGGTGCGAGTATTCGGCCGGGCTCCTAGTCGTGCGCGCCGTGGCCGTGCGGATTGCCGTGCTGGTCGCCTTGCCCGTTGCCGTGATCCCCGCGCTGATTTCCATCGTGAGACTTCGCGCCCTTCGCTGGTTTCCCCTGCCACGGCCGGCCCTTCTTGTCGGCCACGACGGCGGCGACCGGGCGCCCGCGGCCGCGCTCGTGGGCCAAATCCCAGGCGGTGGCGCGGGCGTAGCGCGTACCGGCCTGCACCTTGACGAGACCGACGATGTCATTGTCGCTGTAAGCGAGACTCTTCGGGTGCTTTTTCCAGTAGCCCCACGCCTTCCCATACGGCGGCCCCGGGTCCCGATCGATGCCGGTGAACAGGACCGAGGGCGACACGTTCAGGCGGGTGAACACCACCGACCAGGAGAGCCCGCGGGCCCGCAGGTCGACGATGAAATCGACCGGGCGGCCGCTCTCGTGCGCCAGGAACAGCACAACCGGAAGGTCGTTGTCGACGGACCGCACCCGCGGCAGCACCGGCTCGAGCACCTGCCGGTCGTAACCGTAGTGGCCGACCATCAGGTTGAGGAAGTACTGGTTGTCGTTGCTGACGTTGCCGACGTTGAACAGGAAGTCGAACGACGTCCCGGCCTGCGCCGGCGTCACCGGCAGCAGGGTGGCGAGCGCGATGGCGGCGGCAAGCGACAGGGTTCGAATGCGCATGTGGATCCCTCCTGAGGTCATGGCGCCGTTAAGATAATGCCACCGCTGGCGTGGCGCCAGCGGCGCGGGCCGCGGCGACCTCGAGCCCCTCGGCGGCCAGGATCTCGCGCGCCGCCCGGCGCCCGGTGTTGTACGCACCGTGGACGGTCTGATAGTGCGGCGCCACCTCGGTCGCCTCGCCGGCGAAGTAGAGGCGTGAGGCGATCGGCGTGGCCAGGACGGCGCGCTGCCCGCTCCCACCCGGCAGCGTGAAGGAGTACGAACCGCGCGCCCAGGGGTCGCGGATCCAGTCGCGCATCGAAGACCAGCGCACCCGCTTGCGCGCGGCGGCGGCCGGCAGCGCCTCCTCGACCCACGCCAGGGCGCGGGCGAGCCCGGCTTCCTGTCCGAGGTCGCTCAGCTCCTGGGCCGCGGTGCCGGTGATCCAGCCCAGCAGGACCGGTTCGCCGGTGCCGACCGGGTGCGGATCCCAGAACGAGATCCGCCCGGCGCGCGCCTGCCAGCCGGGGATGTTCGTGCCGCCCTCGCGCCAGAATTTCCGGTCGAAGAGGAAGTGGACGACGACGACGCGTCCCATGCGAAGCGCGCCGATCGCCCGCTGTTTCCACGGCGGCAGCGCCGGGTCGAATGCCACCGCGTCGGCCTGCAAAATACCGATCGGCAGCGTCACCACGGCGCGGCGCGCCTCGATCGTCTCTGGCCGGCCGCCCCGTTCGCAGGTGACCGCGACGCGGCCGCCGCCCCAGGCGATCGTCCGCGCCGCCGCCGACAGCCGCACGCGGTCGCCGAGGTCGGCCGCCAGCCGGGAAGGGACTTGATCGTAGCCGCCGACGACCTGGTAATTCCGATCGATGTAACTGTCCCATGCCGCCTCGTCCTCGGTGGCGGCGCGCAGGCTGACCTCGTCCGCCTCGGCAGACCACGACAGGGCGTTTTCCGACACCGCATCCTGCTCCCGCGGGCTGAATTTCTCCGCGTCGAGGAACTGCTTGAAGCTGATGTCGTCGCCGCGGTAGTGCCGGTAGGCCTCGGCCAGGCGCGTGTGGGTCTTTTCCTGGAAGCTCGCCTCGGGCGGGCGGAAGCGGCCTCCGGGCAGCATGGTCCACGTCGTCCAATCGACCATCGGCCGCGCCTCGATGCCGAGGGCGCGGATGAGCGGCCAGGTCGTCGCCCGCGACCCGTGCACCATCTGCGCCCCGATCTCGATGCCGTGCTCCGCCGGCTGGTGCAGCGTCTGGATGCGGCCGCCGACGCGGTCGCG
>JAGYID010000031.1 GCA_018606725.1 Acidobacteriota bacterium
CTCGCCGGGGCTCCGTCAGGAGTTGACCGCCTTCTTGTAGCCGCAGCCCTCGTTGTCGCAGAACACCGTCGTGCCGTCCTTCTTGGTGATCTTCTCGAGGATGTACGGCTTGCCGCAGGATGGGCAGGCTTCGGCGATCGGGCGGTACCAGGTGACGAAGTCGCACTTCGGGTAGTTGTTGCAGCCGAAGAAGACGCGGCCGCGGCGGGAGCGGCGCTCGACGATGCGGCCGCCGCAGCCGTCGCGCGGGCAGTCGAGACCGACCTCTTTCAGCTTGATGTAGCGGCACTCCGGGTAGTTCGAGCAGGCGGTGAACTCGCCGAAGCGGCCGTCCTTGACCGCCAGTTGCTTGCCGCACTGCGGGCATTTCTCGTCGAGCATCTTGTCCGGCTTGCGGGTGACGGTGATCGCGCCTTCCTTGTCGATGGCGATCTTCTTGGTGTTGCGGCACTTCGGGTAGGCCGAGCACGCGAGGAACGGGCCGAAGCGCCCCTTGCGCACCACCATCGCCGAGCCGCACTTCTCGCACGAGCCGTGCGCCTCGGGGATGACCGGCGCCTCGGTCGACTTGCCCCCGTTCGGGCCGCCGCCGCCGTTGACCACCGGCGCCAGCTCCATGGTGTTCTTGCACTCCGGGTAGCCGGAGCAGGCCATGAACCGGCCGTAGCGGCCCCACTTGATGACCATCGGCTTGCCGCACTTGTCGCACACCTTGTCAGTCGGCTCTTCCTTGGCCTTGATGTTCTCCATGTTGGCCGTGGCGGCCTTCAGGTCCTTGCTGAACTGCTTGTTGAAGCCCTTCAGGGCGGTGACGTAGTCGAGCCGCCCCTCTTCGATTTCGTCGAGCTCCTCCTCCATCCGCGCCGTGTACTTGACGTCGACGATGTCGGCGAAGTGGCCGACGAGCAGGTCGGTGACCGTCATGCCGATCTCGCTGGGCACGAACTTGCCTTCGACCTTCTCGACGTACTCGCGGTTCTGCAGGGTCGACAGGATCGAGGCGTAGGTCGACGGCCGCCCGATGCCGTTCTCCTCAAGCTCCTTGACCAGTGACGCCTCGGTGAAGCGGGGCGGCGGCTGGGTGAAGTGCTGCTTCGGGTCGAGCGATTTCAGCGACAGGCGGTCGCCCGCGGCGAGCGGCGGCAGGGCGCGGTTCGCGTCGTCCTCCTCGGCCGCGGCGTCCTTATCGGCCGCCGCGTCCTTGTCCCGCTTCTCTTTCTCGACCACGTCCTGGTAGACGGCCAGGTAGCCCGCGAACTTCATCGTCGAGCCGGTGGCGCGGAAAATACAGTCGCCGGCGCGGATGTCGGCGGTGGTGACATCGAACAGCGCCGGCTTCATCTGCGAGGCGACGAAGCGGTTCCAGATCAGGTTGTAGAGCAGGAACTCGTCCTTCTGCAGGAAGCGCTTAACGTGCTCCGGAGGCACGGCCATCGACGTCGGGCGGATTGCCTCGTGCGCCCCCTGCTCCCCCTTGCCCGTCTTGTAGACGCGCGGCTCCTCGGGAAGGTGCTCGGGGCCGTGGGTGGCTTTGATGTAGTCGCGCACCTCCTGCATCGCCTCCGGGGCGATGCGGGTCGAGTCGGTCCTCATGTAGGTGATCAGACCGACGGTGCCGAGATCGCCGACGTCCATCCCCTCGTACAGGCGCTGCGCCAGGGTCATCGTCTTCTTGACGGTGAATCCCAGCTTGCGCGAGGCGTCCTGCTGCAGCTTGCTGGTGATGAACGGCGGGACCGGGTGCTTCTTCTTCTCCTTCGACTCGACCGTCTCGACCGTGAAGGTGGCGCTCTTCAGGGAGCGCACCACGGCGTCGGTCTGCTGCTGGTTCTTGAGGTCGGCCTTCTTGTCCTTGACCTTGAAGAGGCGCGCCTCGAACGGCGGAGGCGCCGCGCCTTCGAGCAGGGCCGCCAGCGTCCAGTATTCCTCCGGCTTGAACGCCTGGATCTCGCGCTCGCGCTCGACGACCATGCGCAGCGCCACCGACTGCACGCGCCCGGCCGACAGGCCGCGGCGCACGCGGTCCCAAAGCAGCGGGCTGATCTTGTAGCCGACCAGCCGGTCGAGGATGCGCCGCGCCTGCTGCGCGTCGACCTTGTTGGAGTCGATCTTCTCCGGGTGCTCGATGCCGTGCTGCACGGCGCGCTTGGTGATCTCGTTGAACGACACGCGGTACAGGTTCTTGTTCGATTTCTTCAGCACCTCGGAGAGGTGCCAGCTGATCGCCTCGCCCTCGCGGTCGGGGTCGGGCGCCAGGTAAACCTTGTCGGCGCTGCCGGCGGCCTTCTTCAGCTCGTCGATGACCTTCTTGCGGCCCGGCAGGATCTCGTAGGTCGGCTTGAAGTCCTTCTTCTCGTCGACGCCGAGGGTCTTCTTGGGCAGATCGCGGACGTGCCCCATCGAGGCCTTCACCGTGAAGTTGCGGCCCAGGAATTTGTTGATCGTCTTCGCCTTGGCCGGCGATTCGACGATGACCAGCGACTTGCCCAAGTGACTCTCCTTCGGCCCGCGCGTCGCTTCGATCGTGCGCGGAGCCCGGTTATCTTTGCTTCAATATAGGCCGCCGTCAAGTTTTGCAAGCGGCGGCGATGAATCGGCGCCCCGGAAGCTGGCGCACCAGTCCGGCGAGCTCGAGGTCCAGAAGCAGCGCCAGCAGCGGCCCCGGGGCCATCCCGGAGGACTGCACCAGCGCATCGATTGCGATGCCGCGGGTCGCCGGAATGTCGGCGAGCACCCGCCGATGCTCCGGCCCGAGCGCCGTCCCCGGCGCGCCGCCCGGCGCCGCCGGCACTTCCGCCGCCGTGCCGCCCTCCGGTCCTGCCGGCGCGGCAGCGAACTCGCGCGCCGCCTCGACGACCTGCGGCGCCAGATCCTCCAGAACGTCGGCCGCGCCGCGGCAGGTCAGGGCGCCGTCGCGCAGCAACGCGTTGGTCCCCTCGGCATTCGGCTCGCCGACCGCCCCGGGCACCGCGTAGACGAGGCGCCCCTCCTGCAGAGCCAGGTTGGCGGTGATCAGCGAGCCGCTGTCGCGCGCCGCCTCCACCACCACGGTCGCCCATGTCGACCAGGCGATGATCCGGTTGCGCTCCGGGAAATTCCGCGCCACCGGGCCGAACCCGAGCGGCAGCTCGCTGAGCACCGCGCCGTGCGCCGCGATCGCCTCCGCCAGCTTTCGATGCTCGGCGGGGTAGATCCGATCCACTCCGCAGCCCAGCACCGCCAGGGTGCGCCCGCCCGCCTCCAGGGCGCCGCGGTGGGCGGCCGCATCGATCCCCCGCGCCAGCCCGGAGACGACGGTGAAACCGGCGCCGGCGAGGCCGGCGGCGATGTCCCTGGCCAGCCTCAGGCCGTGCGGCGTGGCCCGCCGCGACCCGACCACCGCCACCGCCAGCGCATCACGCCGGAGAAGATCGCCACGGGCGTACAGGACCGGCGGCGGGTCCGGCGCGGCGTGCAGCAGGGGCGGGTAGGCCTCATCCTCGATCGTGAGGACGGAGGCGCCGATGCGGCGGGCGCTCTCGATCTCGGCGTCGGCCGCCGCGACGGCGGCGGCGTCGATCTCCGCCCCGGGCAGGCGCTTTCGCCAGCCCGGCGAGCCGGCGTGCGTCAGGTTGAGCGCGACCCAGTGCCGGGCCGAACGCGACAACGGGACCTCACAGCCGACGCGGAAGGTGTAGACCCTAAGCGAGAACCGCCGCGCTTGTCAAGCAAGGGGGTCCTGGGATATAAGGCGCGCGGATGCCGCATGGCGATATCCTCCGGACCGGGTTCTTCCAGAAAACACGCTCCCTGAAAGACTTTTCGCGCGCCGCGGACCGCCGGCGCCGCTCGGCGCCACCGAGCAAGGGCAGCGCAGCGCCGGCCTGTACGCTCTCGCCGGCTGGTGCCGGTTGCGCCTCGGCGAGCTGCGGGAGGCGGAGAACGCCTTCCGCGCCGCCCTCACCGTCGAGCCGGGGGCGCTCGATCCGCGCGTCGGGCTCGGCTACGTCTTGCTGCGGAAGGGCTCGCCGGCCGCCGCCTCGGACGAGTTCGACGCCGTCCTGAGGCGCGATCCGGACAACGCCGACGCCATCAAGGGGCTCGGTCTGGCGTTGCGCAACGAGGCGCGGCTGCCGGAAGCGGCCGAGGCGCTGCGCCGCGCGCTGGCGCTGGCGCCCGGCGACGCCGAGACGAAGCAGATCCTCGAGCAGGTGCTCGGGGCGCAGGGGGTGACGCGCGAGCGCCGGCCGCGGCCGGCCGTCGACGCGTCGCGGCCGTTGCGCGTGGTGGCGCGCGCCGGCGACGGGCGCCTGGAGATCGCCGGCCCCTCCGGATTCCGGCCGATCTTCGTCAAGGGCATCAACATGGGCGTGGCGCTGCCGGGGCGCTTCCCCGCCGAGTTTCCCGAGAGGCAGGAAACCTACGAGGACTGGCTGACCGAAGTCGCGGCGATGGGGGCCAACGTCGTCCGTCTCTATACCCTGCTGCCGCCCGCCTTCTACGCCGCCCTCGAGGCCCACAACCGCAAGGATCCGGAGCGGCGGCTGTGGCTGGTGCAGGGAGTCTGGACCGAGCTGCCGCCCGGCGACGATTACGCCGCGGCCGCCTTCGACGACGAGTTCAAGGCGGAGATCCGGCGGGTCATCGACGCCGTGCACGGCAATCTCGACCAGCCGGCGCGCCCCGGCCACGCGTTCGGCGAGTACCGCGCCGATGTCTCGTCCGGCACCCTGGCGTGGCTCCTGGGCCGGGAATGGGAGCCGTACTCGGTGCAGCGCTTTGACCGGGCGGGCCGGGCCGCGGGCCGGCCGGCGTTCCGCGGCGCCTACTTCGAGGCCGCGGCGCAGGCCACGCCGTTCGAGTCGTGGCTGGCCTCGACGCTCGACGCCGCGACCGGCTACGAGACGACGCAGTACCGGCAGCAGCGCCCGATTGCGTTCGTGAACTGGCCGACCCTCGACCCGCTGACGCATCCCACCGAGGCGACCGTCGAGGAGGAGCTCCGCCTGCGGCGCGAGCGCGGGACCCCGCCGGCAGAGCCGATCCTCGAATACGACAACGACGCGGTCGGGGTCGACGCGCTGCACATCGTCCCGGGGAAGGAATCGCGCGCCGGACAGTTCGCCAGCTATCACGCCTATCCTTATTACCCCGATTTCATGAGCCTCGACCCCGGCTACAGCCGGGCGCGCGATGCTGAAGGGCCGTGCAACTACATCGGCTACCTGCGCGACCTGGTCCGTCACCATGGTTCGCAGCCGGTCCTGATCGGCGAGTTCGGCGTCCCCAGCAGCCGCGGCATCGCCCACCTTCAGAGGGAGGGGTTCAATCACGGCGGCCACACCGAGACGCGGCAGGGGGAGATCGACGCCCACCTGCTGCGCGATATCCACCAGGCCGGTCTGGCCGGCGGCATCCTGTTCGCCCTCCTCGACGAATGGTTCAAGCGCAACTGGCTGGTGACCGAGTTCGAGAACCCCGCCGATCGCAACCCGCTCTGGCTCAACGCTCTCGACCCCGAGCAGAACTACGGGGTGCTGGCGGCCCGGCCGGGCCAGCACGCCTGGAAGGTCCTGATCGACGGCCGATCGGAGGACTGGAACGGCATCCGGACGCTTGTCGAGAAGCGCAGCGGCGGTCCGGAGGTGCCGCTGGACGACGGTCACGATCCGGCGCGGACGCTGCGGGGGCTGGCGGCGGCCTCGGACGAGGGCTACCTTTACCTCCGCCTCGACGTGGAGCGGCTGGACGCGGACGGCGACGGGGCGCCTGACTGGAAAGAGGCCGTCTACGTGATCGGCATCGACACCTACGATGAAAAGAGGGGCGACCGCCGCCTGCCGGTGAGCGACGGACCGGTGCGCGCCGGCCGGGCCGCCGCGCCGGGCGAGCGGACCGCCTCACCGGCCGGCCTGGAGTTCTGCGTCATCCTGGACGGGGAGACGACCGCGCGGCTGCTGGTCGACGCCCCCTACGACATCGCCACGCACCGCACCCACCGCCCCTACGGCTCGGTGGCGAATGACGACGGTCGCTTCGTCGAAATCAGGCAGACGACCAACCGAGGGCGGTTCGGGCGGGACGGGACCGAGTACCCCGCGCAGGGGTACAGCCTGTCGCCGCTCCGGCACGGGTCCATCGATCGGCGCGACTCCGACTACAATACGCTCGCCGACTGGCGCGTCGGGCGCGCCGGCGACTTCATCGAAGTCCGACTCGGGTGGGGCTTGCTGAACGTCACCGATCCGTCGTCGCGCCGCGTCCTGCACGACAATCCCGACGATCTCAGGGCGATCGGCACCGTCGTCACCCCCGGATTCCGCTTCCTCGCCGCCGCCGTCAGGCCGGCGGGAGCCCCCGGAGGGTCGACGCCGGTGGCCGGGCTGGTGACCGATCGGCTGCCCGCCGGGGACTTGCTCACCGCGCGCGACCTGCCGCAGTACTCATGGACCGGCTGGGAGCGCCCGACGTACCGCATCGAGAGGAAGGACGCGTGGACGATTCTCAAGACGGCGTTCGCGACGCTGCCGTCCGAACCGGCCGGCGAGTGAGCGACCTCCGGGCCTCCGGGCTGCTCGGCCTCGCTTCGATCCTGGCGCTGCTGCCGGCGCTGGCCGCTCCCGCCGCCGGCGCCGGCCGCCAGGAGACCGCCCCGGCCGCCGCCGCGCCGCTCACGACGACCGGCGCGACCGACAACCCCGGGGCGACGCCGGCGTCACCGACCTTCGAGGACCTCGTGCGCGACGCCGACGCCGCCTTCCGGCGTGAGGATTACAAGGAGGCGCGCCGCCTGTACGCGGCGGCGGTCGGCCTCCGCCCCGACGCCCTGCACCCGAGGCGGCGGCTGGCGCTGTTGCAGTCGTGGGACGGCGATCTCGACGACTCGATCGCCAACTACGAGAAGGCTCTGGCGCTGGCGCCGGGCGATTTCGATCTGAACCTGGAGCACGCCAAAGTTCTCGCTTGGGACGGCCGCTACCAGGAGTCGATCGCCCGCTACGGGGAACTGCGCTCGTCGCACCCCGATGACGCGCGCGTCCTCCTGGGTCTCGGCCAGACGCTCGGCTGGGCCGGGCGCTACGCCGACGGCGACGCGGTGTACCGCGACATGGAGGCGCGGCAGATCGAGCCGATCCAGGCGCACATCGGCCGGGCGCGCCTGATGGCGTGGCAGGGGAACCTGGACGGGGCGACCGACGCCTACCGCGACGTGATCAAGGCCGATCCCGGCAACCTCGAGGCCCGCATCGGGCTGGCGCAGGTCAACCACTGGCGGGGCCAGGATCGGCAGGCGCAGGCGCAGATCGACAACATCGTTGTCGATCATCCCGACAGCCGGGAGGCGAAGCAGGTCCAGCAGGAGATTCACGACGCCCTGCGACCGGTCGCCGGCTTCGAAGGATTCCGCTTCAGCGACAACGAGTCGAACCGGGTCGACAGCGGCACGCTGTCCTATACCTTCCAGGCCGAGCCGCAGACCTCGATCCGGATCGCCCTGTCGACCTACGACGCTTCGTTCCGCTGCGACGCCGCGACGTTCTGCAACGAGCCGGGCGACGCGGTGGGCGACGAGCTGTCCGACAGCGCACAGGTCCTGATGGGCGGCCTGACGTCGCGGGTCATCGGGCCGATCCTGTTCCATGCCCGCCTGGGGGCGACGCGCGAGACGACCCTGGGCGGGAGCGACCGGACCCTCCTGGTCGGCGGCGGGTTCATCCGCTGGCAGGTCGGCCCGCGGTTCGGCGTGACCGGCAACGCCTCGCGAGACGCGCTCCTGGACACCGTCGTGCTGATCGACCGCGGCATCCGCGTCGACACCGCCGACATGCGGCTGGAATATCGCTTCCAGCCGCAGTGGCTGCTGTCCGGATCGGGCGGATTCGGGCTCTACTCGGACGGCAACCGGCGCGTCACCGCCGCGGCCGGGGTGCAGTGGTCGATCCGTCCGGCACGGCCGCGGATCACCGGCACCTTCAGCGCCAGCTACCGCCGCTTCGACGAGGATTTGGACAACGGCTACTTCGACCCGCTGCGCTACGACTCCGAGCTCATCGTCCTGGGGCTCGGCGACGAGTATCGACGCGGCCGCTGGTTCTGGCAGGCCGAGGGGACCTTCGGCCGCCAGGCGTTCTCGACCGGGCCGGGGGCCACCGGCGACGCCGGCGACAATGACCGCGTCCAGGGGATCTATCTTGCCGCCGGAACGAAATTCAGCCCGCGGGCGTCGCTCGAGGCGTACTACTGGCGCAGCGACTATGCCCTGCAGGTCGCCACCGGCTTCACCTCCACGAAGAGCGGCTTCGTCATGAGGTTCAAGCTGTGACGTTCAAGGGGACGTCATGCGCCAGGCGCTGATCCTGGCCATCCTCTGGTGGTCGGGTGGCGTGCTCGCGGCCCTGACGCTCCTGATCGTCGTCAACAAGGCGATCCGCGAGATGCGCGGCGCCTTCGATCGAAGGCGGCGGGTCATCCTCGGGCCGCTGGTCGAGCGTTACGTCTCCGAGACCGGGCCGCGATCGATCCACGACCACCTGCCGCAGCCGCTGCGGCGCCGCGATCGGCGTCTGGCGGAGGCGATCCTGCTGGAGACCGCCCGGACGGCGGGTGGTGCCATGCGCGAGCGGATCACCGCCGCTTTCGAATCGCTCGGCTCGGTGCGCGCCGCCATCCGCGCCGCGGGCAGCGGGCGCTGGTGGCGGAGGGCGGAGGCGGCCGAGAGCCTCGGGCTGATGCGAAGCCGGCTGGCGGTCGACCCGTTGATCCGGTTGATGGACGATCCGGCCGGCGAGGTGCGCTTCCGGGCGGCGCGCGCCCTCGGCATGATCCGCGGCGGCACCTCGATCCGGCCGCTGGTGCGCGCCCTCGCGGACCCCAGCCGCTGGTCGGCGATCCGCGTCGCGGAGATCCTGATCGGCGCCGGCGACGAGGCGGTGGACGAGCTGCTCGCCGCCTGGCCGGAGCTGCCGCCGCCGGCGCGGCTGTCGGCGCTCGAGGTGCTCGGACGAACGCGCAGCCGGAAAGCGGTGCCCCTGCTGCGCGACAATCTCCGGGACGCCAACGCCGACATCCGCGCCCGCGCGGCGCACGCCCTCGGTCTGGTCGGTGACGCCGGCGCGCTCGACGATCTGCTGGCCGCCCTGCGCGACCCGGAGTGGCCGGTGCGGGCGATGGCGGCGAAGGCGCTCGGCCGGCTCGCCGACGGACGCGCCGTGGCGACGTTGTGCGAGGCGCTCAAGGACCGGCAGTGGTGGGTCCGCGCCAACGCCGGCGAGGCGTTGCGGAACCTGGGACCCGAGGGGCGCGACGCCCTGATCCGGATGCTCGACGCCGACGACACCTACGCGCGGCACCAGGCGGTCGAGCAGCTCGAGCAGGGGCGGATCCTCGACGGCTACATCGCCGACCTGGTCTCGCCCGAAGCGGCGCGTCGCGAAGCGGCCCTGCAGTTCGTCCGCAAGATCATCTCGCTCAAGAGGGTCGATCGCCTGACCCAGATGGCGGTCGAGAACACCCAGGAAGGGGTGCGGCGCGCCCTCGGCGCCATCCTCGGCGGCGCGGCCGGGCCGGTCCGGAGCGGCGGCACCGGCGGAGAAGGCTCGTGATCGACGGCGCGCTCGCCCAGTCGGTCCTGTCGGCGTTCGTGCTGGCGTTCAACCGCTGGGTCATCTACTACTTCATCCTGCTCAACTCCGTTTACGTGCTGCTGTTCCTGGTGTCGCTCCGGGAGGTGCTGCGCTTCGTCAGGCGGACCTTCTTCTCCGACTACGAGCAGATCCTGCGCTCCGAAATGACCTGGCCGATCTCGATCGTGGTCCCGGCGTACAACGAGGCGCGCACGGTGATCGACACGGTCCGCTCGCTCCTGGCGGTCAATTACGGACAGTTCGAGGTCATCGTGGTCAACGACGGATCGACCGACGACACGCTGCACCGGCTGGTCGAGGCGTTCGACCTGAAGCGCACCGACCGGGTCTACCGCCGAACCCTGCCGACCGGCGAGGTGCGCGGCATCTATGCCTCGCTCGCCACTCCGAACCTGGTCGTGGTCGACAAGGGAAAGATGGGCAAGGCCGACGCCCTCAACTGCGGCATCAACGTGGCGCGCTACCCGCTGTACTGCTCGGTCGACGCCGACTCGATCATCGAGGACAACGCGCTTCTGCGGGTGGTCAAGCCGTTCATGGAGCATCCCGACGAGATGGTGGCGGTCGGCGGCATCGTGCGGATCGCCAACGGCTGCGAGGTGCGCGACGGGCGCGTGGCCCGCATCGGCCTGCCGAAGAAGTCGCTGCCGCTGTTCCAGGTGGTCGAGTACCTGCGCGCCTTCCTGTCGGGCCGCATCGGCTGGTCGAGCCTGCGGTCGCTGCTGATCATCTCCGGGGCCTTCGGGCTGTACCGCAAGTCCGAGGTGATCGCGGTCGGCGGCTACGACCGCTGGTCGGAGACCGAGGACCTCGAGCTGGTCCTGAAGCTGCACGAGAGGCTGCACCGCGATAAGCGCCGGTACCGCATCGTCTTCGTCCCCGACCCGGTCTGCTGGACCGAGGTCCCGGCGACCTTCCGGGTGCTGGCGCGGCAGCGCAACCGCTGGCACCGCGGGCTGCTGCAGAGCCTGTGGTTCCACAAGAAGATGATCTTCAACCCCGGGTACGGCGTCATCGGAACCGTCGGCCTGCCGTACCTCGTGCTGTTCGAGACGCTCGGCCCGTTCATCGAGGTGCTCGGGTATCTCATGATCGGCCTGGCGGCAATCATGGGATTGCTCAACGTCCCGTACTTCCTCCTGTTCCTGATCTTCGCGATCGTGTTCGGCGTGTTCCTGTCGGTCGCCGCCGTGCTGCTGGAGGAGCTCTCCTTCCGCCGCTACCCCGGCTGGGAGCACCTGGCGATGCTCGTCCTGATCGGCGTGGTCGAAAACTTCGGCTACCGCCAGGTCCTCGCGCTGTTCAAGGTGAAGGCGTTCTTCGACTTCCTGCTGCGCCGCCGCGCCTGGGGCCGCATGGAGCGCGAAGGATTCAGAGCAGCCGCTTTGCCTCTCCCACCAGGTACAGCGACCCGCTGACCACGACCAGCCCGGCCTCGCCGGCGGCGTGGCGGGCGAGCGGCAGCGCCTCGGCGATCGAGGCGGTGGCGCGCACCTCGCCGCCGCCCGGCAAACCGCGCGCGGCGGCCACCGCCGCGAGCGAAGCGGGCGGCGTGACCCGCGGCAGCGGCAGGCCGGTCACAAAGACGGCGGCGGCGAAGGGGCAGAGAAGCCCGAGCATCTCGTCGGCCGGCTTGTCCTTCATGACGGCGAAGACGAGCGCGATGCGGCGGCCGCGCTGGTGGTCGCGCAGGTAATCGGCGAGGACGGCGCAGCCGGACGGGTTGTGGGCGCCGTCGAGCAGGATTTCTGGCCGGCCGGGGACGATCTCCAGCCGGCCGGGCCAGGCGGCGCGCGCCAGGCCGGCGGTGACCGCGCCCGCGTCCACCCCCTCGAAGCCCAAGCGACGGAGCTGCTCGGCGAGCAGCACCGCGACCACGGCGTTGTCGACCTGGTGCGCGCCTCGCAGGGCGAGCGTCAGGTGCGGGTACTCGCCGGCGAGCGGCGTGGTCAGCGCGAACGCCGGTGGATCGGGGAGGGGCGCCTCGGCGCGGACGCGGCAGTCGGCGATCGGCAGCAGAGGCGCTCCGACGCGCTCCGCCATCGCCTGGATCGCCGCCATCGCCTCCGGCTCCTGACGGGCGATGACGGCCGGCACCCCCGGCTTGAGGATGCCGGCCTTCTCGCCGGCGATAGCCGGAAGAGTCGATCCGAGCCAGCGGGTGTGATCCATCGCCACCCGCGTGATGGCGCAGGCGAGCGGCGTCACCACGTTGGTGGCGTCGTAGGTTCCCCCCATGCCGACCTCCAGCAGGGCGAGCGGCACGCGCTGCCTTCGGAAGTGCAGGAACGCCAGGGCCGTCGTCGCCTCGAAGTAGGTCGGGTGGTCGCCCGGCGCGAAGGCCTCGGCCCCGATGGCGGCCCGCACCTCGGCCGTCAGGGCCGCAACCTCGTCTTCGTCGATCATCCGGTCACCGACGACGATCCGCTCCTCGAAGCGGACGAGGTGGGGCGAGGTGTAGACGCCGGGCCGGAGGCCGGCCGCCTGCAGGATGGCGGCGAGGAAGGCGGTCGTCGAGCCCTTGCCGTTGGTGCCGGCGACGTGAATCGATCGGAAGGCGCGGTGCGGATCACCGAGGCGCCGGAGCAGCCGGTCAATCCGGTCGAGCCCCGGCCGGATGCCGAGCGACTCGAGGGAGTCGAGCCAGGCGAGCGCGTCCCGATAATTCATCCGACGACCATGACGGCAGCGACGATGAAGTGGTCGCGGCCCGGCGGCGGTCAACCGCCGACGCGGTCCGCGATCTCCTCCAGCGTCCTGCCGTGGGTTTCCTCGCCAAGCGCCGCGACGGCGACGGCGCCCGCCGCCAGGACGGCGGCGAACATCAGAAACACGACGCTGAAGCCGTCATGGCCCCAGGCGCCGGTGATCTTCCCGACCATGATAGGCGCCAGGATGGCGCCGGAGCGGCCAAAGGCGGCCGCCCAGCCGGCGCCGGTGCCGCGCAGCCGCGTCGGGTACAGCTCCGGCGTGTAGCCGTATGTCACCCCCCAGGCGCCGAGGTTGAAGAACGACACCAGGGCGCCCCACAGGATCAGCTGGGCGTTGGTCGCGGCGTTGCCGAAAAAGTAGCTGGCGACGGCGCACAGGAGCATGAACGGCACCAGCGTCTTCTTGCGCCCGATCTTCTCGACCAGCCAGGCCGCGACGAAGTATCCGGGGATCTGCGCCAGAGTGATGTAAAGCGTGAACGAGAATGATCTGGCCATCGTCAACCCGCGATTACCGAGCAGCGTCGGCAACCAGATGAAAATGCCGTAGTAAGAATAGGCCATCGCGAACCAGAGCGACCAGAGCATCACCGTCCGGCGCCTCATCCCGGCGGCGAACAGGTCGGCGGGCCTGGCCGGCGGGGCCGGCGGCGTCCCGGGCTCGAGCGCCGCCGCCCGGCCGGTCTGCGTCGTCGCGGCAGCGTCCCAGGTCGGATCGATCGACGCGACGATCGCCGCCGCCTCGGCCCGGCGGCCTTGCGCCAACAAGAAACGCGGCGACTCGGGAAGCGAGCGACGCAGGACCAGGACGTACAGCGCCGGCAGGGCGCCGATCAGAAACGCCCAACGCCATGGGAACGGCACGCCGCGTCCTTCGGCCCAGCGCGACATCGCGTCGGCGATGATGGCGGCCGCCGCCCAGCCAAGCGCCCAGAACGATTCCAGCAGCACGACCAGCCGCCCGCGGTAGCGCGCCGGCGCGAACTCGCTCACCAGGGACGCGGCGACCGGCAGCTCGCCCCCCAGCCCAATGCCGACCAGCAGGCGCAGCGCCATCAGCGACGGCAGGTCCCAGGCGAGGGCGCACAGGCCGGTGGCGATGCTGAACAGGACGAGCGTCGTCTGGAACATCGCCTTGCGGCCGAATCGATCGGCGAGGCTGCCGGAGAGCGCCCCGCCGATCAGCATGCCGAGCATCGAGGCGCTGCCGGTCCACCCCAGCTGGCCCGGAGTCAGATGCCACTCGACTTTGAGCCGCGCCAGGACGAACGACAGGAGGCCGGTATCCATGGCGTCGAACAGCCACCCCAGCCCGCTCAACAGCAGCAGCCGGTAATGGAAGCGCGACAGCTCCAGGCGGTCGAGCCGTTCGGCGATGGTCATGAGCGGGCGGAATCCTCCGCGGGGCTCAGCGCGGCGCGGCGCTCACTGCAGCTCGGTGCCGGGGGTCTGCTGGCGGGCGACGAAGGTGCCCGGGAAAGGCAGCGGCTCGCGCGAGCGGGGGCCGGCGGTGGCGGAGGAGGCGCCGCCGGAGCGGGAGGCGATCGACTCGACGTCGCCGCCGGCGGGCGTTGCCGGGGCGGCGGCCGCGAGGAGGTCGGCGTTGTACAGCAGCCGGATGCATCGGATCAGGATGTCGCGCATCTCGCGCCGCTCGACGATGAAATCGAGCATGCCGTGCTCCAGCAGGAACTCGGATCGCTGGAAATTCTCCGGGAGCTTCTCGCGGATGGTCTGCTCGATGACCCGCGCCCCGGCGAATCCGATGAGCGCCTTCGGCTCGGCGATGTTCAGATCGCCCAGCATGGCGTAGGAGGCGGTCACCCCGCCGGTCGTCGGGTCGGTCAGGACCGAGATGTACGGGATGCGTGCCGCGTGCAGTTTCGCCAGGGCGGCCGCGATCTTGGCCATCTGCATCAGCGACAGCACGCCCTCCTGCATGCGCGCCCCGCCGGAGCAGCAGATGATGACGAGGGGGATCTTCTCGTCGAGGGCCCGCTCGATCGCCCGGGTCACCTTCTCGCCGACCGCCGAGCCCATCGAGCCGCCCATGAAGCCGTACTCCATGACCGACATCATCAATTGCAGCCCGCCCATGGTGCCGCGGGCGTTGATCACCGCGTCGTTGACCCCGGTCTTCTCGCGATACTCCCGCAGCCGGTCCTTGTATGCCTTCGTGTCCCGGAACTTCAGGGGGTCGATCGAGTAGATGTCGGTGTCGACTTCCTGGTAGCGACCGTCGTCGAACAGGGAGGTCAGGCGCTCGCGGGCGGAGATCCGGAAGTGGTAGTTGCACTTCGGGCAGACGTTGCTGTTCCGGATGACTTCCTTCTTATAGATGATTTCCTTGCAGCCGTTGCACTTGACCCAGAGGCCCTCGGGGACCTGAACCCGCTTGTGCTCGACCGCCTGCTTCGGCTTGCG
This sequence comes from Acidobacteriota bacterium, assembly GCA_018606725.1. Taxonomy (GTDB): domain Bacteria; phylum Acidobacteriota; class Polarisedimenticolia; order Gp22-AA2; family Gp22-AA2; genus JAGYID01. Next base: position 14,759 of record JAGYID010000031.1, read on the forward strand.
GATCTTCTTGAACCACGCGATTTCCATGACTGGCGCGGGCCTCCGGGGGGTCGACGTGCCGGCAATGATAGGACACCCCCCGCGGGTCGGTCAAGGGAATCCGACTGTCGGCGGGGCTGTCGACAACCCGCCCCGGCCCGTTCGGATTCTCGACACGATGGAATAAACCTTGCCATTTCAACATGATAGATGCAGGCAGTGAGCCGGGCGTGTGGGCCCACCTGTCGGGGATCTGGACTGTGGCTTCTGTCAGGAATGCGTCGAATCTCGTCGACAGCCGCGGAGGAGACCAGGGCGAAATTCGGCAAGCCATCCATTCTCAATAGCTTGACCGAAGCGCCAGCCTCGCCCGCCGTACCGAAAATGTCATGGCACACCCGTTGCGATTACTGCCGGCGTCGGACAACGCCAAACCATCCGCGAGGGTGGGACGGAAAGCCGCGGGTCTCGAATGCACTCCGAGACAGCCGGGCCGCCTCAGGGACGCCGACGCGTTCCGGTGACTCCGCAGGAGGCATCATGCAGGGGCCCGCTGGAACCGTCACACTTCGAACCCTGTTCCGCCACGCCGGAGTCATCCTTGCCGCCGTCATTCTTATCGCCTTCGCCACGTTGTCGAACGTGGCGGCGGCCGGCAAGGGTCACCTGGCCCCGGACCTGGTCGAGAAGATCAGGAAAGGCTCGCCGGGCGAGACCGTCAGGCTGATTCTCGCGCCGACCACCGACGCCGACGCCGCGTTCGTGTACGACAAGGCGAAGGCGCACGGCGGCAACGTCCGCAACGCGTTCAGGACCCTCCGCCTGATCGTCCTCGACATGCCGCTGGGCGAGGTCGAGGCGTTCAGCCAGGAGACCGGGGTCGATTATCTCAGCCCCGATCGCCCGGTCGGCGCCCTGGCGAGCCACCTCCAGACGACCACCGGCGCCAGCCTGATTTATCCGACCAGTAACCTGCTGTCGAGCGGGGTCGGCGTCGACGGCGCCGGAATCGGCGTCGCCGTCATCGACTCTGGCGTCGACCCCGATCACTTCGACCTCCGCAACGGCGGCTCGCGTCGCGTCATCGCCTCGTACGACTTCGTCGGGTCCGGCAGCCTCGACGACTCGTACGGACACGGCACGCACGTCGCCGGGATCGTCGCCGGCAACGGCTATTCGAGCCTGCAGTCCGGCGGCGTCGATTACTCCGGCATCGCGCCGAGGGCCAACATCATCAATCTCAGGGTCCTCGACAGCTACGGCCACGGCACCATGAGCGGCGTGCTGGCGGCGATCGACTACACCATCGCCAACCGGAACATGTTCAACATCCGGGTCGTGAACCTGTCGCTGTCGGCCCCGCCGGTCGACTCGTACAAGAACGACCCGCTGTGCCAGGCGGTCGAGAAGGCGACCAAGGCGGGGCTCGTCGTGGTCGTGGCCGCCGGCAACTTCGGGGTCGACGCCTACGGCAACAAGCAGTACGGCAGCATCGCCTCGCCGGCCAACTCGCCGGCGGCGATCACCGTCGGCGCCACCAATACGCAGCAGACGAACTATCGCTCGGACGACACCATCGCGCCGTATTCGTCGCGCGGCCCGACGATGTCGCACACCACCGACCCGGTGACCGGCACGGTCGTCTATGACCGGCTGGCCAAGCCGGACCTGGTGGCGCCGGGTTTCCGTGTCGTGTCGCTGGAGCGCTACCAGAACTACGTCGTCACCAACCACCCGGCGCTGCATGTCTCGACGTCCTGGACCAACAATCGCGGCCTGTACATGAAGATGCACGGCAGCTCGATGTCGGCCGGCGTCGTGTCGGGGGCGGTGGCGCTGATGCTGCAGGCCAACCCGTCGCTGACCCCGAACCAGGTCAAGGCTGTCTTGATGTACACGGCCCAGATCATGAACGGGCCGGACCTGTTTGAGCAGGGCGCCGGGCAGATCAACATCGACGGCGCCGTCCGGCTGGCCAAGCGGCTGCGCCCGGATGCCGGCACCGTCGCGGTCGGGCAGACCCTGGTTGGTTACAGCGGTCTACCGCTGCCGCAGAGCACCATCGCCGGCGAGTCGTTGATCTGGGACCAGGGGCTCATCTGGGACAGCGGCTGGCTCTCGGGCCAGGCGCTGCTCACGACCCAGCAACAGGCGTACGCCCAGTCGATCATCTGGGGCGGCGGTCTTTACGGCGCCGGCGTGACCTACGGCGCCGGGCTGTTCGGCAGCGGCTATGTCGTCTACGGCCGCAACGGCCAATGGTCCGACATCGCGTGGGACGCCGGCACGCTCCTCACCAGCGGCCTGCTGTACAAGAACGTCACATACGGCTCCGGGCTGATCTGGGACTCCAAGGTCATCTGCGGCGACTTCTTCGTCGCGGGCCCGAGCAGTCTGATCTGGGGCAACGACTCCGGGCTGGTCTGGGGCAACGACTCCGGCCTCGTCTGGGGTCTCGATTCCGGGCTGATCTGGGCCTTCGACCAGAGCCTGGTGTGGGGGCTGGAATGAGCGCCGGCGCCCCGGGCACGAACATGGGCTCCAGCATGAATGACACGACGGCGACCGCGACCAGGAATCCGATGACCTCCATCTACGTCGCGGCAGTCACGGCAACCGGTGCGGCGGTCATCGCCCTCTCGGTGCGGAACCTCCTGGCGGCCGATCTCGGTCGGACACTCTACGCGTGGGCCGCGATCACCCTGTTGACCGCCTTCGTCGGTGAGCTGTCCCTGAAGCTGCCGGTGCGCGGCTGCCGCCTGTCGTTCTCCGACGCCTTGATCTTCCTGTCGTTCCTGGTGTTCGGGGTCGATCTGGCGACGATCACCGCGGCGGTCGACGGCTACACCGCCAGCAGCCGTCGCAAGGGCGGCTGGCACAAGCGCCTGTTCAACACCGCGGCGATGGCGATCGCCATCAACGTGGCGGCGCGGCTGTTCAACTGGCTCCTCCCGGCCCAGGCGATGGCCGCCGGCGTCCGCCTGCGGGTCCTCGACCTGGTGGCGCCCCTCCTGTTGATCGCCGCTGCCCAGTATGCGGTCAACACGGCGCTGGTGTCGGTGGCCGTGGCGCTCGAGAAGGGCATCCCGCTGTCCGATACCTGGCGGCGCACTTTCTCCTGGAACGGCCTCGCCCTGATCAGCGGCGCCGCCGCCGCCGGCATCGTCTTCATGGTGGTACGCACCGTCGGCCTCGGCTCGTTCATCGCCATCCTGCCGGTGCCGATCGTCCTGTACCACAGCTACCGGGTCTGGAAGCACCGGGTGATTGAGAAGAGGGCCCTGGTCCATCGGGGCTGAGGAAGGAGGCACGCCCGAGACGAGGCTCCGTGAGCTGACACCACGAGAGCGAATCGACGCCCGGCCCCGCGCGCGACGCACGGGGCCGTGGCTTTGAGGACGGACGGCGGGCCGGGACGAACATGCAGAAAGACGAAGCGTACGGCAGGGTCTACATGCTGGCGGTGGCGGCGGCCGCGGCGGCGCTGGCCGGGGCCTCGGCGGCGGCGGTGTCGCTGCTGCTGGCGAATCAGCCGACCACCATCTCGTCGATCGCCCTGGTCCCGATCCTCGGCATCGGCTGGGTGATGTATCGCGCCTACAAGCGGCGCGTCGCCGACAGCCTGACCCGCATCGACCAGCTGATGCGCATTCACCTGTCGACCATCGAGGCGCTGGCGCTGGCCATCGACGCCAAGGACCCGTACGCGGTCGGGCGCTCCCGTCGCGTCCAGGCGTATGCCCTGGAAATCGCCCGCCTGATGCGGGTGCCGAAGAAGCAGCTCGAGGCGGTGCGGGCGGCGGCGCTCCTGCACGACATCGGCAAGCTGGCGATCCCGGATCACCTGCTCCACAAGCCGGGCCGCCTGACCGAGGTGGAGTATCAGAAGGTCAAGGCCCACCCGGCGGTGGCGGCGGAGATCCTGGCCAGCATCGATTTTCCCTACCCGGTCGTCCCGGCCGTGCGTCACCACCACGAGCGCTGGGACGGGAGCGGTTACCCGGACGGGCTGAAGGGGGAGCAGATTCCGCTCGCCGCCCGCATCCTGTCGGTGGCCGACGTGTTCGAGGCGCTCACCTCCGACCGCGTCTACCGCAGCCGCATGTCCTACGAGGAGGCGATGAGCCTCGTCGAGGCCTGGTCGGGGGTGCAGTTCGACCCGCGCGTGGTGCGGACGCTGCGCGAAAATCTGCGGCGCGTCGTCGAGGCGGCGACCCGCCCCTTGGAGGAGAGGCGCGACGGAAACGACGAGAGCGGCGCGCGGCCGGGCGCGTGGGATGGCTCCAACCCGCTGGGCGACCTGCTGCACGGCGCCGCCATGCTCGGCAACGGCGAGGATCACGGCGGTTTCGGCGACCGCCTGCACCGCGGCATCGGCGCCCCCGGTGCGCGCGCCCGGGCCACGGGGTCGGCCGGCGCCGGCGACCGGGGCGGAGCCGCGTGGCCGTCGCAGGACGCGCTCGACGCCGGTGTCTGGCTGGAGCGTGACCAGGCCGGCGCGGTCATCGGGCGCCGCGCCGCGGTCCTCAGCGACATCTCCTCGGCGCACCGCGAGGTCTACGCCCTGTACGAGATCGCCCAGATGCTCGGTGCGTCGCTCCGGCTGGCCGAGGTCCTCGAGGTCGTGGTCAACAAGATCGGCCAGCTGGTGCCCTTTCGGACCTGCGCCATCTACCTCGCCGCCGAGGGCTCCGACGCGCTGACCGCCCGCTTCACGGCGGGCGAGAACGCCGACCTGCTGCGCGGCCGGACCCTGCGCGCCGGCGAGGGGATCACCGGGTGGGCGGCGGCGCACAAGAACAACCGCTTCTCGTCGTCGGCCGAGGCGGATTTCGCCGGCACGAGCATCGATGCGTCGCAGTACTCGACCGCCGCGGCGTTCCCCCTGTGCCACGACAACACCGCTCTCGGGGTCATCACCCTCTACTTCCCGAAGGGGGTCGCCTGTCTCGACGACCACGTCCGGATGATGGACATCATCGCCAAGCTGTCCGCCGGGGCGGTGTTCAACAGCACCATGTTCGCCGAGACCCAGGAGTCGGCGCTGACCGACGACCTCACCGGGCTCCCCAACGCCCGCTACCTGCGCCAGGTGTTCGAGCAGGAGAAGATCCGCAGCCAGCAGGCCGGCCAGCCGATGGCGTTGCTGCACATGGATCTCGACGACTTCAAGCTGATCAACGACCGGCACGGGCACCACGTCGGCGACCGTTACCTGCGCGAGATCAGCCGGGTGCTGAAGAGCCACCTGCGCGAGCGCGACATCCTGGTGCGCCTGTCGGGGGACGAATTCGCCGCCGTCCTGCCGCTGACCGGCTTCGCGCCGGCGGCGCTCCTGGTCGAGCGGCTGCAGCAGGCGGTCGATCTGTTCACCATCCGGCTGGACGAAGGCAAGGTGGCGCGCGCCGGCCTGTCGGTCGGCATCGCCCTCTATCCCCAGGACGGCGAGCTGTTCGAAGATCTGATGGTGCGCGCCGACTACAACATGTACCAGAACAAGTCGAGCCGGAAGAACGCCCGCGTCGAGCTCCAGCCGAACATCGTCCCCTTCCCGATCAAGAGCCCCGGCGGCAAGTCCTCCTAGGGGCCGGTCCGAGTATTCGGCCGGGCCGCGCACACCTAGCGCGGCTTGACAGCCGGTCAGCCCCTGCATACTGTCCGGCTCGCATGCCACGGTTAAGCCCGCTCACCACGCTGCAGATCGTTCTGCTGTCGACGCTACCGGTGCTCACCGCCGGTGCGGCGCCCGCCGAGGCAGCGGCCGACGGAGGCGCCGCGGCGCGGCCGGCGGGTCGCAGCGCCGTGCTGTTCATCGGCGACGGCATGGGGCCGGCCTACGTGACGGCGACGCGGGTGGCGAAGGGCGGGTCGGCCGGTCGGCTGCACCTCGACGACTTCCCGTACACCGCGCTGGTCCGCACTTGGTCGGCGACCGGCCCGGTCACCGATTCTGCGGCGGCGGCGACCGCCTATGCCTGCGGGCGGAAGACGGTCAACGGCGTGCTGTGCGAGGACGCCACGGCGGTCTACGGAAAACGGGACGGCGGCAGGCTGGAGTCGATCGCCCGTTGGGCGAAGCGGCGCGGTCTGCGCGTCGGGCTGGTGACGACGGCGCGCGTCACGCACGCCACCCCGGCCGCCTTTTATGCCGTCGAGGACAACCGCGATCAGGAGCGGGCGATCGCCCGGGCGGCGATCGATTCGGGGCTCGATTTCATCCTCGGCGGTGGGCGGCGCTTCTTCGCCGCCGAGGCGCCGCGCGTGGCGACCGACGGCTGGCAGCCGTCCGATCGCGACGACCTGGTCGCAGCGGCACGGACCAGGGGCTGGCGGGTCGTCATGACCGGTGAGGAGCTCAGGAAGGTGACCGCGCTGTCGCGTCCGGTGCTGGGGCTGTTCGACGCCGACCACCTGCCGTACGAGGCGCCCGCGCCGATCGCGCCCCGCCCGGCGCCGACGCTGCGCGACATGACCCGCTGGGCGATCTCCGTCCTGCGGCGGTCCGGTCGGCCGTTCTTCCTGATGGTCGAGGGGGGGCGGATCGATCATGCCGGGCACGAGAGCTGGGCCCGGACGCTGGTCGACGAGACCGCCGCCTTTGACGACGCCATCGGCGAGGCGACGCGCCTGCTCGATCCCAAGTCGACGATGATCCTGGTGACCGCCGACCACGAGACCGGCGGGCTGGCGATCAACGGCTACCCGGAGGAGAAGGACGGATTGTTCGGCACCGTGCCGTCCGACGAGGGGGCCGCGCCGCACCCGGTCCTCACCTTCGCGGGCGGCCCCGGAACGAGGGAGGGCCCGCGCGGCGCGCCTTACGGCGCCGACGATCCGCGCCCCACTCTGTTCGTCGACTCGGCGCACACCGGCGTCGACGTGATCCTGTACGGCTGGGGCGCCGGCGCCTGGCAGGTGCGCGGCACGCTCGACAACACGGCGGTGTACGTTCTCCTGTACGACCACCTGTCGGGCCGCGCGTCGAAACGTTCCGAGCTGGCGGGCCCGCGCGCCGCCGCCGGGCGCTGACCGGGAGAGGCGCCGTCATTGGACAATGGCACGGTGGTTCAGCGGAAGGCGCGGGACGCCTCGTCCCACTTCAGGTCCTTGCGACGCTTGCTCCAGAACTGATCGAGCCGCTGCAAGAGCGCCCTGCCTTCCTCCGAGTCGGGATCGGCCGAGGACGGGTCGCTCTGGCGGGTCAGACCGAGAAACGTCGACAAAGCGTCCATGCGGGCGAGGCGGGCGTCGCCACCGCGCGCCAGCTCGAGCAGGATCGGCAGCGCCTCGACCTCTCCCAGCCCGGCCAGCGCCTGCGCCATCCGCAGCCGCACCCACTCGTCCTCGTCGGCATTCCTGAGGGCGTGCCTCAGAGGGGCCACCGCGGCTCGGCTGCCGGAGCGTCCGAGGGCCTGCGCCGCCGCCTCGCGGACGGCCGGCGCCTGGTCGTGCAACGCGTTGACGAGATCGGGAAGGATGCGCGGGTCGTTCGTCGCCGCCAGCTGCGCGACGGCGGCGGCGCGCACATTCTCGTGCGTGTCGCCGAGTGCCCGGCGCAGCTCGTCCACGCCGGAACCGACCTCGTGCTCGGGCGCGGCGCCCGGCACGACCGCGTCGGAGGCGGCGGGGGAGCCGGCCGCGGCGGCTCCGGCGGCGGGCGCGCCAGAGTCGTCGTGATGACCGGCGGCGGGGCCCGGCCGGAACAGGATCAGCATCCAGCCGGCGAGGACCATCGCCCCCGCCGTCGCGGCGGCGATCGCCAGGGCGCGCGGCCGGCTGCCCGCCGTGACGATCGCCCGGACGGTGCCGCCCAGAGCCAGCGCCAGCGCGAAGCAGACCATGATCGTCGGCCCCGACGGCCGGTCGTAGGAGAACAGCAGGCCGATGGCGCTGACGATGGTCGCCATCGCCCAGCCGGTGATCAAACGGCGCTTCAGGTCGTCGAAGAACATCACCGCGAACACCGACGGGGCCACCAGGTAGCAGAACACCAGCAGCACCCCGGCGATCTGCACCGACGACGTGATGACGAACCCGAACGACAGGTAGAAGAGGAAATCCCACAGCCGCACGCTGAGTCCCTGCGCATACGCCTGCTCCGGCTGCAGCGAAATCAGCAGAAAGTTCCTGCGGAATACGAAGTGGAAGAGTCCGATCAGCGCGTACAGGAAGGCGGTCTTGCCGATCTGGCCCGGTGTGACCCAGACGATGCTGCCGGCCAGGAGGTCGTGCAGGTGCTCGGCGCCGTGGGGCGAGATGTCGGCCAGCAGGATGGCGGCGGCCGAGGCGGTGGCGTAGGTCAGTCCGATGATCGCCTCCTGGGGGACGCGCTCGTGCTTGGTCCGGGTCAGGGCGAAGATCACCGCCGCCAGGATGGCGAAGGCGAGCGACAGGAAGTAGGCGCCCTCCGAGCGCGGGTCGTAGCCGAGCAGGAACGCCACCGTGGCGCCGAGGGCGGCGATCTGCGCCAGGGCGATGTCGACGAAGATCACCTTGCGGCTGATGACGTGGATGCCGAGATACACGTGGATGCCGGTCAGCACGAGGCAGGCGAGGAACGGCAGGAAGAGGACCTGAAGCTGCTGCGTCACGGATCTATCCTCCCGATGTCCGGCCCGCCGCGGTCAGCGCCTGGACGATCCGCCCGGTCACCATGTCGAACAGCTTGAAGTAATCGGTTGCCTCCGGCGCGCCCCCCACTTCGATCGGCAGCGTGACGATGCTCACGCCGGTCCGCTCGGCGAGGGAGTCGGTCGAGCGGTGCTCGACATACGGCCGGGTGAGGATCGCCTTGACGTCCCCCTGCTTCAGTCGCTCGACCAGCTCCCCGAGGTGCTTGGCCGACGGCTGGATGCCGGGCTTCGGCTCGACATAGTCGACGACGCGGATGCCGAAGCGGGCCGCGAAGTACGAGTAGTCCTTGTGATAGGTGACCACCGGCTTCCCCCGCGCGGCCTGCATCGCGCCCAGCCAGCCGCCCAGCCGGGCGCGCAGCGGGGCGCCGGCGACGGTCGTGCCGTCGAGAAACGCATCGAGCGTGCCGGCCTGGGCCTCGCGCGCCAGCTTGGCGCCGCCGGCGAGATCGACGACCTCCTTCCCGAACAGGGACTCGTACAGGCGGCGCTCGAAGGCGCGCCGGTTGTCATCGTAGAACGCGGCGCCCGACGGGTCGGCGCGTTTGAGCGCCTCGGCGATGGTGGCGGCGACGGTCACGGCGTTCAACGGGTCGGTCAGGTAGTGCGGATTGCCGTACGGGTGGACGTCCCCCTCGGTCCGGCTCAGGGTCGAGGGGATCTCGACGACGGCGATGCCGCTCGAGCAGTCGACATAGCCGGCTCCCCCCGGCAGAAGACGGGCCGAGCGCGCCCCCTGGGTCAGGGGCGGGATCCAGCCGATCTCCAGGTCGAGGCCGTTGATCAGCAGCAGGTCGGCCTTGCGGAGCTTGACGATGTAGCTCGGCTTCGGGTCGACGAAGTGGGCGTCCTGGGTGCCGGTGGCGATGGTGGTCACCTCGATGCGGTCGCCCCCGATGGCGCCGGCGATCGAGCCGAGGTTCGGAAGCGCCGCGACGACCTGCACCTTCCCCGGTCCGGCGGCGGCCGCGACCGGCTCTGCAGCCGCGGCGCCGGCGAGCAGGAGCGTCAGGACTGCGGCCGACCAACACAGGGCGCGTCGACCGGGGACGCGCGTCGCCTGCGGCCGTGGCATCGTGGTGTAGGACGTCGGTGTTCGTGGTCTCTGAGTGTGTCGCATGGGAACCTCAATACTTGTGCGCGCCGTGGGCCCCGATGACCGGGATCCACTCGAAGAAGATCTGGTTGTCGTCGGCATCGCCGTCGAAACGCGCCGCGGCTTCGGGGTTGCGTCCTGTGTGCTTGAACTGGAAGCGCAGCTCCTGAAACTCGGAGGGCTGGAAGCGAACCACGGCGGAGGCCGCCTGCGTGCGGGCCGTGGCGCTGTCGGGGAACCCCGACAGGTCGTAGCGGGCCCCGACGCGCCACTGCTTGGCGATCTGCCATTCGGCGTAGGTGTAGCCGCCGCCGCTGCTCACGGTGTCCGGGCGCAGCGCCGGCGCCGCGGTCAGGACATCGGTGTCGCGGCGGCCGTGCAGGTACTCGGTCTGCCAGAGGAACGACTTGTAGACGTTGAGCTGGAGCGGCTTCCATTTCCAGGTCACGTCGAGCCCCTGCACGGCCGAGGCGAACTCGTCCCCGGGCTGCAGCCCGGCGCACGGAAGGCCGCAGGCCGCCAGATCGTCGAACGATTGCTCCGAGGGCCCGGTGGTGCCGCGCGCGCCGCTCAGACCGAGCTCGACCGTGCTGTTGGCGCCGGTGTTGAGGAACCAGCTCAGGTGGGCGAGATACGCCATGTGATGGCCATCGCTGTTGAAGGCCGGCCCCGGCCGCGGGGTACCGGCCTCGACGATGAAGTCGATGTACTGGTCCCAGGGATTGGGGACGAGCACGCTCAGACCCAGGCCGTCGCTGGTCAGGCTCTCCTCGCCAAGGAAGTTCACCAGCGCGTCGGGGCGCTCGACGGTGAAGAAAGCGTGGGTGTGGAGCTGGTTCCACTTGCCGAACGAGCTCTTGAACCGCCCGCCCCGCAGCTGCAGGGAGCCGGGCAGGCTGAGCGAGGTGAGAAAGCCCTCCTCGACCTCCGGCGACTCCCCGGCGGGGAACGACAGGAACAGGTCGACCTTGGCGAACGGATCGACCGCCGACTGGAGGGCGATCTCCGCCTCGCTCAGGTCGAACCCGTTCTGGTCCTCCTGGCGGCTGAGCGAGGTGTTGCCGACGAGCTGCATGACCGCGCTGATCGCCGGGTTCAACAGCCCCTGGCTGCGGGTCGGCGGCGCGGCGGCCGCCGGCGCCGCCACCGGCTCCGGAGCGGGGGGCGCCACCGGGATGGCGACCGGAGCCGGAGGGGCCGCCGCCGCGCCGGCCGACAGGGCGCGCATCTGGTCCTGGAGGGTCCGGAGCTGCGCCTTCAGCTCCTCGATCTCCCGGCGCAGCGACTCCACCTCCGAGGCCGGCGCGGCCCCGGCCGTCCCGGCGGGGTCGGCGACCTGGTCGCCCGTGGCGCTCTCCTGGGCGCCGGTCGACAGGACCGGCCAGAGGAGACAGGCGACCGGGAGAAGCCATCGAATGAATCTCATCTCACCCTCATGCGGGGGCTGCATTCTTGAGCCAGCCGTTGAAGTGCCCGGATCCGTCGCCTTGGGAGGCCGGGGCCGGACATGGTCTCGGGAAACCGGAAAGGGAAGCCGACGACTAGGCGACGACGGGGGGAGCGCGCAGGAGATTGAAGCGGCGGGCATCGGCGGTGAGGGGGCGATCGGCGCGCGGGCCGGCGAGAAGCGCCGGCAGGCCCGCCGGCGCCGCCATCGTCTCGAGACGATGCGCGATCAGCGGCGCATGCAGAGCCTTGCAGGTGGCGCAGTCGCGTTGGGCATCGCCGTGAGGCGACGCGCTGTGCAGCAGAGACAGGCCGAAGAGCGCCAGGAGGAACACGGCGCACCACGAATGCTGGCCGGGTTCCCGGGGTCCGCCGGCGATCGGGGCGATCGGCACGACGTAGGGCGCGCCGGTACCGGGATCGATCTCGACGCGCGCCTCGGTATCGTACACCGAACGCAGCAGATCGGCGTTGAGGACGGCGACCGGCACGCCGTCGGCCGCCAGGCGGCCGGCCCGCAGCACGATGAGGCGCGAGCCGTAGCGCGCCGCCAGATTGAGGTCATGCGAGGTGGTGACCACGGTCAGGCGCCGGTCGCGATTGAGGCGGCGCAGGATGTCGTAGATCTGCAGCCGGTGCTTCAGGTCGAGAAAGGCGGTCGGCTCGTCGAGCAGCAACAGCCGCGGCTGCTGTGCCAGGGCTCTGGCGATGAGGGCCCGCTGCCGCTCGCCGCTCGACAGCTCGCGCAGGCGCTTGTCCTGGTGATCGGCCAGGTCGACGTCACTGAGCGCCGCCCGCGCGGCGGCAAAATCGGCCGGGCCCTCCAGCCCGAACAGCCCGAGGTGCGGCGCGCGCCCCATCAGGACCACCTCGAGGACGCTGAAATCGAATAACAGGCTGGATTCCGGCAGCACGACTGCGACCAGCCGGGCCCGCTGGCGCGGGCGCAGCGACAGGACCGGCTGCCCGGCCATCACGACGTCGCCCCCCTCGGGCGCGAGGATTCCGGAAAGCAGCCGCAGCAGGGTTGTCTTCCCGGAGCCGTTCGGGCCGAGAACCGAGACGAACTCCCCCTCATTGATTCCGATGGAGAAGTCGTCAAACAGCGGCGGCGCATCGGGATAGCGGAAGCGCACGGCGCGCGCCGCCAGGATCGGAGCAGCCTCACTCAAAGTAGGAGCTCCCCCGCTGCGCCCGGTACAGCCACAGGAAGAACGGTCCGCCGCACAACGCCGTGATGACCCCGACCGGCAGCTCGGTGGGCGCCATGATGGTGCGGGCCAGCGTGTCGGCCGCCATCAGGAAGATGGCGCCGCACAGGGCGGCGGATGGGACCAGCAGCCGGTGGTCGGGGCCGAACAGCAGGCGCGCGGCGTGCGGGACGATCAGGCCGACGAAGCCGATCGGTCCGGTGACCGCGACGACCGCGGCGGTCAGGAAGGACGCCAGCCCGATCCACAGCAGCCGCGACCGCTCGACACCGAGGCCGAGCGAGCGGGCCACGTCCTCTCCGGCGCTCAGGAGGTTGAGCTCGCGCCCGGCCAGCGCCAGGAGTGCGATGCCAGCGCCCAGCGTGGCCGCCAGCGGTCCGAGCAGGCCCCAGGTCTCGATCGGCACCGTCCCGACCAGCCACAACCGCACGCCGTGCAGCCGGCCGGTCTCGACGATCGTCTGGATGAACAGGATGAGCGACAGGTTGATGGTGTTGGTGATGACGCCGATCAGGAGCATCGGGTACGAGGCGATCCTGCCGCGCACGCTCGACAGGACGAAAATGAACGCGATGGTGAGAAGCGCGCCCGCGAAGGCCGAGGCCTCGCGCACCGGCAGGAACGGCAGCGCCGCCGGCAGACCGGCGATGGTCGCGAGGAAGGCGCCGAGCGCGGCACCGCCGGAGACCCCCAGGATGTAAGGGTCGGCCAGGGGGTTGCGCAGGATCGCCTGGAAGACCGCGCCCGCCGCGCCGAGCGCCGCCCCCGCCAACCCGGCCAGCGCGACGCGCGGCAGGCGGACGCGGAACACCAGGTCCGCGGCCAGCGAGGCGTCGGGCACCGGGACCCCCCCCGGCGGACTATTCCCGGGCGTCGCGCCGCGCAGCGCGTCGAGCACGGTGACGCCGCTGCTGCCGATGCTGACGCAGACCGCGGCGCAGGCGATCATCAGCATGCCCAGCAGCCCGAGCACGGCGGCCAGCCGCCGGACGGTCAGGGGCGGGGAGCGGCGCGACATGGCGCCATCCTATGTCAGGACGTGCCGCTCCAGCACCGGGTAGATGACGTCGTAGCGGGGGTCCGCGAGCAGGGTCCGGCGGATCGACTCGATCGTGCGCGGCACGTAGTCGAGGTAGGCGCGCAGTCCGCGCTCGGTCGCCATGTAGCCGAAGGTCCCCAGGTCCTTGAGGTTGCGCTGCAGGGACATCAGATCAAGATCGCGGCGGAACTCCTCGAGGCCGGCCCCGAGGCGGCGGCAGAGGTAGCGAATCATCTCCTCGACCAGCGATTCCTCGAGGTCGAGCGACGAGTCGCGCAGCAGCGAGGCGGCATCGTAGGTGTACGGCCCCATCCGGGCATCCTGGAAATCGATCAGCCTCAGACGCCGACTTCCTGCCCTTCCGCTACCGGTGACCATCAAGTTGCGCGATTGGAAGTCGCGGTGGCAGTAAACCCGTGGCAGCCGGTGGCACCGCTCGGCGAGGAAATCGTAAAACGATCGGAGCTGCCGCTCATCGCCTGGGGAAGGGCGCCGGCCGCGCCAGCCGGTCACGAAATGCCGGTGGAAATGGTCCAGCTCGAACCGGAAGCGCTCCTGGTCGAGCGCATGGTTGGCGGCGAAGTCGTCCTGCCGCAGCGCTTCGGCCCCCCGGCGATGCAGCAACACGATGACGTCGCACGCCTGCCGGTAGAGGCGAGCCGTTTCCGGCCGGGAGGCAGGATCGGAGCCGTCAACGCCGCCCCCGACGAGAACGCGCTGCAGGGTTGTATCGCCCAGATCCTCCATCAGAACGGAGCCGGAGGCGTCGTCCGAGGCCAGGATGCGGGGCACCGGGGCCCCGATCAGGGTCAGGATGCGGTGGTTGCTGTACAGAGGTGAGGAGGGGTGAAGCGGCTCCGGGTGGCTCACCAGTACGGCGCGACGCCGCCCGCTGCTGACGCGATAAAACCTTCTGGTCGAAGCGTCTCCGGCGATTTCCGTGACGCGACAGGGGGTCTTGAAGTACGAGCGCAGGAACGGGCGGATCCGGGAGATCAAAGAGACGTCATCCAGCAGGAACCGAGGCGCTCCAGACGATCCTTCGGGCCGTGATAATCCTGGGCCCTGAGGAATATCTTGTTGGAAAGACTGACGTTCGCCGGGACGAAAACCCCGGACGTCACGATGCATTCCGACAGACTGCTGCCGTCTCCGATCCTGGCGCCATCCCAGACGATCGTCGAGCGGAGCGAGCACCCTTTGCCGATGGTTGCCTGTTTGCCGACGACGACCCCGGCCTGAAAGGACGCCTTATCGCCGATAGTCGCTCCGCGGCCAATCACGACCGGCGGCTCGATCACCGGGTGCCGAGGCAGGGAGACCCGATCGAGATAAACCCCGTCCGACGATCGGAGCGCAGCGAGGGAAGGGTCCTTCCCCTCACGCAACAACGCCAGCGATCCTTCGAGGTAAAGGGCCGGATTCCCCAACTCGCGCCAGAACCCTGTGTGCACGAACGCCCTGATCGCCCCTCCAGCTGTGAGAAGACCAGGGTAGATCACCCGATTGATCTCGCTCTTCCCTTGAGGGGGAATCTTGTCGAACAGCTCCGGTTCAATTATGTGGATGCCGGAGAAGTTGTATCGGGAGGCGCGAGGGTCGGGATCGCCCTGGGGATTTCCCGCGATTCTCGTTATCCGATCATTGTCATTGACCTCGACCACCCCATAATCAACCCCTGCACGTGGTGGTATGAGGACCATGGTCGCGATCGCCCGAGTCTCACGATGTTTCTTGATCGCCGCCACCAAGTCGCAGTCGCTGATACTGTCGCTGTTGACCATCAGGAAGGTCCCGGAGTCCCGTATGTATGGCTCTGCCTTCTTGAGACCACCAGCGGTGCCGAGGATGACGGGTTCCTCGGAGTAATGGACCTTCAAGCCGTGACGACTGCCGTCACCGACGATGCCGCGGATCGACTCCGGTTGATAGTGCAGGTTGATCACCACCTCGCTCACACCGTGTCGTTTGAGATGGTCAAGGGTGAAGGCGATGATCGATCGATGCAGGAGCGGCAGGGTTGGCTTCGCCCGCCCTTCGGTGAGCGGTCGCATCCGCTCGCCAAGACCGGCAGCCAGGACCATGGCCTTCATTTGTTATGTGATAATGCCATTAGTCGGCGGGGCGACATCGGCGGAAAGGGCCGATAAATCTGGCTGTGGAAAATATGACCATGAGAAATTCCCATGGGCGGAGGGGGTATTTTCATGGGATAAGACCAAGTTTTCCGCGAGCGAAAAACCTCCGTCAATAGCCAACAATTGTCGCTGACCCTGATCATGCTGCATCGAAGAGCATGTCTTTCAAGGGCAGCCCGCGTGCTTTGAGATATTCCTGGTGCAGCGCGAAGTAGCTTTTCACGATGTAGTCCGATGCTTTATACCCAAGACGGGTCGCCGCATCATCGATGAGCGGCTTCGGTCCTTCGAGCTCGAAGTAGGTTCCGATCGGAGTCTCGTCGATGGTGACGATCAGGCCGGCGAGGTCGTAGACCGTCCGATATTTCTGATAGCGAAACAGCGGCCGCATGCCGAGCTTGAGGAGGATGGCGGCGGTCATCTCGCCGGCCTCGACGCCCGTTGCTCCGAGCGGCACTTCCATCTCCTCCCGCACCTTCACGCCATTCTCGACCCGCGACCCTTCCTTGTAGGTCAGGGTCGATCCGCGTCCCTGGAGCCTGACCCGCAGCATGGCACCGCGCGTCTTGAGCGAGAAATCCGGGAAATCGTACAGCTGATTGTCCTCGAGCTCACGCGGGTGGACGAGGTGCGCCCCGAGACCGATCGTCGCCGCCACCGGATCGGTCCCTTCCTCGATGCGCAGCTTGATCTCGACCTCAGTCTTCTTCATCGTCATCTCCGCCGTACGGTACCACAACCCAACGTATGCGGACGGGCGCCGCGGTCAACCCGAAACGTTGACAGCGCCGCCGGCCGGTAGTAGGTTCGCCGCCGCAAGCCGGCGGGCGGGGTCATGGGCAAGACTACCAAAGCCACACTGGTGTTCCTGGTGCTGTTCATCGGCGTCGTGGTGTACCTGAGCATGACGATCGCCGATCACGAGTGCCGCATCTGCCTGACCTACCACGGGCGGACCGAGTGCCGCACCGCCGCGTCCGGCACCGAGAAGACGGCGATCCAGAGCGCCACGACCAGCGCCTGCGGCACGCTGGCGGGCGGCATGACCGAGACGATCGAGTGCGAGAACACCCCGCCCGACTCGGTCAGCTGCCGGGATCACTAGCCCGGATTTCTCACCGGGGTTCGTCGCGAGACTGCGCAGATGGCCGTCATGACGGGCACCCGCAGCGGCGAGGACCCGAAACGTATTCGACATACGCCGTCGAGCGCGGGTCGACGACGGTGCGATTGCGGCCGGCTTCCTTGGCGCGGTAGAGGGCGGCATCGGCGGCCTGGATGAGGTGTTCGGGGGTCTCGATGAGGGGGTTCATCGGCGTGGTGGCGACACCGGCGCAGGCGGTGATCTGGATCGGGGCGAGCGTGCCGGCGCCGGAGAACTGGTGGGTCTGGGTGGCGCGCCGGATCCGCTCGGCCAGGCGCTGGCCGTGGACGGCGGACGTCTGGGGCAGCAGGATGGCGAACTCCTCGCCGCCGTAACGGGAGCAGATGTCGGTCTCGCGCGCCGAGCGGGTCATGATGGCGCCGAAATCCTTCAACACCTGGTCGCCGGCGAGGTGACCGTAGCGGTCGTTGACCAGCTTGAAGTGGTCGATGTCGAGCATCACCAGGGTCAGGTGGTTGTTGTAGCGCCGGGCCCGCTTGAACTCGTCGCGCAGCTTCTCCATGAAAGAGCGGTAGTTGGTGAGGCCGGTCTTCTCGTCGACCTGGATGAGCTGCGCCATCTTCTCGTTGGTGCGGCGCAGCTCCTCGTTGGTCCGCTCGAGCTCGCGGAACACTTCGCGCTTCTTGAGCATGGTGCGGACGCGCGTGTCGACGTCCTCGAACACGAACGGCTTGGTGATCAGGTCGTCGGCGGGGGTATCGTCCAGGATGGCGTTGCGGCGGGTATCGTCGCGGCCGGTGAGGACGATGATCGGCACGGCGGAGAAACGGTCCTCCTTCTTCAGCTCACGCGCCACCGACAGCCCGTCGACCTCCGGCATGATCTTGTCGACCAGGATCAGGTCGGGGGGGTCCCGGCGCGCCAGCTCGAGGAGCTCCCGGCCGCCGCGCGCGCAGCGCACGTAGTACTCCTTCGACGACAGCCATTCGCGCAGCAGGCCGAGGTTGTCCTCGAGGTCGTCGGCGATCAGGATCTTGTAGTGCTGGTTGCCGGGCATTTCGAACCGCCATCCCGGCCGTCCACCCTGCCCGGCCGGGCATCGCCTGCCGTGACCACTCTAGTCCATCTGCTTCCTCAGGAACGTCGGCACATCCAGTTCATCTTGGAGGGAGGCGTAGCCGGCGCTGTGCGGCGCGTCGCCGCGCGCCGCCGCGGGGCCGCCGGGGGCGCGGCGCAGGAACGCCGGCTGGTCGAGATCGCGCGCGGGGCGCGCCGGGAAGGCGGCCGGCTCGGCCGGCTGCGACCGCGCCCCGGCCGCGCGCGGCGATGCCGACTTCGCCTCGGCCTCCCTGTGGTTGAAGCCGGTGGCGATGACGGTGATCTTGATCCCGTCGGTCATCGTCTTGTCGATGACCGTGCCGAAGATGATGTTGGCCTCCGGGTCGGCGGTGCGCTGCACCAGGCTCGAGGCCTCGGCGACCTCGTGCAGGGTCATGTCGTGGCCGCCGGTGATGTTGATCAGGATGCCGCGCGCCCCCTCGATGGTGGCGTCCTCCAGGAGCGGCGAGGAGATCGCCTTCTGCGCCGCCTCCACGGCGCGCTGCGGGCCCGAGGCGATCCCGGTCCCCATCAGCGCCATCCCCATGCCGCTCATGATGGTCTTGACGTCGGCGAAGTCGAGATTGATCTCACCGGGGATGGTGATCAGGTCGGAGATCCCCTGCACCGCCTGGCGCAGCACGTCGTCGGCGTACAGGAAGGCGGCGCCGAGCGGCATCGCCTTGTCCACCGAGTTGAGGAGCTTCTCGTTCGGGATGCAGATGACGGTGTCGACCGACTCCTGCAGTTCCCGGAGACCGACGTCGGCCTGCTCGTGGCGCCGCTTCCCCTCGAAGCCGAACGGCTTGGTCACCACCGCCACCACGAGCGCGCCCAGCTCGGAGGCCAGGCTGGCGATGATCGGCACCGCGCCGGTGCCGGTGCCGCCGCCCAGCCCGGCGGTGATGAACACCATGTCGGCCCCCTGCAGCGCCTCGATGATCTTCTCCGAGTCCTCGAGGGCCGCCTGGCGGCCGACCTCCGGGTTGCTGCCGGCGCCGAGCCCCTTGGTCAGCTTGGCGCCGATCTGGATCTTCAGGGAGGCGCGCGAGTTCTTCAGAGCCTGCGTGTCGGTGTTGGCGGCCATGAACTCCACCCCCTGCAGGTTGGTGGAGATCATCCGGTTGACCGCGTTGCCGCCGCCGCCCCCCACGCCGATGACCTTGATGTTGGCCCCGACTGCCTTGGTCTCGTCGAACGAGATCCGGGGGACGCCTTTCGGCTCTCTATCATCCATCAGAATCATGCTGCCTCCTTTAGAAGAGTTCTCCGAACCAGGTCCGCACCGCGTCGCTGACGCGGAAGAACAACGACGGGTAGGCGGGGCGCACGGGCGGCCTGGCCCGCTGCCGCGCCCCGTACAGGGCCAGCCCGACGACCGTGCTGTGCGCCGGCGTCGACACCGAGTCCGCCAGCCCGCCGAGGTCGATGGGCGCCGCGCGCCGCACCGGCACGTCGAGCGCGTCCTCGGCGATTTCCTGGATCCCCTCGAGCATCGCGCCGCCGCCGGTCAGCACCACCCCGGCGTGGATGGAGCGGTCGAAGGCGCTGCGCGCCAGCTCCTCGGCAATCAGCGAGAAGATCTCCTCGACGCGCGGCTGGATGATCTCGCTGAGGATCTGGCGCGACAGCAGGCGCGCCTTGCGCCCGCCGACGCTTGGCACCTCGATGGTCTCCTCGTCATCGACCAGGCTCGCCAGCGCACAGCCGTGCTTCTTCTTGATCCGCTCGGCCTCGGGGATCGGCGTGCGCAACCCGACGGCGATGTCGTTGGTGACGTGCTCGCCGCCGGTCGGCAGCACCGCCAGGTGGCGGATGGCGCCGCGCTCGAACACCACCAGGTCGGTGGTGCCGCCGCCGATGTCGATCAGGGCGGTGCCCATCTCCTTCTCGTCGGCCGACAGGACGGCGTCGGCGGCGGCGAGCTGCTCGAGCACCATCGCCTCGACCTCGACGCCGGCGCGGTTGACGCTGTTGACCAGGTTCTGGGCGGCGCTCACCGAGGCGGTGACGATGTGGACATTGGCCTGCAGCTTGGCGCCGGTCATGCCGACCGGATCGTGGATGCCGTCCTGGTCGTCGACCATGTATTCCTGCGGCAGGACGTGGAAGATCTCGCGATCGGGCGGGATGTTGACGGCGCGCGCCGCCGACAGCACCCGCTGCACGTCCTCGCGGCTGACCTCGTGATCGCGGCCGGAGACCGCCACCACGCCGCGGCTGTTGAGGCCGCGCACGTGCGGTCCGGCGACCCCGACCCAGGCCTTCTCGACCGCCGCGCCGGCCATCAGCTCGGCCTCCTCGATCGCCTGCTTGATCGACGCCACGCAGGCGTCGAGGTTGACGACCACCCCCTTGCGCATGCCGCGCGACGGCGCCGACCCGCAGCCGACGACGTCGATCGCACCGCCCTCCCGCGGCTCGGCGATCAGGACGCATACTTTGGTCGTGCCGATGTCCAGACCCACAACGTGAGTACTCAGTCGTGCCATCGTCGGGCTCTCCGCCGGCGCGCGGCGCCTCCTCAATTCTCCCGAGTCACCGCCGGCCGGAACGCAATGCGATCGCGGAACCGCAGATCGACGTATTCCCCGTCCCCGAAATCCGTCGCCAGGTAGTCGCGCATCGTCAGGTAGCGATCCAGATTGTTGCCGAAATCGGTCGGATGCAGGCGGACGACTGTCCCGCCGTCGTTCATGCGCAGCTCGATCCGGTCGTCACGCGACAGATCGATCTCCGAGATCTCCGCGCTCAGTCCCGGGTGCGACGCCTCGAGCCACTCCAGGAGGCGCACGCCCCGCTCGACCTGCCGACGCTGACGGTCGGCGTCGCGATCGACCAGCCCGACGAAGATCGGGAAGGAAAACCGCGGCCCGGTGTCGCCGTATGGGTCGATCGCCACGCCCTCCTCGTCGACCAGCCAGACCCGATCGCGGATCAACGCCAGGCCGCGCGGCCGGCGCTCCTCGATGGCGCAGAACAGACCGTCGGGCAGGACGCGCCGCACGATCGCCCGCTTGACCCAGCGCTTGGCTTCCAGGTCCCGCCCGGCGCGGCCCAGGTCGAGGCGGAAGATGTTGGTGCCGGCGTAGCGCGCCACGACCCGGCGCAGCTCCGGCTCGGGAGCGTAGCGCAGCGTCGAGAAGCCGATCCGGCGCAGCCGGAAGCGGGCCGCATGGGTGGCGTAGTGCCGCGCGAAGTAGGCGCCTCCGCCTACGGCCGATGCGATCGCCAGGAGCGCCGCCGCGATCAGCCGCCGGCGCACCACGCCGCGGCGGCGATTGCGGAAGGCGCGGTGCTCCTGGCCGCGGCGCAGGATCCGGAGCGGCTCATCGAGCCCGTCGTGCATGTCCGGCCGCTCGACGCGCCTCATCTCCACCGGATCACCTCTTCCTCGAGCCGGACCCCGGTCTTCCTGAAGACCTCGTCGCGGACCTGGTCGATGAGCGCCGCGACGTCATCGGCGCTCGCATCGCCGCGATTGATGATGAAATTGGCGTGCACCTCCGACACCGACGCGCCGCCGACGGCGCGCTGCTTCAGGCCGCAGGCGTCGATCAGCCGGCCGGCGTGATCGCCGGGCGGGTTCTTGAAGATGCAGCCGGCGTTGCGCGCCCCGGCGGGCTGGGTGCGGACGCGGTGGCCATGGTATTCGCGCAGGCGATCCTTGATCCGCCCCGGGTCGTCGGGCGTCAGGCGCAGCGTCGCCGCCGCGACGAAGCGGTCGCCGACGCCCGGGCTCGACCGGTACGCGAAGGTGGAGCGGTCGGGGCGCAGTTCTTCGACCCGGCCGTCGCACCCGACCAGCGTCAGACCGGCGACCGCCTGGCCGAACGCCCCCTCGTGCCAGCCGGCGTTCATCCGCACGCAGCCGCCGACGCTGCCGGGGATCCCCTCGGCGAATTCGAGACCGGAGAGACCGGCGGCGGCGAGGCGCTTGACCAGCTTGGGCACGGAGTACCCGGCGCCGACGCGCGCCGCGGCGCCCTCGATGACCGGCTCGGCGTCGAACCCCTCCGACGACACGACGACGAACGACGGCCCGGCGTCGGCCACCAGCAGATTCGAGCCGGCGCCCAGGAACTCGAACGGCACGGCGGCGGCGGTGAAGCGGCCGAGGACGACGGCGAGCTCCTGCGCGTCGTCCGGCGCGACGAGGAGGCGCGCCGGACCGCCGATCCCGAGGTAGGTCCGCTCGCGCAGCGGCACGTCGCGCAGCACGCGCAGCCGGCTGGCGCGGAGAATGGCCTCCGCCTCGTCGATCCACGAACGCCCGGCCGCTAACAGCATCGTCCGCCCGGCTCCGCCGCCACCGTTCTCCTCATCCCTTCAGCCGCTTCAGGAACTCGTCGCCGGCCCGGTAAACGCTGCCGGCCCCGAGGGTGATGATCATGTCGCCCTCCCGGGCCCTCTCGAGAAGCCAGGCGGGGACGTCGTTGAGATCCTTGATCAGCGTCGTGTCCTTGTGGCCGTGCTCCTCGATGGCGCGCGTCATGGCTTCGCAGGTCACCCCCGGGATCGGCGTCTCGCCGGCGGGGTAGATGTCGGTGACCGCCAGCACGTCGGCGTCGTAGAAGGCGCGCGCGAACTCGGTGAGCAGCGCCTGCACCCGCGAATAGCGATGCGGCTGGAATACCACCACGGTGCGCCGTCCCCAGCCCTTCTTGGCGGCGGCCAGGGTCGCCTGGATCTCCACCGGGTGATGACCGTAGTCGTCGATGACCATGATGCCGCGCGCTTCGCCCTTGAGCTGGAAGCGGCGATCGGCGCCGTGAAAGCGGGCCAGCTCGGCGGCGACGGTGGCGTACGGGATTTCCAGATCGAGACCGACGGAGATGGCGGCGAGGGCATTGGCGACGCTGTGGCGCCCCGGCACCGACAGGGTGACCCGCCCGAGCTTTCTCCCCTGGAGCAGGACGTCGAAGGCGGCGCGGAATTCCTTGAGCTCGACGGCGGATGCCGACAGGTCGGCCTGCGCCGAGAAGCCGTAGGTCACGACCCGGCGCGTCAGGCGCGGCAGGATCTGCTGGATGCGCGGCTCGTCCAGACAGACGATGCCGACGCCGTAGAACGGCACCTGGTTGAGGAAGTCCGCGAAGGCGTCCTGCAGCCGCTCGATGGTGCCGTAGTGATCGAGGTGCTCGGGGTCGATGTTGGTGACCACGGCGATGGTCGGGGTCAGCCGCAGGAACGAGCCGTCGCTCTCGTCCGCCTCCGCGACCAGCAGATCGCCGCCCCCCAGCTTGGCGTTGCCGCCGAGCACCCCGAGGCGCCCGCCGATGATGATCGTCGGATCGAGCCCGGCCCCGGACAGGACCTGCGCCACCATCGAGGTGGTGGTCGTCTTGCCGTGCGAGCCGGCGATGGCGATGCCGTACTTGATGCGCATCAGCTCGGCGAGCATCTCGGCCCGCGGGATCACCGGGATCTGCCGGCGACGCGCCTCGAGCACCTCGGGGTTGTCGGGGCGGACGGCCGACGAGACGACGACCACGTCGCAGTCGCCGACGTTCTCCGGCCGGTGACCGCGCGCCACCCGGCCGCCGAGCGACCGCAGCCGCTGCACGGTGGCGCCCTCCTCGAGGTCCGAGCCGGTGACCTCGTAGCCGAGGTTGATCAGCACCTCGGCGATGCCGCTCATGCCGATCCCGCCGATGCCGACGAAGTGGATGCGCCGGGTCTTGCGCAGCATCACCATGCGCAGAGCTCCTCGACCATGTCGGCGATCCGGGCGGCGGCCTCCGGGCGGGCCAGCGCCGTCGCGGCCCGCTCCATCCCCAGGAGTCCCTCCCGGTCGTCGCGCAGCGCCAGGATGGTCTTCGCCATGCTCTCCCCGGTCAGGTCCGCTTCCTCGAGCACGATCGCGGCCCCGGCCTCCGCCATCTTGCGGGCGTTCCAGCGCTGGTGGTCGTGCGCGGCGCGCGGCAGCGGCACCAGGATCGAGGCCTTGCCGCAGGCGGCGATCTCCGACACGCTCGAAGCGCCGGCCCGGGCGATCACCAGGTCGGCCTGATCATAGGCCTCGCGGATGGCGGTGATGTAAGGCAGCACGGTCGCCTCGAAACCCGCCGCTGCGTAAGCCGCCATCACCCGGGCCAGGTCGGCCGTGCCCGTGCCGTGCGTGAAACGCAGGCCCAGGCGCTGCTCCTGCATGCGCGGCAGCGCCTGGACGATGGCATTGTTGAGCGGTCGCGCCCCCTGGCTGCCGCCGAAGATCAGGACGCCGAACGCGTCGGCGCGCGCCTTGCGGCGCGCGCCGGCGAACTCGGCGCGGATCGGATTGCCGGTCACTTCACCCCGCCCCCTGAAATATTGCCGCGTCTCCTCGAACGAGATCGCCACCCGCCGGACCCATGGCGCCAGCAGACGGTTGGTCAGCCCCGGGTAATAGTTCTGCTCGTGGATCAGCGTCGGCACCCGCAGCAGGACCGCCGCCATCACCATCGGACCCGACGCATAGCCGCCGACGCCGATCACCGCCTTCGGCCGCAGCCGCAGCAGGGCCCGGATCGCCTGCAGCAGCCCGTGCGTGGCCCGGAAACCGCCCCGCAGGCGCGCCCCGATCGACTTGCCGACGATGCCGCCGCTCCGGATCGGCAGCTGGTTGAGCCCGTGCCGACCCAGGATGTCCGCCTCCAGCGGCGTCCCGGAGCAGGCGAAGTCGATCGCCAGCCCCGGCCGTCGCCGCCGCAGCTCTTCGGCGACCGCGATGCCGGGGTAGAGATGCCCGCCGGTCCCCCCGCCGGCGATGATGATCCGCTCGATCGCCAGATCTCACTCCTCCGCCACGCGTCCGCTCCCCTTCGCCTTCTACGATCCGTGCTGCGAGATGTTCAGCAGCACCCCCAGCGCGCACAAGTTCACCACCAGGCTCGACCCGCCGTAGCTGAGAAACGGCAGGGGGATCCCCTTGGTCGGCACCAGGCCCACGGTCACCGCGACGTTGATCGCCGCCTGCAGCACCAGCCAGAGGGTGATGCCGAAGCCCAGGTAGGCGCCGCCCCGGTCCGGTGCGTTGGCCGCCGCCACCATGCCGCGCCAGAAGAGGATTCCGAAGGCCACGATGACCGCCGCCGCGCCGATGAATCCGAGCTCCTCCGCGATGACCGAAAAGATGAAGTCGGTGTGCGGCTCCGGCAGGAAAAACAGCTTCTGGCGGCTCTCGCCGAGGCTGGTCCCGGGGATGCCGCCGCTGGCCACCGCCAGGATCGACTGGCGGACCTGGAAATTGGCCCCGAGCGGATCCTCGTCCGGATTGAGGAACGCCAGGACCCGGCGCATCCGGTACGGCGCCTGCAGGATCATCACCGCCAGGCCCAGGGCGCAGGCGCCTCCCGACATCAGAAGATATCGCCAGCGAAGCCCGGCGACGAACAGCAGAGCCACCGTCATCAAGATGTAGAGCGTCGCCGTCCCGAGATCGGGCTGCAGATAGACCAGCAGCACCAGCTGCCCGACCACCGCGGCGCACGGCACCAGGGTGCCGGCGAGGTCGTTGACCTTGTCCTCTTTCCGGGCCAGGAACGAGGCGAGGAACAGCACCAGGGCCAGCTTGGCGATCTCCGACGGCTGGATCTGGATCGGCCCGGCGACGATCCAGCGGTGCACGGAGTGGGTCCGATCGGCGATCAGGACGGCGACCAGGAGCGTGACGCTGGCGAGCAGGCCGAACGCGACGACGGGGCGCTTCAGCAGCCGGCGGTAGTCGACGTGCATGGCGGTCGCCATGCCCGCCAGCCCGACGACGGCGGCCAGGAGCTGCTTGAGCAGGAAACGCGACGGGCTCCCGAAGCGCTCCATGGCGATCACCGCCGAGGCGGAGTAGATCATCACCAGCCCGAACAAGGTCAGGCCCACGCCCACCGCGAACAATGTCTTGTCGAATGCCAGCTTGCGCGCCATTCCCGATCTCCGTCTCCCTTCGCCGCGGCCCGCTCAGGCGGGCAGGGCATTCACCAGCCGCCGGAAATCCTCGCCGCGCGCCTCGAAACCGGTGTACTGGTCGAACGAGGCGCAGGCGGGCGCCAGCAGCACGACGCCTCCGGCCGGGGCGACCTGACGCGCCGCCTCGACCGCCTCCTGCATGGTCACCACCCTGGTGGTCGGCGCGATCGGCCCGACCTGCGTGGCGATCGCGTCGCGCGCCGCCCCCATCAGGATCAGATGGACGACGCGCTCGCGGATGAGCGGCCGGAGCTCGCCGAAATCCCCCCCCTTGTCCTTGCCCCCCAGGATCAGCACGACCCGGCCGGGGAAGCTCAGGAGCGACTTGACCGTCGCCCCGACGTTGGTCGCCTTGGAGTCGTTGAACCAGGCGACGCCGCCCAGCTCGCGCACCTTCTCGAGGCGGTGCGGCAGGCCGCGGAAGGCGGCGAGGCCCTTCTCGGCCTTCGGCAGCGGCACGCCGCACAGATCGGCGATCAGCAGCGAGGTCATGACGTTCTCGAGGTTGTGCGTCCCGAACAGCGGCACGGCCGACAGCGGAATGGCGCGGATCTCGCGGCCCTGGCGGCGCACCGCGATGGCGTCGCCCTTCAGGCAGGCCCCCTCCGGCAGGTCGAGCGCCCGGCTGAATGGATGGAGGCGCGACTTGAGCGCCGCGGCCATCGCCCACGCCTCCGGGTCGTCGCGGTTGACGATGGCGTGGTCCGCCGCCCCCTGGTTCATGAAGATGCGGCTCTTGGCCCGGTAATAGTCGAGCGGCGCGGCGTAGCGGTCCTGGTGGTCCGGGGTGAGGTTCAGGAGCGCCGCGATCCACGGTCGCAGCGTCTGGATCCCCTCGAGCTGGAACGACGACAGCTCGACGACGTAGTAATGGTCGGGCGCGTCGCGCGCGATGAAGTCGGTCAGCGGCGTGCCGATGTTGCCGCAGGCGGCCGCCTTCAGGCCGGCGTGCGCAAGGAGATACGCGGCCAGGGCCGTGGTCGTGCTCTTGCCGTTCGTCCCGGTGATGCCGATCACGATCCCCTTCAGGAACCACGAGGCGAGCTCCACCTCGGCGACGATCCGGATCCCCTTGCGACGCGCCTCCTCGAGCGGCGCGATGCCCATCGGCACACCCGGGCTGACCGCGATCAAATCGGCTCCGATGAAAGTCCCGGGACGATGCCCGCCGAGCTCCAGGACGGCCCCCTCGCGTCCCAATCCCTCGACGTCCGGGCCGAGGGCCACCGCCGGCTGAGCGTCGGTCATGACCACCGAGGCGCCGCGCGACAGCAGGAAGCGCGCCAGCGACTGACCGCTCCGGCCGGCCCCGACCACGACGACGCGCGCGCCCGCCAGCTTCGGAGGGTTGGCGCGGGCATGCTCGAATGTCGACATCATCACCGGACCGCTCTCAGCGCAGCTTGAGCGTCGACAGCCCCATGAGCGAGAAGATCAGCGCCACGATCCAGAAGCGGATCACCACCTTCTGCTCGGGCCAGCCCGACAATTCGAAATGATGGTGGATCGGCGCCATCCGGAAGATCCGCTTGCCGCGCAGCCGGAAACTGCCGACCTGCAGGATCACCGAGGCCGCCTCGATCACGAACAGGCCGCCGACGAACACCAGCAGGATCTCCTGCTTGATCGTCAGCGCCACCGTGCCCAGCGCTCCGCCGAGGGCCATCGAGCCGACGTCCCCCATGAACACCTGGGCCGGGTTGCAGTTGAACCACAGGAAGCCGAGCGAGGCGCCGACCAGCGCCCCGCAGATGACCGCCAGCTCGCCGCTGCCGCGGACGAACGGCACATCGAGGTAGCCCGCCACCTTGGCGTGGCCGGCGATGTAGGCGAGGATGGCGTAGGTGCCGCAGGCGATCAGCGAGCAACCGATCGCCAGCCCGTCCAGGCCGTCGGTCAGGTTGACGGCGTTCGCCGACCCGACCACGACCAGCATCACCCACAGCACGTAGAACGTTCCCAGGAACGGCGTCCAGTGTTTGAAGAACGGAAAGCTGAGCAGCGTCGAGAACCGCCCGTGGCTCGCCAGCCACAGCAGGACCAGCCCGATGGCGAACGCCAGCGTCCACTGCGCGACGAGCTTTTGGCGGGCGGTCAGCCCGAGGGACCTCTTTCTCGCGATCTTGAAGTAGTCATCGGTGAAGCCGATGACGCCGTGGAGGAGCATGGACGAGAGGACGATCCACACGAACGGATTCGTGAGGTCGGCCCAGAGGAGGGAGGGGAGCGCCACCGCGATCAGGATCAGGAGCCCCCCCATGGTGGGTGTGCCCTTCTTGGTCTGGTGAGATTGAGGTCCCTCGGGTCTGATTTGCTGCCCAATCTGAATCTCCCGCAGCCGCCGGATGAGACCGGGGCCGAGGGCCAGGCTGATGAGAAGCGCCGTCAGGGTGGCGAGCGCCGCCCGGAAGGTGATGTAGCGAAAGACGTTGAGGACTTTGACCGACTCATGCAGGGGGAAGAGGAGGTGATACAGCATCAGCGCCCCCCGCCGGCGCTCTGGCCGGCGGCGTGTCCGCCGCCTTGGTGGGCGTCGAGCACCGCCTGGACGACTTTCTCCATCTTCATGCCGCGCGAGCCTTTGACCAGCAGGAGATCGCCCGGGCGCGCCTGGGCGGCGACGAACGGCGCGGCCGCGCCTGAGTCGGGGAAGTGGTGCGTGCCGGAAAGCCCCTTGCGCCGCGCCGTCTCGGCGGCGGCGGCCGCGAGCGTCCCGACGGCGATGAACAGGTCGAGCCCGGCGGCGGCCGCCTGCTCGCCCAGACGGGCGTGGGCCCGCTTGCCGTACGGCCCGAGCTCGAGCATGTCGCCGGCCACGAGGATCCGCCGCTGCGCCGTGGCGCCGCGCAGCATGTCGATGGCCCGCTCCATCGCCGCCGGGTTGCTGTTGTAGGAATCGTCGAGGAGCAGCACACCGTCCGGCAGGCGTTGCAGCGTGCCGCGCATCGCCACCGGGCGGACGCTCTCGAGACCGCGCCGGATCGTCTCGGCCCGCAGCCCGAGCGCGAACCCGACCGCGGCGGCCGCCAGGGCATTGTCGATGTTGTGCCGGCCCGGCAGCTCCAGATGGATGGCGGCGCGGTCGTCATCGTGGCGCAGGACGAAGCGCGAGCCGACCGGGTCGAGGAGCTCGATCGCCTCGGCCCGCACCGCGGCGCTCTTCGAAGTCACGCCGTACGCGAGCGACGGACCCTTGAAGGCGCGCCCGAGCCGGGTCGTCAGCCGGTCGTCGGCGTTGTACACGGCGACGGCGTCCCGGCGCAGGCCGCGGAACAGCTCGCCCTTGGCCCGGGCGATGTCCTCGAGGCTCTTGAAGTGCTCGAGATGGACGCGCAGGACGTTGAGGATGACACCGACGTCGGGGTCGGCGATCTCCGCCAGGCGGGCGATCTCGCCGTGGTAGCTCATCCCCATCTCCAGCACCGCGGCTTCGTGCGCGGGTTCGAGGCGCAGCAACTGGAGCGGCAGCCCCCAGGTATTGTTCAGGTTCCCCTCCGACTTCAGAGTGCGGTAGCGCTGCTCCAGCACGGCGGCGGTCAGCTCCTTGGCGGTCGTCTTGCCGGCACTGCCGGTGATGCCGATCACCTTGAGCGGCTGCCGGCGGCGGACATGCGCGCCCAACTCTTGAAGACCGGCGGTCGTGTCCTTGACCCGCAACAGCAACGGGGCCCCGGGGAAGCGCCCGGGCGGCCGCGCCACCACGGCCGCCGCGGCCCCCTTGCGGAAGGCCTCGGCGACGAAGTCGTGCCCGTCGAGCCGCGGCCCGACGATGGCGAAGAACAGCGCGCCCTCGCCCACCGTCCGCGAGTCGATCGAGTACGAGTCGACTTCATGCAACGCCCCTCCCTCGGGCGGCTTCGGCCCGGTGATCAGCTCGCCCCGCACCGCCGCGGCGATCTCCTTGAGGCTCAGCCTGGCCAAAGTGATGCCTCCCGCCGCCCGGCCCATGACCCGGACAGGCTCCTAACGCGCCGCCCGGTGATGACGTCCGCGCGCCGCGGCGCGCAGGACGTCGCGCGCCGCCTCGCGGTCGTCGAACGGCACGGTCCGGTCGCGCAGGATCTGGTACGTCTCGTGCCCCTTGCCGGCGATCACCACGCAGTCGCCGTCGGCCGCGAGCGCCATCGCCCGCCGGATCGCCTCCTTGCGATCGGCGATGACCAGACAGCGGGCGGGGTCGACCTCCTGCCCGGGGGCCACGCCGAGCGCGTCGCGCACGCCGGGGAGGATCTCCCGGATGATCGCCTCGGGGTCCTCGCTGCGGGGATTGTCGGACGTCACGATCACCAGATCGCTGCCGCGCGCCGCGGCGTATCCCATCTTGGGTCGCTTGGCCCGGTCGCGATCGCCGCCGCAGCCGAACACCGTCAGGATCCGGCGCGGCTTCAGATCGCGCACCGCGGCGAGCAGGTTCGCGAGCGCATCGTCGGTATGGGCGTAGTCGACCAGCACCGTGAATGGCTGGCCGGCCTCGACCCGCTCGAATCGGCCGACCACACCCGGCACCGCCTGCAGGCCGGCGACGATGGCCCGCCCCGGCAGACCGAGCGCCAGCGTCGCGGCCGCGGCGGCCGTCAGGTTCAGGGCGTTGGGCCGACCCAAGAGCGGCGAATCGATCCGAAGGCGGGCCGCCGCGGTGCCGGGGCCGCCGACGCCGGCAGCAATTTCGAGCTCGCAGGCCGTGCCCCGGGTCGAGGTCTGCATCGACGCCAGGCGGACATCGGCGCCGGGCGCCGCCCCCCAGGTGACCACCCGGGCCGAGGTCGCGGCCCGCAGGCGCGTCGCGGCGGCATCGTCGGCGTTCAGGATTGCCACGCCGTCGCCCGGGAGGGAGGCGAACAGCATCGCCTTGGCCTCCAGGTAGGCCTCCATCGTGACGTGGAAGTCGAGATGGTCCTGGGTCAGGTTGGTGAACACCGCGGCCCGGAAGCGCAAGCCGGCGACCCGTCGCAGCGCCAGGGAGTGCGACGACACCTCCATGGCGCACGACCGCGCGCCGGAGGTGGCGAAGCGGTCGAGCAGGCGGTAGAGGTCGAGCGATTCGGGCGTCGTCCGGTCGGCCTTCATCTCCTCGCGCTGGTCGCGGTACAGGACGGTGCCGATGAGGCACGGCTTCATGCCCGCCTCGCGCAGCACCGACTCGATCAGGAAGCAGGTCGTGGTCTTGCCGTTGGTGCCGGTCACGCCGACCATCAGGAGGTTTTCGTCGGGGCGGCCGTAATAGTTGCGCGCCGCCAGGGCCAGACCGAGCCGATCGTCCTCCACCTGCGCCCAGGCCACCGTGGCGCGCGGCCGCGGCGGGCGGGCCGACAGCACGGCGGAGGCGCCCCGGCCGATCGCCTGGTCGACGAAATCGTTGCCGTCGCGTTTCGTGCCGCGCAGGGCCGCGAACAGGTCGCCGGGCTCGACCCGGCCGGAGTCGTAGGACAGGCCGCGGACGCCGGTCGCCGGGTCGCCGGTCAACCGCACATTCGGGATGTCTGCCAGCACCTGCCAGAGTTGCATGCCGCTCTCCGTCGCTTCGATCGACGACCGCTTCAGTAGACGACCAGGCAGGCCGCACCGGGGGCAATCTCGGACCCCCCGGGCGGCTCCTGTCGCGTGACGTGCGGCCCGCCGACCTGGTTGCGACAGGTCAGCCTGGCCGCCGCGAGCGCCTCGCTCGCCTGTCGCATGCTCAGTCCGGTGAGCTCCGGCATCGTGGCCCGACCCGCCGCCGGCGCCAGGCGCACCGGCGACCCGGCAAGCGAAGCCCGCAGCACCTCGGCCTCCCGTCCGGCGCCGGCGCCGCGGCGCACCGCGGACACCGCGGTCGGCGGCGTGGCCGGGCGCCGATCGCGGGCAGGCGCGATCGCGCCCTGGAAGCCGCGCTCCGCCACGACGGCACGATCAAACACCAGCGGTCCCTGCCGGTCGGGTTGCACACCGAGGTACTGCAACGCCGGCAGCGCGACGCGCGCGAACACCGGCGCGGCGATGTCGCCGCCGTGGAACTTCGGGCCCTTCGGCTCGTCGATCATGACGACGATCGCCAGGGCCGGCGCGTCCGCCGGCACGAACCCGGCGAACCAGGACACGTACTTGCCGCGCGCGTACCGGCCGGTGCCGTCGATCTTCTGCGCCGTTCCGGTCTTGCCGCCGACGCTGTAGCCGGGGAGGGCGGCGGCCTTGGCGGTCCCGTCGACGGTCACCGACTGCAGCGTCTTGCGCAGGACCCGGGCCGTGGCGGCGGAGATCACGCGGCGCGCGTCGTCCGGGCCCCGCGGGCGCGGCGCCCGGCGGCCGTCGGGGGCGATGGTCGCCTGCACGACGTGCGGCCGGACCCAGACGCCATCGTTGGCCAGGGCGGCCAGCATGGACGCCAGCTGCATCGGCGTCGTGCCGATCTCCTGCCCCATCGACAGCGACGCCTGCGACAGCCCCGACCACTGCGGCAGGTCGCGCAGCAGGCCGGTGCTCTCGCCCGGCAGATCGATGCCGGTCTTGCTGCCGAAGCCGAAGCCGCGGATGGTCGCGATGAACTCATCCGGGCGCAATCGCCGGCCGATCTTGATGGCGCCGACGTTGCTGGACTTGGCGAGGATGTCGGTGAACGTCAGGTTGCCGTACGACAGGCGATCCTCCTTGTAGAGATGGTTGGCGATTTGAATCGAGCCGTTCTCGCACCAGATCACCTCGTTCGGGTGCACGCGTCCGCGGTCGAGCGCCGCCGCCGCAGTCACCACCTTGAAGGTCGAGCCCGGCTCGTAGTAGTCGGTGACCGCCCGATCGCGGCGCGCCGCATCGGCGGCGGCGGCATAGTTGTTCGGGTCGAAGGTCGGGCGGCTCGCCAGCGCCAGCACCTCGCCCGTCTGCGGCCGCAGGACGACGACGGTCGCCCCGTCGGCGCCGGTCTCCTGCATGGCGGTGTCGAGCTCGCGCTCGGCGGCGTACTGGATTATCTCGTCGATCGTCAGCGCCAGGCCGTCGCCGACGATCGGGTCGACGCGCGAGCGATCGAAGACCCGCCCGCCCCGCCCGTCGCGCAGCGCCAGGATGCGCCCGGGCGTTCCCTGAATGGCCTTGTCGTACAGGAATTCCAGCCCATCGAGCCCCTGGTTGTCGACGCCGCAGGCGCCCAGCACGTGCGCCGCGAGCGCGCGTTTCGGGTAATAGCGCCGGCTCTCGCGCACGAAGCCGATCCCGTCGAGATGCAGCGCCTCCACCTTGCGGCGCAGCTCGGGGGTGATCTTGCGCTTCAGCCAGGCGAAATGACGGTCGCCCTGCAGCCGCTCGCGCAGCTCGGCGGCGCGCATCCCGAGGATCGGCTCGAGCCGGCGGGCCACGGCGCCCGCGTCGTCGATGGCGGTGGGCTGGGCGAACAGCGAGTCGACATCGAGGCTGACCGCCAGCTCCTTGCCGTTGCGATCGACGATGGCGCCGCGCAGCGGATCGAGCGTGATCGTCTGTTCCTGCTGCGAGCGGGCCTGCTCCAGGAGTTCCGACGCCTTGAAAATCTGCAGCCAGGCGCAGCGTGCCACCAGCGCCATGAGGCCGACCGCGACCGACAGCGCCAGCAGGACGACGCGCGCCCGGCGGGCGGCCGTGGTCGGAACCGGGTCGCGGTCCTTCCAGTGCGGCCGGCGGCGCGCCGCCCGCCCGCCGGCGGCCGCGTCGAAGCCGCGGCGCCTCGTCGTCATCGGCGATCCTCCCCGGTCCCGGGTCCCGCCAGCGGCGGGATGCCGCCCGCCACGCCGGCCAGCGCCAGGGGAGCCGCCGCGCCCGCGGGCGCGTCATCCGGTTCCCCGGCCCCGCGTCCCCCCGGCGCGCCCCGCCGCGCCTGGGCGCCGATCTCGTCGATGCGGCCGTCGATGACCCGCACCCGGCGGACGTTCTCGGGCGCCGGGTCGCCGAGACCGAGCTGCTTGCGCGCCACCTTCTCGATCCGATCGGGGGCGAGGAGATAGGAGCGCTCGAGGGCGAGCTGTTTCTGGCGTTCCGTCTCCGCCTGGCGTGCCTTCTGCAGCGATTCGACCTCGTACGACACGCGGATGAAGTCGACGCGCTGCCAGACGTACGCCAGGAGCGGCGCGACGATCACCGCGCCGTAGATCACGAAGCGGCGCAACTCGCGGGCGCGGGCGCGGTCTCTCTCGCGCACCAGGCGGGCGTTCATCTGGATTCCGGTTCTGGCCGATCGTCGGTTCATGGGGTCTCCAGCCGTTCGGCGACGCGCAGCCGGGCGCTCCGGCTGCGGGGATTGAAGCGAACCTCCTGCGGTCCCGGCCGGACCGGCTTCCTGGTCACCAGGCGCACCACGTCCGGACGGCCGCAGCCGCAGACCGGCAGGCGGGGCGGACAGGCGCAGCGGGCGGCGAGGGCGCGGAAGGCGTTCTTGACGATCCGATCCTCGAGCGAATGGAAGGCGATGACCGCGATCCGGCCGCGCGGCTGCAACCGGGTGGCGACATCGTCGAGCAGGCGGTCCAGCCCGCTCAGCTCGTCATTGACGGCGATGCGCAGGGCCTGGAACACGCGGGTGGCGGGATGGATCCGCCGCGGGCCGCGGACGGGCGTCGCCTCCTCGATGATCTCCGCCAGCCGGCGCGTGGTCGGGATCGGGCCCCGCGCCCGGGCCCGCGCGATGGCCGCGGCGAGGCGCCGCGCCTGCCGCTCTTCGCCATAGCGGGCGAACAGCTCCGCGAGCGCCTCCCGCGGGAGACCGTTGACGAGGTCGGCGGCGGTTCTCGGCTGGGTGCGGTCCATCCTCATGTCCAGGGGCCCGTCGGCCATGAAGGAGAAGCCGCGCGCCGGGTCGTCGAGCTGCAGGGAGGAGAGACCGAGATCGAGAAGGATGCCCGCCGGCCGCTCGCCGCCGAGCGCATCGAGGATCCCCGGGAGGCTGCGAAAGTCGGCACGTTGAAGGATTGCCCGCTCGCCGAACGGCGCCAGGCGCGCCCGCGCCCGCTCCAGCGCGTCGGCGTCGCGATCGAGCCCGAGCAGGAGCCCGCCGGGCGCAGTGGCGCGGAGGATCGCCTCGGCGTGCCCGCCGGCGCCGAGCGTGCCGTCGACCCAGAGCCCGCCGGGGCGGCAGGCGAGCAACTCGAGGGTCTCGTCAAGGAGAACGGACTGGTGGAATCCCCCCGCCGTCGCGTCGTGGATCGCACGGCCCTCCTCAGATGCCGAGCGAAGCGAGGATCTGCTGATCCCCCTCCGTCACCGGCCCTGTCTTCAGGATCGACTCGAACTTGTCCCGGTTCCAGATGTCGAGCCAGTTCTGGTTGCCCAGGACCGCCACCTCGCCGACGGCGCCGCTCCGTTCGCGCAGCAGCGGGTGAATCAGGATCCGCCCCTGGTCGTCCATCGCGGCTTCCTGGCCGTAGTAGTTGATGTGGTTGAGGAAGCGCGTGATGGTGGGATTCATCGACGGGAGGGCGCTGAGCTTCTTCTCGATGCCGACCCACACGGGCATCGGATAGACGCGCACGTTGTCACCGCTGATGGAGGTGACGAAGCACTCGCGCCCGAATTTCTCTTCGATGTAGCGCCGGAACTGGGTGGGGATCTTCAGTCGACCCTTGCTGTCGACTTTCGCCGGTGCGTTTCCTCTGAGCATTCGCTCCTCGGCGAGGCGCGCCAATGGAAAACATCGGTCGCGTCCGATCCCAGCGGTTCAGTCGGTTGGTCCGGTCGAAGGCTTTTCAGGTTCAGTGGACCACTTCGGTCCACTTCGCTCCACCGCCGCGAAATATAGAGAGGCACCGATGGGATGTCAAGCAAAAAGTGTAGTGTCTCGAATCAGATAGGCGGTGGAGGCTGCCTCAACAACATGTCGTGAGCGGAGCTTCACGACCCCCAACATGCTGTGGGAAATTCATCCCGGAGCATCAAACCGTGTGATAGGATGCCGGCGCGTTCATGGTCCGCCGCCCGATCGTTCACGCGATCGCTCTCATCCTGGTGCTCACGGGCGCCTCGGTCCTGTGCGCGCCGGGGGCATCGGCGGCGGTCCAGCCCGGCGATCTGACCTTCTCGATCGGCTTCGGTGAGGCGGGCACCCCGAACGACAACTCCTACTCGTCGTCCGAGACGCTCAACATCGCGGTCCAGTTCCACAAGACCAAGTCCTCGTCCTTCCGCGGCAGCGCCGGCTTCATGATCCTCGACGGCCGCGAGGAAATTTCGCCTGCGGCCGGGACGCGCGATGCCGACATCCTGTTCGTGGACGGCAACTACATCTACACCTTCCCGTTCGCCGTCGTCCGGCCCTACCTGACGGCCGGCATCGGGTTGTACAGCGTCCGGCTGATCGACAACCTCGACACCCCGCAGAGCCTCGAGTTCGGGGCGAACTGGGGGATCGGGCTCGGGATTCAGCTCAGCAAGAATTTCGAGTGCGGTGGCGAGATCCTGTACAGCTACATCACCGGCGAGGTCAGCAGCCCGGTCCGGACCATCACCGTCGGGATCAGCCTGCACTTTTGATTGCCCGATCCCGCCCCTCGCCGTAGACTTACCGGCTGATGACCCAGCCACGACGACGCTCCGCCCGGGCCAACGCGCTGCTGCTCGGGATCACCGCGCTGGTGTCCCTGGTGATGCCGCCGGCCGTCGCCGCCGGCGCGGCGGCCGATGCGCGAGCGACCTCCGGGCCCGCGAGCATCGACCCGGCGCTCCGGCGCGCCGTCGAGGCGGCGCGCCGCGGCGCTCCATTGCCGCCGATCGCGCCCGCCGATCGCGCCGCACGCGACCCCGGGCTGCGCGTCAAGGCCGGGCTCGTCGACGGTGCGTCGTGGAGCCGGCTGCGGCCGGCGCTCCAGGATCTCGGCATCGAATTGCGGGGCAGGGTCGGCTCGATCGCCGCGCTGCGCGTGCCGGCGAGTGCTTTCGATCAGCTCGCGGCGCTTCCGGGCGTGCGCTGGATCCGTGCGGCGCGAACCTACCATCTCACGAATGACGTCAGCACCGGCGCCGCCTACGATGCGTCGGACGCCGCCAATTCGACCTTCGGCACGAA
Source organism: Acidobacteriota bacterium (assembly GCA_018606725.1). Lineage (GTDB taxonomy): Bacteria > Acidobacteriota > Polarisedimenticolia > Gp22-AA2 > Gp22-AA2 > JAGYID01. The sequence continues at coordinate 51,444 of JAGYID010000031.1, forward strand.
GGGCGCCGGCGTCATCGTGGCGATCATCGACACCGGCATCAACTGGCGGGACAACGACTTCCGGAACCCGGACGGGACCACCCGCATGCTGGGCATCTGGGATCAGACGATCGTCGATCCGTTGCACGGACCACCAGCCGGATTCTCGTTCGGAGCCTTCTACAGCAGGGCGGACATCAACGCGGGGATCGCCGGCATACAGACCATCCTGACCGGCGACGGGCACGGGCACGGCTCGCACGTGGCCGGCACCGCCGCCGGCAACGGCCGCACCACCGGTCTGGGGATCGCCGCCGGCACCTTCGCCGGCGTCGCCCCGGAGGCCGATCTCCTGGTGGTACGGGTGTTCGACGATCAGGGCAGCTACTGCCTCGACTGCGATCTGACGGCGGCGATGCAGTTCATCCGACAGACCGCGGCGGCGGCGGGCAAGCCGTGGGTCGCCAACATGAGCCTGGGCACCGATCTCGGCTCCCACGACGGCACCGACCCGGACGAGCTGACCATCGATCAGTTCGCCGGCCCGGGGCGGAGCGGCGCGCAGGTGGCGGTGGCGGCCGGCAACTCGAACACCCGCGCCATGCACTGGTCCGGATCGATCGCCACGCCGGGGACCGTCCTGACCACCCAGTTCAACCCGACCCACAACACGCTCTCCGGCGCCGAGAACGAGTTTCTGTGGATGGATCTCTGGTACGACGGCGGCGACAGCGCGACCGTCGAGATCGTCACGCCGGGCGGCACCGTGGTGAGCGCCGCGCTCGGGGCCGATTCCGGCATCCGCTGCACCGCCGACGGCGCCGTCCAGATCGACGCCACCAACGTGCTCGACCCGTTGAACGGCGCCAACGAGGTGTTCATCCAGCTCTGGGACAGCAGCGCCTGCAGTCCCGTCGTCGGGCCGCGGGCGGGAACCTGGACGCTGCGCGTGCGGGCGGTGAGCGCCGGGTCGGCGGGCCCGCACGTCTTCGACGTCTGGAACGAGGCCGATCTCAACGGCGTCGCCTTCGTCACCTTCAGCCCGGCGACCGCCGGCCTGACCGCCGGCATCCCCGGGACGACGCGCTACGGCCTGACCGCCGGCTCGTACGTCAGCAAGTGCCAGTGGGTGAACTCGGGCGGCACCGTTTCGAGCGGTTGCGCGACGTCGACGGTCGGCGGCATCGTCGCCTCGTCGGGGGCGGGTCCGACCCGCGACGGCCGCATCAAGCCCGACGTCGCCGCGCCGGGGCAGTTCATCGGCTCCACCTACACCGGCCTCATCCGCTCGACGGGGAACCCGCTGCAGCTCGAACGCGACGGGCAGCACGGCAACATCAGCGGCACCAGCATGGCGACCCCGCACCTCACCGGCACCGCGGCCCTGCTGCTGGCCCTGAAGCCGGGTCTCCTCGGCACCGACATCAAGGCGGCGATGCAGGCATCGGCGCGCGCCGACAGCTTCACGGGTACTGTGCCGAACAACCGCTTCGGCGCCGGCAAGCTGCGCACGCTCGAGGCCGCCTACCAGGCCGCATCGTTGGTGATCGACCTCGCCGCCACCTCGTCCGGCGGCTTCACCGGTGCCGACAATCCGCTGATGGACGGCTACGACGTGTACCGCGGCACCATCCCCGGGATCGCGCCGGGCAACGACGGCTCCTGCTTTCTCACCGGCGTGCCGTCGCCGTCCTTTTCCGATCCGCAGTCCCCCGCCGCCGGCCAGGCGTTCTTCTACCTGGTCGCGGGCGCCAACCGCGGACTCGGCATCAGGGGGATCCTCGGCACCGACAGCGCCGGCCGCCTCCGCGTGCCGGCGGTTCCCTGCCCGTAGCGACCCCCGACCCCGCGGTCCTCGTGTAGCATGTCGGCATCGTCGGTGTGTGCCGACCTCGATGAGGCGTCATGACGAGTGAACCCCAGAGCGCGCATCCCGGGGATCGGGCCGCGCTGCTGCGCGTCCTCGGGCTGTGGGACTCGACCCTCCTGGTCATTGGTTTCGTCCTCGGATCGGCGGTCTTCATGGTGACCGGCGGCCCGGAAGGGGTCGCCCGCCTCGTCCCGTCGCCCGGCTGGCTCCTCGCCGCCTGGATCGTCGGCGGCATCTTCTCGTTCGCGGGCGCTCTTGTTTTCGCCGAGCTCGGCGCAGCGCTGCCGCACGCCGGCGGTCAATATGTCTTCATCCGCGAGGCGTACGGCGACTTCACCGGCTTTCTGTACGGCTGGACCCTGTTCGCGGTCATCCATACCGGCACCCTCGCCGCGCTCGCCGCCGGCTACGCCGAGTACTTCGGGTCCTTCGTGCCGGCCCTCGGGAACGGCGTGGTCGTCGCGACGCTGCCGCTTCCCGGCGGAACGGTGGCGATCTCCGCCGGCCAGCTCAACGCCGTCTTCGTCATCGTCCTCCTGTCGGTCATCAACTACTTCGGCGTCAAGGAGGGAAGCGTCTTCCAGGGGATCATCACGGTCATCAAGATCGCCTCGTTCGCCGGCTTCGCGATCCTCGGGGTCGTCATCGGGCGCGGCGCCCTGGCCCACTTCGTACCGCTGTTTGCGACGGCCGGCGGCGGTGCGGGCGCGGAGGCAGCGCTGTCCGGCGCCGCCAATGCGACGACCGGCGCGCCGGCCGTGACGATTGGCGGTTTCATCCTGGCGATGGTGGCGATGCTGTGGGCCTACGAGGGCTGGAACAACATCACCTTCACCGCCGGCGAGATCAGGGATCCGCAGCGCAATCTGCCGCTGTCGCTGATCCTCGGCATGACGGCGATCACGTTCATCTACGTGGTCATGAACCTCCTGTACCTGTACGCCATGCCGATCGGCGACATGATCGCCACACCGCGCATCGGCGAGGCGGCCGCCGGCGTCCTGTTCGGGCCGCTCGGCGCGCGGCTGATGGCGCTGGCGGTGCTCGTCTCGGTGTTCGGCTGCATCTCGGCGACGATCATCTCCGGCCCGCGGGTGTTCTACGCCATGGCGAAGGACGACCTGTTCTTCCGCCGCATCGCCGACGTCCACCCGCGCTTCCACACCCCGTCGAAGGCGATCTTCTGGCAATGCGTCTGGTCGGCCGTCCTCTGCCTGTCGGGGCGCTACGATCAGCTCTACACGTTCGTCATCTTCGCGGCCGTGCTGTTCTATGCGCTCGCCGGCGCGTCGGTGATCATCCTGCGCCGCCGCCACCCGGAATGGCCGCGCCCCTATCGCACCTGGGGCTATCCGTGGACGCCGCTGGTCTACGTCGCCCTGTGCGTCATCGTGCTCGGCAAGACGCTGGTGGACAAGCCGGTCGAATCGGGCTGGGGCCTGGCGATCCTGTTCAGCGGCGTGCCGGCATACCTGTACTGGAAGCGGCGGAAAGGCAGGGTCAGCCTATGAAATGGAGTAAGCGTGGAATTTACCTCGCGGCCGGGGCCGTCCTGCTCGCGGCGGGGGTCGTTCTCCTCGCGGCGGCCGTCGCGGGGGCGACCGTCGTGGGAGCGGCCAGGCCGGGAGCCCAGCCGGACCGCGGCATCCACGGCTTTCACCGCGACTCGCTGGCGCGGCAACGGAAGCTGGAGGCGTTGCTGCAGAAGCTGCCGGACGCGAAGCGGATCGAAGAGCACGCCCGCGTCATGACCGAGGACCCGCATGTCGCGGGCACGCCGGAGAACGACGCGGTGGCGCGCTACATCCGCGACCGGTTCAAGGAGGCCGGCCTGGAGACGGAGATGAAGACCTACTCCGTCTACCTGGGGTTCGTGAACGCGGCGCTGCTGGAACAGGTCGAGCCGGTGCGCGCCATCCTGACCCGCCCCGAAGAGGGAGCGCCCGACGACAAGGACGGCGCCGACCCGCGCGCGCTGCTCAACTGGAACGGCTACTCGCCATCGTGCGATCTGACGCGTGAGGTGGTGTACGTCAACTACGCCAACCCGGAGGACTTCGCGCGACTCGAGGCCCTCGGGATCAGCGTCAAGGATCGGCTGCTGCTGGCGCGCTACTTCCACGGCTATCGCGGCGGGAAGGCGGAGGCGGCGGAGACGCGCGGCGCCGCCGGCATCATCTTCTACAGCGACCCGGCCGACGACGGCTTCGCGCGCGGCGACGTCTATCCCGACGGGCCGTGGGGCCCCGAGAGCCACTTCCAGCGCGGCGCGGTGGCCTACGACTACCTGGTCCCGGGCGATCCGCTGACGCCAGGCTGGGCGTCGCTGCCGGAGGCGCGCCGCATCCGCCCGGAGGAGTCACGCATCCTGCCGCGGATCCCGTCGCTGCCGATCGCCTGGCGCGACGCGCTGGTGATCTTGAAGAGTCTCAAGGGGCCGGTCGTGCCGCGCGGCTGGCAGGGCGGGCTCCCCGTCACCTATCACCTCGGGCCGGGGCCATCCCGCGTCCACATGAAGATCGATGCGAGCTTCGGCAACCGCACCATCACCGACGTCATCGGCGTCCTGCGCGGCACCGACGAGCCGGAGAAGAAGATCATCCTGGGCAATCATCACGACGCATGGGTGTACGGCGCCGCCGACCCGATCAGCGGCACCGCGACGATGCTGGAGCTGGCGCGAGTCGCCGGGGCGCTCGCGAAGCAGGGATTCCGGCCGCGCCGCACGCTGGTGTTCGGCAACTGGGACGCGGAGGAATGGACCCTGACCGGATCGACCGAATGGGGCGAGGAGCTCGCCGGCGATCTGGCGCAGAACGGGGTCGCCTGCCTTAACGTCGACGGGTCGGCGGACGGGAGCGCCTTTCAGGGGTCGGCGGTGCCGAGCCTGCGCCGGCTGATCTCCGAGGTCCTGCGCGACGTGCGCGACCCGAGGACCGGCCGCGATCTCTACAGCGTGACGGCGGAGAACGCCCGCGCCGCCGCCGAGGAGCGGATGCCGTACTTCGCGCCGGCGGAGGAAGAAGCGGAGGACGGGATGGCGCCCGGCCGGGCGGTCGTCGAGTACGACATCCTCGGCAGCGGCTCGGACTACACCGTCTTCTTCAACCACCTCGGCGTGCCGTCGCTCGACGCCGCCTTCGAGGGGCCGTACGGCGTCTACCATTCCATCCTCGACAATTACTACTGGATGTCGCACTTCGGCGACCCCGGCTTCGTCTATCACACGGCGATGGTGCCGGTGTGGGGGATGCTCGCCTACCGGCTGGCGAACGCCGACCTGCTGCCGTTCGAGGAAACGGCCTACCCGAGGGAAGTCGCCGGCTATCTGGACGGGCTCGAGCGCCAGGCGAAGCGTTCGCGGCCGGCGTCGCGGACCGGCAGCGGGCGCGCCGCGGCCGGCGCTCCGAACCCGGCCGCGCTTCCGGACCTGACCGACCTGCGCGCCGCGCTGGCGCAGTGGGGGAAGATCGCCGCCGATCTCGATGACGGCGTCGAGACGGCCCTCGCCGGCGGCCGGCCGGGCCGGGAAACCCTCGCGGCGGTCAACGACTCGCTGATGCAGGCCGAACGCGACCTGCTCGATGCGGCCGGCATCCCGGGCCGGCCGTGGTTCCGTCACGTGATCTACGCGCCGCTGCCGAGCTACGCCGCCGAGACCCTGCCGGGCCTGCGCGAAGCGGTCCTCGACGGCGATGCCGCCCGCGCCCGCGACCAGGCCGACCTGCTGGCGACGGCGATCCGCTCGCGCGCCGCGACCCTGCACCGCGCGGCGCGGACGCTGATGATGGACGGGGCGGCGGAGCGCTAGGGGCCGGTCCGGTTTCCCCGCTAGATCGCTGGCGGCGGGGCGACAGGCAGCAGCGTGACCGCTCGCGATTCCTCTTCGCTCACCGAGGACAGAGCCTTGCGGAGGGCCGGGTATTCCGCGACCGGCACCTCGCGCTTGCTGACGCTCACGAGGCGCTTCACGACCAGGACGTTCCGTCCGTTCTGAGTCGTCGTCTCGTAGGAGGTCGAGACCGTCACCCCGCCGCCCTCGACCGTGCCGCCGGCGGGAATTTTCTTCAAAGTTCTCCCCGGTGGCAGCGCGAGGTGGATCTCCGATTCTTCATTCCACAGGTAATCGAAGAACACCGGGTGGAGACGGACGGGGTAGGCGACGATGCGGGCGAAATCCTGGAAGCGCACGAGATGCGGCGAAAGCACCTCGACGTTCCCGGCCTGGGTGATCGCGTGCAGTGACGAGAAACCGATCGCGATGTGCAGCGGATCATCCGGCTTCGCGGGACGGGTGATCTCGTAGGCCGTCATGATCGCGCCGGGTGAAATCGTGGCGACGTAGCGCTCGAGGGCGTCCTCGACTTCGGAAGGCTTCTTTCCTCCCACGTAGGCATCGAGCTCCGAACGGCTCTGGCCATATCGGTCGATCAGCAACCTCCCCTCGATCGTGCCGGCATCATTGACCGCGGCGATGACCGACCAGCGGATCCGGTTGCGCGCCGGCGGGTAGATCGGCGTGGTGACCATCTCGCCGGTGCCGTCCTCCTTCACGACGAGGACATTGGCGCCCTGATCGACCCAGGGAAGATCGCCGAACGCGGTCGTCTTCCAGGTCGGATCCATGAACAGATAGCCATCCTCCACGGGAACCGCCAGGATTTCGTGATTCCCTCTCAGACTCGGGAAATCGGCGTCCTTCACCCCCTCGTCACGGGTAAGGATGGTGACCGGATAGCCGCGCAGACCGACCGCCTTGAGCATCGCGATCGTCAGAGTTGCCTTGTCCTTGCAGTCGCCGTACCGGTTCTTGAAGACCGCCCCGTTGTGGTGCGGCTCGAAACCGCCGATGCCAATTTCGATGGCCACGTAGTTGATATTCTTCTGGACGAACTCGAAGATGCGCCGGGTCATCTCCATCGGGTCGGTCAGGCCGGCGGTCAGTTCCTTCGCCATGGCGGCGACATCGGGGTCCGGCTGGATCTTGTCGCGCACCAGCGCCCACTCCCATTGCGAGATGCTGTTCCAGGAGGTCGCATCGATCCGGAGCGCGTCCCACATGAGCTCCTTCGGGAAGAGCTGCACGCGCGGAACGAGGTCGCTCTCGGGCGGCATGGATCGCTCCTGCTTCAGCGCCGGCTGATCGCGCATCCGCCACTCCTGGACGACCATGCCCTTCTCTTCGTGTCTGGCGTACTCGGGAGAGCCCCGCACCGAAGTTCGGATGCCGAACGATGCGGGCGCCTTCAGAATCAGCGCCCGGGCCCGCACCGGGAGCTGCTCCTGGAAGGCGATCTCGTCGGGGAGATAGACGAGATTCGAGAACTCCTGCTCGGAGCTGAACTCGAGGATGGCTCCCGGGACCGCTCCCGGGAAGCTCACGTCGCGGTAACGACTGTCGGCATAGAGTTCGAAATCCGCGACCGCCGCGCCGTCGTAGATCTGCTGTCTCTTGACTTCCGTCCGCTTCCCCGACGGCGCGATGATCGCCGCGCGAAGGTCGCGGATCGGACAGCAGGGCCAGTAGTAAAGCGTGCCGTGTCCGGACCGCTCGATCTTCTCGATCCCGGCCTTGGTGAGGACCTTCGCCCGCCAGACGCGGCGCACGCGGGCCTCGGTGGAGGAGGCGATCTCGATGGTGAGCGTGTCGTCCAGGATGACGGCGTCTTCACCCGCCTCGATGTCCACCGATGCGCCGGCCGGGGCCGGCTGGGCCTGTTCGGCTGCGGACGGCCCGGAGGCCCCGCCGAAGAGCGCGAGAAAGGACAGTAACGTGAGGGCCGCGCGCGGTGCGTAGCGCCGGTTCACGGTCTCGCCCTCCTTTGACTCGAACGGATGAATTGACAGGATCGCGTCGCGCGGTAGAATACCAGCAATTCTGTGCCCGGAATAGACTCACTTCGACGGGGGAGAATTCGTGATGACGCGACCACGCGGGTCCCGGACCCTTCTGATCCTCTACCTCGGGTTGATCGTCCTGCCGGCGGTCCAGCTCGGCATGTCACCAATCGTGGCGGCGGGCGACAAGGGGCCGGCCGCCGCGTGGTCGGACGGCTGGCCGGAAATCACCGCGCCGGAGCGGGCCCTGAAGCGCGTCGAGCAGGACCCCGACGCCGACGCCGTGGTCCTGATCAATCAGCGGGACGGGAAGATCCTCAAAGAGGCCGACGATATCGTCAATGTCCTGCACTACCACGTCCGGATGAAAATCCTGACCGAGCGCGGCAAGGAGTACGCCAAGATCGAGATCCCGGCCTGGAAATCCTCGCGCGTCAGCGGCGTTGAAGCGCGCACCATCAAGGCGGACGGGACGGTCATGCCGCTGGCGGCCGATCAGATTTTCGAGAAGGTCGTCCTGCAGGTCGGCAGCTACAGAGAGACGGCATGGGCATTCAGTTTCCCGGCCGTCGAGCCGGGAGCGATCGTCGAATACCGCTACCAGCGCAACACCCACGCCCTCATCTACATCGATCCCTTCTACTTCGCCGGGCCCGAGTTCACCTTGCGGGCGCGCATGACCCAGGGGATCCCGTCCGACATGGGGTACACGCTCCTGTGCGATCTCTGTCCACCCGGCCAGGCCCCGCAGATCACCGACTGGAGGGAGGGGAAGAACAAGGGGAAGATGTACGTGCACGAGGTGCATGACCTCCCCGGCTACCGCTACGAACGGATGATGCCTCCGCCTCGCGATGCCTCACCGCGCCTCGAAATGGTGCTCGCCGAGTGGAAGGGGCGCGCCAGCTGGGCGCTCGGCCGGCAGGACCACTTCTTCGTCGACTGGGCCTCGGTGGCGCTGTACGCGTCCGCGTACTATCAGGAGGCCATCAAGAAGGGGGTGGGGGATCTGAAGCCGGTCGTCGCGGGCTGGCTGCAGGGCGTCTCCGACCCACAGGAGAAGGTCAAGATCATCTACCGCCACGTCCAGCGCGACTTCCGGTACATTCCGTTCTCGAGCGTCTACGGCTCCACCCGCGCGATCGAAGACATGCTCAAGGAGAAGATCGCCGACAACGAGGACAAGGCGATCCTGCTGATCGCGGCGCTCAAGAGCATCGGCGTCGAGGCGCTGCCGGCCATCGTCTCGGGCAAGAACGGCGGCTCGCTGAACCCGAAGTACTTCAGCATGTCGCAATTCACGCACACCGTCGTCGCGATACCGCAGCCGGCCGGCGGCTACCAGTGGATCGACCCAACCGTCAGCTACGTTCCCTTCGGCTTCATGCCATGGAAGGACTCCGGGGCGGAAGCGCTCCTCCTGAAGGGGAACCAGGGCGAGATGGTGACGCTGCCGGTCAAGAACGAGCTCAACGCGAGCCGCTACCGCGAGGAGGCACGCCCCCGCCCCGACGGCAAGGCCGATGTGACCCTCGATGCGGAGTTCCTCGGCGAGGACGCCGACGATCTCCGGGAGGAGCTGGTACCCGCCGCCGAATCGGCCCGCAAAGCCTGGCTGCAGGAGTGGCTCGACGACAGGGTCGACGGGGCGGCGCTGCAGTCGTACTCGATCGAGAACCTCGAGGATTCCGACAAGTCGCTGCGCCTGAAGTTGACGTTCGAGGCCCCGGGCCTGGTCACGAACGCGGAGGATACGCGGCTGGTGCGCAGCTGTATCCTGACCTGCGTGCAGAGAAACCCGATCTCGAAAGCGCCGCGGCAGTACCCGTTCTACATCGACGACGGCTGGAACGAGGAGGAGACGGTGGTGATCGACGCCCCGGAAGGGATGCAGCCGGCCAGCGCGGGCACGCCGTACAAGGCGCAGTCGCCGGTCGGGACGTTCAGCCTGATGTGCTCGGCGCAGGGTGACGGGGCGACCCGCTGCTCCCGGCAGTTCATCGCCCGGCGGAACCGTTGGGGCGCCGACCAGCAGGCGGCGATTCGCACCATGTTCGACCGGGTCATCGAAGCCGATCGCTCGGTGGTGGCGTTCCAGGCGGGCGCCGGGGAGAACTAGGCGCCCGCCGGAGTCCCGGACCGGCTTTCTAGCGCAGCGATTCCTCGACCCGCGTCAAGGCGCGGTCGAGGCGGGCGAGCAGGTCGTCGAGCTCGGTGATGGTGATGGTGAACGGCGGGGCGATGATGAAGTGGTCGCCATCCCGGCCCTCGCGGGTGCCGGAGCCGGGGTAGATCAGCAGGCCCTCGCCGAGACAGGCCTCGAAGAGTTTCCGGTTCAGCTTGAGTCCCGGCGGGAATGGCTCGCGCGTCTTGCGATCCCGCACCAGCTCGACGCCCCACATCATGCCGGCGCCGCGCACCTCGCCGACGATTCGGTGGCGGCGGAGCTTCCCGAGCTTCTCCCCCAGGATCTTGCCGATGCGCGCGGCGCGGCGGATCAGCTTGTGGTCGTCGAGGTACTTCAGGACGGCGTTGCCGACAGCCGCCGCCAGCGGCTGGGCGCTGTAGGTGAAGCCGTGCTCGAAATAGCCGTGGCCGTCGCGCAACGCGTCGGCGATGAAGCCGCGGGCGATCACCGCCCCGAGCGGGGCGTAGCCGCCCGACAGCCCTTTGGCGGCGACGATGATGTCCGGCACGACGCCGTGATGATCGATGGCGAAGTTCCTGCCGGTGCGCCCGACCCCGGTCATCACCTCGTCGGCGATCAGCAGCACGTTGTGCCGCGTGCAGATCTCGCGGGCCCGTTTCCAGTAGCCGTCGACGGCCGGCACCGCGCCCAGCGTCGCGCCGACGATCGGCTCGGCGATGAAGGCGGCGACCGTCTCCGGCCCCTCCTGGTGGATGGTCGCCTCGAGCTCCTCGATGCAGGCGATGTCGCACGACGGGTACTTCAATCCGAACGGGCAGCGGTAGCAGTAACACGGCGCGATGTGCGGCTGGGCGGCGAACAGCGGGCCGTACAGGGCGCGGCGAGCCACGTTGCCGGTGAGAGCCAAAGCCCCCATGGTGCTGCCGTGGTACGACTGCCAGCGCGCGATGATCTTGTGCTTGCCGGGGCTGCCGCTGTCGACGTGGTACTGACGGGCCAGCTTGACGGCGGTCTCGATCGCCTCGCTGCCGCCCGACACCAGATAGACGCGGCCGGTCTTCTTCATGTCGCCGGGGGCAAGCGCGGCGATGCGCGACGTCAGCTCCATCGTCTCGCGGGTGATGAACTGCGACGAGTGGGCGAAAGCCAGCCGCTCCGCCTGGGCGGACATGACCTTGGCGACCTCGCGCACACCGTGGCCGATCGAGCAGACCACCGCGCCGCCGCAGCCGTCGAGGTACTTCTTGCCGCTGCTGTCGGTGATCCAGATCCCCTCCGCCTTGACGGCGACGGGGTAGACGGTCTTCAAGTTGCGGGGGAACAGGTGCTCGGAGCCGGGGACCGGCTCGGCGCCGGTCGCCGGCGACCGGGTCGCGGACTTCGGCGACGCGGCGGGGGCCCGGCCCGCGGCGCCCGCGCGCGGCGACGCGCCGGCGCGTCCCGGC
>JAGYID010000194.1 GCA_018606725.1 Acidobacteriota bacterium
AGCTGGTCGGGGGCCATGCAGGAGTACCTGGCCGGCGGTCTCGACAGCCTCGACCAGCCTCCCTCGGCGAATGACGCGGAGCTCCGAGCGCGGGTGGAGGCGGAGATCGTCCGGCACCCGTTCATCGGCACCGGCTTCATCGGCTTCAACCTGGAGCGGCCGCCATTCAAGGGGAACGCCGCCTTGCGGCAGGCGTTCAACTACGCCGTCGACAAGGAGTACATGGACCGGATTCTGTTCCCCGACAAGAACACCCCGGCCAACGGCGTCATCCCTCCCGGCATCCCCGGCCACGACCCGGATCTGCCCGGGTACCCGCACGACGAGGCGAAGGCGCGGAGCCTCTTGGCGAAGGCCGGTTACCCCGGCGGCGCCGGGCTCCCGCCCGTAGCGCTGTGGGTCAACACCTCCGAGGACAACCGCAAGCTCGGCGAAGCAATCCAATCTGACCTGAAGCGGGTCGGGGTAAACATGGCGCTGCGCGAGGTCGACTGGGCCGCGTACCTGGAAGCGATCGAGGGGACCGCCGGCGTCGCCGGGGCGGCGCAGATGTTCCGCTATGGCTGGTATCTCGATTACCCGGACGCCGACGCCATCCTGCGGCCATTGTTCCACTCGTCGAGCCTGGGGCCGCCGGGCAACTATTTCCGGTACCGCAACCGGGCGGTGGATGACCTGCTCGACCGGGCCCTGGCGTTGACCGACACGGACGCGCGGGCGGCCCTGTACCGCGACGCGGAGCGGATCGTCGTCATGGACGACGCCGTCTGCCTGTTCCTCGACTACTACCAGGAGACGACGCTCTACAAGCCGTACGTCAAGGGCGTGGTCCTGTCGCCCCTCGGCGAGTTCCGCACGCCGCTGGAGACCATCCGGATCGAGCGGACCCCCCGCCCGCCGGCATGATCGGCTACGTCGTCCGGCGCCTGCTCGGCCTCGTGCCGGTTCTGCTGGCGTCGGCCACCATCGTCTGGTTCGTGATGTTCGTCCTGCCGGGGGACCCGGCCCGGCTGATCGCGGGCGGCCAGTCGGCCGACCCCGACGTGCTGGCGTCGATCCGGGCCGAGTGGGGGCTCGATCTGCCGGCGCCGGTCCAGTATCTGCGCTTCCTCGGCAGGCTGTTGTGCGGCGACCTCGGAACATCGTACGTTCAGAAACGGCCGGTGGCGGTGATCCTCGCCGGCCACCTGCCCGCGTCGCTCGTGCTGGCCGCCGCCGCCGCGACGCTGGCGATCGTCGCCGGCGTCGCCCTCGGCTGTCTGGCCGCCTTGTATCGCGGGCGCCTGCCCGACCTGCTGGTGCTGTTGCTGGCGCTGCTCGGCACCTCGACGCCGGTCTTCTGGCTCGGGTTGATGCTCATGCTGCTGTTCCGCGGCGCCCTCGGCTGGCTGCCGGCGACCGGCTACGGCATGGAGGGGGCGGTCATCCCGTTCACGGCCATCCGGCTGCCGGAGTGGGAGCACCTCGTGCTGCCGGCGGTGACGCTGTCGATGGTCTCGATCGGCGTCATCGCGCGGATGGCGCGCGCCGGGCTGATCGAAGCCGGCGCCGCCGACTACCTGCGCGCCGCCGCCGCGCGCGGCGTCGGCACCCTGCAGGCGTTCCTCCGGCACGCTCTCATGAACGCCCTGATCCCGGTGGTCACCGTGGCGGCGATCGACTTCGCGGCGATGCTCGGCGGGGCGGTGGCCACCGAGTACGTGTTCGCCTGGCCGGGTCTCGGCAAGGCGATCGTCCGGGCGATCGCCCTGAAAGATCTGCCGCTGGTCGAGGGGGGCGTCCTGTTCCTGACCGTCGTCTTCGTCCTCGTCAACCTGGCCGTCGATCTGCTGTACGTCTGGCTCGACCCGCGCATCCACTTCGGAGCCTCGCCGGCCGCCGCCTGACGTCTGGTAAGATCAAGCGTTCCTGGACGCCACGCCGATGAAGCCATCTCCGGTGTCCCCGGCGGGGACCCGACCGATCACCGACCTCTTCGGTTGCGACCGCGACCAGCTCGCGGCCGCGCTCCGGCCGCTCGCCCCGCGGCCGTTCCACGCCGCCCAGGTCTTCCACTGGATGTACGGTCGGGCCGCCGGGGACTTCGGCGCGATGACCGATCTGCCCCTCGACCTGCGCCGCGCCCTGGCGGAGCGCTTCCGGATCGGCCTGCCGGAGATCCGCACGGTGCGGGAATCCTCCGACGGCTCGCGCAAGTACGTTCTCGGGCTCGACGACGGCGCCGAGGTCGAGGCGGTCTACATCCTCTATGGCGAGCGCGTCACCCTGTGCCTGTCATCGCAGATCGGCTGCGCCCTGGCCTGTCGATTCTGCCTGACCGGCACGATGGGACTGGTGCGCCACCTGACGCCGGGGGAAATCGTCGGCCAGGTCGCGGTCCTGGCGCGCGAGCACCGGCTGGCCCCCGGCTCGTTCCGGATCGTGTTCATGGGCATGGGCGAGCCGCTGCACAACTACGACAACGTCCTGCGCGCTTTCCGCATCCTCGTCGACCCGAAGGGCTTCGCCCTGCCGGCGCGCCGGATCACCCTGTCGACCGCCGGCCTCGTGCCGGGAATCGAGCGGCTGGCGGAGGAGCGGCCGCGCCCGCGTCTGGCGATCTCCCTGGGGGCGGCGCGCGATGAGCTGCGCGACGACCTGATGCCGATCAACCGCAAGCACGACCTCGAGCGGCTGCTGGAGGCGTGCCGGCGCTTCCCGCTCGGGCCGCGCGAGAAGATCACGTTCGAATACATCCTGCTGCGCGGGGTCAACGACGCCGCGCAGGACGCCCGCAGCCTGGCGCGGTTGCTGCGCGGCGTCAAGGCGAAGGTCAACCTGATTCCCTACAACGAAGCCGAGGTCGAGGGGCTGTCGACGCCGTCGCCCGGTGAGGCGACGCGCTTCCGCGAGGCGCTCGGCGCGCACGGCATCGTCTCGACCATCCGCTGGAGCAAGGGGCGCGATATCGGCGCCGCCTGCGGCCAGCTGGTGCGGCCGCGCTCCGCCGCGGCGGGCCGCGGGTGACGCCATGAGCCGCGGGCGCAGGCGGCCTGCCCGGCGTCGGACCGGGCTGGTCATCGATCTCGACGGCCGGGTGGCGCTCGTCACCGGCGGCTCGCGCGGCATCGGCCGGGCGTGCGTCGAGGCCCTCGCGGCCGCCGGCGCCGCGGTCGTGTTCTCCTGGCACCGGAACGGGGCGGCGGCCCGCGCCGTGACCGCCGCGGCGCGGCGCCGGGGGGGACGCGTCGTCGCCGTGCGCGCCGACGTGGCGCGTCCCGCCGATTGCCGCAGGCTGGTGACCGCGGCGCTGCGCCGCTTCGGACGGCTCGACATCCTGGTCAACAACGCCGGCATCTGGGAACCGCCCGAGGGGGTGCCGGTCGAGGCGATCTCCGACGACCAGTGGGCCCGCACGCTGCGGGTCAACCTGGACGGATCATTCCAGTGCGTGCGCGCCGCCGTGCCGGCGATGAAGGCCAGGCGCTACGGCCGCATCATTACGTTGTCGTCGACCGCCGGCCAGCGCGGCGAGGCGCGGCACGCCGACTACGCCGCCTCCAAGGGCGCCCTCATCTCGTTCACCAAGGCGCTGGCGACCGAGCTGGGGCCGGACGGGATCCTGGTGAACGCGGTCGCGCCGTGGTGGGTGATGACCGACATGAGCCGGGGGCGGGGAGAATCGTCTCAGTGCGCGAGGAGGGCGCGCAGCTCGGCGGCCGCCTGCGCCGGATCGGCGGCGGCGACCAGGGCGGTGATGGCGGCCACCCCGGCGATCCGGATGCCGTGCAGTTCCGCGACGGTTCCTGGGTTCACCCCGCCGATGGCGTAGACCGGGATGCGAACCGCTTCGACCGCCTTCTTCAGCGCCGCCGGACCGAGCGGCTCACCGTAGGCCGCCTTGCTCGGGGTGGCGAACACCGGCCCGAAG
>JAGYID010000099.1 GCA_018606725.1 Acidobacteriota bacterium
CTCCACCCGCGCTCGGAGCTCCGCGTCATTCGCCGAGGGAGGCTGGTCGAGGCTGTCGAGACCGCCGGCCAGGTACTCCTGCATGGCCCCCGACCAGCTTTCGATGATCCGGACCACGACGCGGTCGAGGGCCGGACGGCCGCCGTAGTACCGGTCAAAGGCGAGCAGCTCGATGAAGTTCGACTGCTCCCAGCGCGCGAACCGGAACGGGCCGCAGCCGACGGGGGCGCGCACGTAGGATTTGGCCGGGTCGTCGTAGACCTCCTGCGGAACGATCGCCGCCGCCAGCATCGTCAGCATTCCGAGGAACGGCGCGTACGGCCGCTCGAGCGTCAGCTCGACGGTGCGCTCGTCCGGGATCCGCAGTCCGGCGATCGAAGCGCTCGTCCCCGCGGTGAACGCCTTCGCCCCGACCACCGGGCCCAGGACGTAGCGCCGCGGCGCGTTGGTCTCCCTGCGGAGCAGGCGACGGAAGGAGTACTCGACGTCGCCGGAGGTGACCTTGCGGCCGTTGTGGAAGGTGACGTCGTCCCGCAACCGGAAGGCATAGGTCTTCCTGTCGGGAGAGATCGTCCACGATGCGGCGATGGCGGGCCGGACCGCGAGGGTCGCGGGATCGAGCTCGACGAGGCCGCGGAACACGTTGAACAGCACCGCCTCCGACAGCTGATCGGTCGCCAGCATCGGGTCGAGGGTGGGCGGGTCCTCGCGCAGGCGGAAGCGGAAGACTTGCTCGGTCGCGCCGGCCGGCGGTCCGGCCGGCCGGCCGCAGCCGGGCAGCCAGGCGGCGACGCCTGCGCCGATCAGCAGCAGGAGCGCGGCCGCTCTGCGGGGGCGCCGCATCAGGCCGGCTCCCGGCGCGCGTCGAGCAGGTCGCCCACGCCGTCGCCGAGCAGATTGAACCCGAGAACCGCCAGGAGTATCGCCAGCCCCGGAGCGATGCAGACCCACGGCCGGGCCAGGAACAGCTCCTGTCCCTCGGTGATCATCGTCCCCCAGGACGGCAGCGGCGGGCGCGCCCCGACCCCCAGGAACGACAGCCAGGCCTCCATCAGGATATTGCCGCCGACCCCGAGCGTGCCGGCGACCAGCAGAGGCCGCGCCGCGTTCGGCAGCAGGTGGCGCAGGACGACGCGGGCTCCGCCGGCGCCGGCCGCCCGCGCCGCCTGAGCGAACTCGCGGCCGCGGATGCGCAGGAACTCGGCCCGCACCAGCCGGGCGATGCCGGCCCAGCCGATGAACCCCAGCACCAGGAACACCACGCCGACCGACGGGAACGGCAGGCGGCGGAGGATCGGCGCACTCTCCGGTTCCGGGATGGCGGCGATGATGGCGAGCGCCAGGAGCGGCGTCGGGAAGGCGAAGACCAGGTCGGTGGCGCGCATCAGGAACGCGTCCAGACGCCCGCCGGCGTAACCGGCGACCGCGCCGACCGCGGTTCCCAACCCGAGGGCGATCAGCTCCGCCAGCACGCCGACCAGGAGCGAGATGCGCGCGCCGTACAGCAGTCGGGACAGCAGGTCGCGGCCGAGCGCGTCGGTGCCAAGCGGGTGATCGCGATCGGGCGGGGTCGGCGGCGCCACGTCCCGTGGCACCACCTGGTCGAACGGACCGTAGCCGACGACGCGGCTCAACAGCGGGGCGCCGGCGGCGGCGGCGACGAGCAGGCCGACGAGCGCGGCGCCGACCAGGAGAGACAGACGGGAACGGAGGAGGGAGGAGCGATCCGCGCGCGACCGGTCGACCGTCACGGCGCGGGACTATAGCACAGCGTTTCCCATGGGCGGCCCGGAGTGGGGTTGGCGGGGACGCGGTCGCCGCGCCCGGCTGCGGCACAGTACGCCGCACAGGCGCGACGCCGCTCGTCGCTCCCGCGCCCGGCCGCCGAAGAGCGGCGGCTTGCGGGCGCGGTCCGCGATCGCCCCGCCACCCCCACTCCGGGCCGCCCGTCACCCCCGTGAAGGGACACCAAGTCGTGATCGAGGCGGTGACGGGGGCCGACGAGCTTGATGGTGACGGGGCGGCGGCGTGCGCCTCGCGGGGGCCTCGCGTAGCGCGGCGGAGAGAGCGCACCGTAGCCGAACCCGCCGCGCGGAGCGGGAGCGAGCACCGCCCGTCGGCGTTCTTTGCCGATCCGGGCGGCGCGCAGCGTCCCCCGCGAGGCGCACGCCGTCGCCCCACGATCGCACCGCAGAGGTCGTCGAAACTGTCACCTCAGGCGGAGCGCGCGCCTTGATTCGCATCCCCCCGTGTGTTAGCGTCACCGCCCGACATGAACAAGGATCAACTGCAGTTCCTCGTGTCCGGCATCCTGTTCGGCTTCCTGATCGGCTACATCGTCGCCTTCGGCGTGCACGAGCCGAAGCACGTCATGGAGGCCGCGCCGGTCCCCGAGGCGGGCAACCTCGGCATGTCGGGAGGCATCGGCGCCGCGCCGCCGGCGGGCGGGGGCGCGGGCGGCCCCGGCGGCCCGGGGGCAGGGGGCGGCGGGAACGAGCAGATGATGGGCCAGGTGTTCCAGGAGGTCGCCGCGCTCAAGGAAGCGATCGAGAAAGACCCCAAGAATCTCCAGGCTCTCGTCCGCCTGGCCAACATGTACCACGACGCCGGCAAGTTCGATCAGGCGATTGAGTATTACCAGAAGGCCCTCGGGGTCGAGCCGAAGGATCCGAACGTCCACACCGACATGGGGATCTGCCTGCGCGAGCTCGGCCGGGCCGACGAGGCGATTGCGCAGTTCAGGACTTCGCTGCAGTACCAGCCGGAGCACTGGCAGAGCTGGTTGAACCTGGCCGTGGTGACGTTGTTCGACACCAACGACCTCAAGACCGCCACCGAGGCGCTCGCCCGGGTCGAGCAGCTCAACCCCGCCTTCAAGGACCTGCCGCTCCTCAAGGAAGAGCTCCGCAAGCGCAAGAGTTCCTGAACTAGGAGCCTGTCCTACCCTCCGCCTTAAGAGCCCCGTTTTGTTTGACTTCCCGGCGCCGGGACCTACATTGGACCGGGCTGGGTTCCGTGTCCCCGGCGAGGCGGAGTCGTGATCGACGACGAAAAGCTTCAGGAACTGCTCGCCAAAGCATCCTCCCTCTACCACAGCGGCCAGTACCAGGGCGCCATCGCGGCCTGGAAAGAGGCACTCGGCGTCGATCCGAACAGCCAGAAGGCCAAGGAGGGGATCCGCATGGCGACCCTCCTGGCGGGCGATTTCGGGGCCGAAACGGCCGCGACCGATGAGCCCGCGGCGCCCGCCGACGGCGGTGAGGAGCTGAGCGGGCTGCAGGACGAGGAGGCCGAGGCCCGACTCGACGTCGGCGTCGCCCGCCTCAAGCAGCTCATCGCCGAGCGCAAGTTCGAGGAGGCGATCGACGGGTCGAAATCTCTCCTGCCGCTCGAGAAGGAGCCGGGAGAGGTGCAGCGTCTCCTCGATGAGGCGCAGCAGGGTTTCGAATCGGCCCCCTTCGTCCTGGAGCACCTGACCCTCTCCCGCGAACTGCTTGCTCAGGAGCGCTTCCAGGAGGCGGAAGCGGAGTGCAAGAAGGTCTTCGCCCTCGATCAGGAGCACCCGGAGGCGCGCGAACTCCTCAAGAACATCCGCGGTCGGATGCAGGCCAACCTCAAGAAGGCGGCATCGCAGCTCGGCGGCATGACCGTGAAGCTCAGCCTCCCCGAGGTCCTGGCAACGGCGAAGAACGCGCCGGCGGCCGGCAAGGCTCCGCCAGCCAGCAAGCCCGCGGCGGCAGGCAAGCCCCAGGCGGCCGACAAGGCTTCGGCAGCCGACCCGGCCTTCTCCGAGCGGCCGCCCCTCGACGGGGAGTCACCACCTGACGCGGTGCCGTCGGCGGACGCCGGCAGTGCCGGGGCGCTGGACGCAGGACTCGATGCGCTCGACCTGAGCGCCTTCGAGCTGCCCGGGGAGAACGCTGCGAACCAGGAAGAAGTTGCCGCCCGGGCCGCCCTCGAATCCGCCTTCGAGCGCTCCGACGCCGCCGTCGGCGGGTCGCCGGCAGCCGACCCGGCCTTCTCCGAGCGTCCGCCGATCGACGGCGAGCCGGAGCCGGCGACGCCGCCCGCACCGGGCAAGGCCGCCGCGCATGCCCCGCCGATTCCGGGGCTCGAAGAGGAGATCGTCCTCGAGGCGAAGACCGTCAAGCCCCCGACCCAGCGCTCGGTCATTCCGTCGGTAACTGCCGCGACCGCCGCCGCGGGGCGCACCGCCGCGACCGCCGCCGCCCCGCCCGCGAAGGCCGGGAGCGCGCCGGGGGCGGCGGGCGGGTCGAAGCCCGCAGGGACCGCCGCTAAAGGGGGAAAGCCGGCTCCGCCACCGGCGGCGCCGGCGCCAATCGACGAGGCTGCAGCCTGGGAGACCGAGCTGACGCAGCTCAACATCAAGGAAGGGGAGCGCAGCCTCCTCAAGGGGACGGCAGCCGCGAAGGTCAAGGGACGCCCCGCACCGAAGGAACAGGATGCCGACCTGATGGCGTTGCTCGATGCCGATCCGCTCGCCGGAACGGACCTCGCGGCCGAGCCGATCACCTCGATTCCGCTCGCCGGCGCGCCCGCCGCGGGCGGAGGACCGGCCACGGAGCATGGAGGCGCCTCGAAGACCCGGCCCGAGAAGGCGCCGGCCGACGCGACGACAACGCAGGAGGAGGCGGGGAAAGGGACGCGCCAGAAACCTGGAAGGGCCAGGCCCCCGGCGCCGGCTTCGCGACCGGGCTCCTCATCGTGGGTGGGCATCGTGGTGATTCTGCTTCTGGTCGTGGCCGTCGGCGGGGCCGCCGGGTGGATCTATCTCCACCCCGAATTCCTGAACCAGAACCTGGGCCGGCTGCTCGGCCGCTCGCAGCCGGCGGCGCCGCCGGCCGGCTCGTCTCCGGACGTCCAGCCCGATCACGGTCCGATCCCGACGCCGATCGGCGCTTCCGGACGGCAGCAGCCGCCCCAGAGCGAGAACGGCGCCGGCGTGGCGCCCGCGCCCGCGCCGCCTTCGCCAGCGGGCGCCACACCGCCTGCAGCGACCGGCGCTGCGGCCGCCGGCATCGGCGCGCCTCCGGCCGGCCTCGCGTCCCCGCCT
Organism: Acidobacteriota bacterium; assembly: GCA_018606725.1. Classification (GTDB taxonomy): domain Bacteria; phylum Acidobacteriota; class Polarisedimenticolia; order Gp22-AA2; family Gp22-AA2; genus JAGYID01. The sequence continues at coordinate 5,075 of JAGYID010000099.1, forward strand.
TCGCCGGCGCCGATCAAGCCGAGCGAGGCTCCGCCGATCTCTCCGGAGGAAGCGCGCCGCCGCGTGACGGCCTACACGTCCGACGGGACCAGGCTGATGCAGGCCGGCAAGTGGCGCGAGGCGCGGGCCAAGTTCAACGCCGTGCTGGCGCTCGATCCGGTCAACTTCCATGTCAAGGATCTGCTTGACCAGGTGCAGGCGAAGATCGACGACGAAACCCATCTCACCGACGAGTTCGAGTCGGCCCGCAAGATGTTCAACGAGAAAGACTATGAGGGAGCCCTGCGCAAGCTGTACCGCCTGCCGCAGGATCGGGGCCTCGGTGACATGACGCTGTTCATCCGCAACGCGTGGTTCGACTGGGCGGTGCTGTTGATGAAGGGCGGCAACGCCACCGAGGCGCTCACCAAGCTCAACGAGGCCCTGACCGTCGATCCGGATGACGCCGACGCGATCAAGCTGCAGGAAGTAGCCGAGAAATACAGCGCCCGCGCCAAGGACCGGGTCTACTTCGCCTTCACGGACACCCTGAAGCTGCGCGCCATCGATCAGCGCTAGCCCGGTCCGGGACCCCCGCGATCAGTGCCGGAAGTGGCGCGTGCCGGTGAACACCATCGCCAGGCCATGCCGATCGGCGCAGGCGACGACCTCGTCGTCCTTCACCGAGCCTCCCGGCTGGGCGACGGCGGTGACCCCCGCCTTGGCCGCCTCCTCCAGACCGTCAGGGAAGGGCAAGAAGGCGTCGGAGGCGAGGACGGTCCCTTTGGTCGGCGTCAGCGATTTCATGACCGCCAGGCGGACCGAATCGAGCCGGCTCATCTGCCCGGCGCCGATGCCGACGGTGCGATCCTGCCGCGCCAGCACGATGGCGTTCGACTTGACGTGCTTGGCGACCCGCCAGGCGAAATCGAGCCCGGAGCGCTCTTCGGGGGTCGGTGCCCGGCGGGTGGCGACGCGGGCCACGCGCATGTCGACCGCGGCGGTATCGAAATCTTGCGCCAGCAGCCCGCCGGTGATGCGGCGCAGGTCCAGACCGCGGAACAGTCCCTCTGGGGGGCCGATCTCCATCACCCGGAGGTTGGCCCGGGCGGCGAGGATGTCGCGGGCCGCGGCCGAGTAGCCGGGCGCGATCAGGCACTCGATGAACAGTCCCGCGACGGCCACGGCGGCCGCGCCGTCGACCTCGCGATTGAGGGCCACGATGCCGCCGAAGGCCGAAGTCGGGTCGGTCTGGCGGGCCTTCTCGAAACTCTCCTTCAGGTCGGCTCCGATCGCGACGCCGCACGGATTGTTGTGCTTGACGATCACCGCCGCCGGCTGCGCGAACTCGTTCGCCAGCCTCCAGGCGGCGTCGAGATCGAGCAGGTTGTTGAACGACAGATCCTTCCCCTGCAGCTGGCGGGCCCCGGCCACCGTCCCGCCGGAGGCGCCCGCGTCGATGTACAGCGCGCCGCGCTGGTGCGGGTTCTCCCCGTACCGCAGCGCCTGGGCGAGGTGCAGATCGAGCCGCAGCCGCTCGGGGAATGCCCCCGGGTCGGCCGCGCCGGCCGCCGGTGTGCCGGCCGCCGATCCGGCGCCTGGCCCGGCGGAAACGCCCGCCGCCGTCCCCTTCGGCGCCGCGGCGCGGGTCGTCGTCACGGCGGCGCCGGTGCGCTGCTTCAGCTCGGCGTGCACGGCGGCGTCGTAAGCGGCCGTGTGAGCGAACGCCTTGACCGCCAGCGCCGCCCGGGTCGCGTCGCTGAGACCGCCCGTCTCCCTGATTTCGCGCGCCACCGCGCCATAGTCGCCCGGATCGACGACGACGCCGACGTGCGCGTGGTTCTTGGCGGCGGCGCGCACCATCGCCGGGCCGCCGATGTCGATCATCTCGATGACCTCGTCGAGGCGCGCGCCCGGCCGCGCCGCCGTCTCGCGGAACGGGTACAGATTGACCACCACGAGGGCGATCGGCTCGATGCCGGCGCGGGCCAGGTCGGCGCGGTGGCCCTCGCTCGACAAGTCGGCGAGGATGCCTCCGTGGATTTTCGGATGCAGCGTCTTGACCCGGCCGCCGAGGATCTCAGGATGACCGGTATAACGCGCGATCTCCGTCATCGGCACGCCGGCCTTCGACAGCGCCTCGCTGGTGCCGCCGCTCGACAGCAGCGAGAAGCCAAGCCCGGCCAGCTCGCGGGCGAACTCGACGACGCCGGTCTTGTCGTACACGCTCAACAGCGCGCGCTTGCTGGCGGCCATCTCAATCCTCCGTTTCCGGCCGGGCGGGCGCGGGAGAAGCGGCGCGTGCCGCCGGCGTTCCGGTCGGCGCCGGTGACGGCGCCGCGGCAGTGCCGCGCGCCGGGCCGGTCGCGGCTGCCGGCGCGGTCGCGGCGGCGGGAGCGCTGGCAGTCCCGGGCGCCTTCCTGCCCTTCGGCGGCGTCTTCGGCAGCGTGACCTTCTCCGGCGCGGCGGCGTTCAGGTAGGGCGTTCCGGACAGGTCGCCGTTCACCGACTTCCAGGTGTACAACCAGACCCAGGCGATGTCGCTGGCGGCGTGCGAGTAGGACAGGGACGCGATGCCGAAGGGCACCGAGCGCTCGTCCAGCGCCTGGGGGGAGCGCGGCGTGCCGTCGTCCTTGAAGGCCGGTCCGATAAGACCGTAGTTCTTCGCCGTCCGCGAGGCGCAGGCCGCGACGAAGGCCCGCGGGTTGCCCTTCTCGAGCGCCGCCGGCTTCTGGCGGTCGAAGACGAACGGAATGCGCGGCAGGCTCTTCTCGATGTAGGCGCGGTAGGACTCCCGATAGAGCGGCTCGCGCGGGTCGGCGTCGGACGCGTTGAGGGGAAACTCCACATCCGCGACCAGGTGGGCGAGAGAGCCCATGGCGTAGGCGAAGTGGCGGAACGAGCGGCGCTCGGCGAGGATGGCGCGAATCTCGTCCTGTTTTCGGGCCACCGCCTCCGCCGCCAGCCCGCCGCGGCCATCGGCGAGCTGGTAGTGGACTTCTTCGTCCTCGTGGCGCGACGGATCGAGCATGCCGCGCTCGAGAGCCTTGCGTTGGCTCTCGAGCACCGCGCGCAGCGCCGGCGGCGAGACTTTCAGGGCGTCGTCGAGCAGGCGCCGCCGCGTCGCCTCGGTCCAGGCGAACGTCTCTCCCGGAAGCGTCGGCAGCAGCAGCAGGGCGGCGGGCACCAGAGCGCGGGCGAGGCGCGACATGCCGGGGATTCTAGCACCTCGCGCGTTGACAGCCGAAAGAGCGCTGTGCTACGGTCCGCCCGCCGTCGGAGACCACGACATCATCCGTCCGTCATCGCCACCATCGTGCCGCAAGGGTCAGGAGGAGATCGCCGTGAGACTGACCGGTCACGTGAAGTGGTACAACGACACCAGGGGATTCGGCTGCATCCGCCCGGAAACCGGAGAGGACATCCTCGTCCGTTCCTCGGCCATTCAGGGCGAGGGGATTCGAAGTCTCGAAGCCGGGCAGCGGGTGGAGTTCGATCTCGCCCCGGGCCCCGACGGACCGCACGCCGAGCGGGTGATCCCGATCGGGGACGCCGCGACCGAGTGAGGGGCGGTCAGGGTTCGACGGTGCGGGCCCCCGGCACGATCGCGCCGCCGGGCGGGCGCCCGGCCGCCGCAGCGCGCCGGGCTTTCAGGATCTGATCGACCCACGTCCCGACGATCACCGCGAACAGCATCAGGAAATAGCAGAGGAAGAAACCGGCCGTGAAGCCGCGGGAGTAATACGTCCCGATCTGCCGGTAGTATTCCGGGAAGTGCAGCAGCGCCGGGCTGCCGTCGACGGCGTTGTCGCGTACCGTCCGCAGGAAGCCCACGATCGTCGCCACGATGTACGACGCGCCGCCGAGCGCCACCAGCACGCCGGCGATGCGGATGACCTTTTTGTGATCCGGGTTGATGTTCATCGACCGGCAATATACGGCGGGAGCCTCCGGATGACCATGTATAATCGCGCCCGTCATGGACAACTTGTGGCGCGACAACGAGGCCGCCGGCCTCGCGGGCCTCGACCTGCTCGCGTACCGCTCGCGGCTCATCGGGCGCGACCCCGACCTGGTGCTGTGGGGCGGCGGTAACACTTCGCTCAAGCAAACCGAGACCGATTTTCGCGGCCGCGCCGTGCGCGTCATGCGGATCAAAGGAAGCGGCTCGGATCTGAAGACGATCGAGCCGGCGCAGTTTCCCGGGATCCGGCTCGACGACATCGAGCCGCTGCTGCAGCGCGACGCGATGTCCGACGAGGAGATGGTCGCCTGGCTGGTCCGTTGTCTCGTCGAGCCGGGCTCGGCGCGACCGTCGATCGAGACGCTCCTGCACGGCTTCGTGCCGCACCCGCACATCGATCACACCCACGCCGACGCCATCCTCGCGCTGACCAACACCGCCGACGGCCGCCGGCACGTCGAGGCGGTCTACGGCCGGGAGGCGATCTGGATCCCGTACCGCCGGCCCGGTTTCCGCCTGTCGCGCGAGGTCGCCGACTCGGCGCGATCCCGCCCGGAGGCGCGCTGCGTCGTGCTGGAGAAGCACGGCCTGATCACCTGGGGCCAGACGGCCAGGGAGTCGTACGACGCGACCATCGAGATAAACACGCGCGCCGAGGAGTACGCGCGCGAACGCGGGCGCGGACGGGCCGTCTTCGGCGCGCCGGCTCGCCCGTCGCTGTCTCTTTCCGAGAGGCGCCGGGTCTTCCGGCGGCTCGCCCCATGCCTGCGCGGCCTGCTGAGCGGTGCGCCGGCCGGCGCAGGGTCGCCGGGGCCCCCGATTGAGCGCGTCGTGCTGCGCTTTGACGACGGTCAGGACATCCTCGATTTCATCGGCTCGGAGGCCGGCCCGCAGCTGTGCCTCGCCGGCCCGGCCACTCCGGATCATCTCCTGTACGTCCGCCCGCGGCCGATGCTGGTCGACGCCGCCTGGCCGGCGGGGCCGCCGTCGCCCGCGGACGAGGCGCCGCTGCGGGAGGCGATCGCGTCGGCGCTGCAGAAATACGCCGACTGGTACCGCCTCTACGTCCGCAAGCACGGCGGCGAGCCGCCGGTGCGCCCGGCACCGCGCGTCGTGCTGCTGCCGGGGGTCGGAATGGTCGCGGCCTGGAAGGACGCCCGGCACACGCGCATGGTGGCCGACATGTACCGGCACACCGTGCGAGTCGTGGGAATGGCGCAGGGGATCGGGGAGTATCGGTCGCTCGGACTTCAAGATACCTACGACGTCGAATCCTGGCCGCTGGAGCTTTACAGAATGAGCCTGGCGCCGCCGGAGAAGGAGCTGGCGCGGCGCGTGGCGCTGGTCACCGGGGCGGCGGGCGGCATCGGGCGGGCCATCGCCCGCCGGCTGGCGGCCGAGGGGTGCCACGTGGTGGCGGCCGACCTCGACGGCGACAAGGCGGACGCGGCAGCGGCGGAGATTTGCGAGGCGCAGGGCCCCGAGCGGGCCGTCGGCGTGCGGATGGACGTCGCCGACGAAGCGAGCGTCGAGGCCGCCTTCGACGCGGCGGTCGCGTCGTACGGCGGGCTCGACGTCCTGGTGTCGAACGCCGGCATCGCGTTGAGCGCGCCGATCGATCGGCTCGAGTTGAAGGACTGGCGGCGATCCCTCGAGGTGAACGCCACCGGTCACTTCCTGTCGGCGCGGGCCGCGTTGCGGATCATGAAGGAGCAGGGGCTGGGCGGCAGCATGGTGTTCATCGCCTCCAAGAACGTCCTGGCTCCGGGCAAGGACTTCGGGGCCTACAGCGCCTCGAAGGCAGCCCAGACGCAGCTCGCCCGCATCCTGGCGATCGAGGGGGGCGAGGCCGGCATCCGGGTCAACATCATCAACCCCGACGCCGTCTTCCAGGACTCCAATCTCTGGTCGTCCGGGGTGCGCGAGGAACGCGCCCGCGCCCACGGCATCAAGCCGGACGAGCTCGAGGATTTCTACCGGCGTCGCAACCTGCTCGGCGCCCGGGTGTTTGCGGAGGACGTCGCGGAAGCGGCGTTCTGGCTGGCCTCCGACCGCTCGGCGAAGACGACCGGCTGCATCCTGACGGTGGATGGCGGGGTGCGCGAGGCATTCCCGCGCTAGCCCGGATTTCTCACCGGTCTTCTGCTGCGACCGCGGATCTGGCCGCCCTGACGGGCGTCCTCGCGGCTCGCACCCGTCAACGTATGTCGAATAAGGTCGAGCCGCGATCGATGTAGTCCTGCACCATCGCCGCCGGCAGCAGCCGCGTCGACGCCACGTGGGGATTGACGCGGATGTCGGCCAGGGTGCGGTCGAGCCGGATCGCCTTCTCGTAGGTTGCGACGGCGTTCTTGAACGAGCCCTGTCTCTCGTACAGCGCGCCCAGGTTGTACCAGGCCAGCGCATAGCTCTGGTTGATCTTGAGCGCCTTCCGGTAGGCGTGCTCCGCCTTCCCATCCTTCCCAAGGCCCATGTAGGCCACCCCGAGGTTGTTCCAGGCGGGGGCCATGTCCGGCGCCAGCTCGACCGCCTTGCTGTACTGGTCGATGGCGTCCTGCAGCTTGCCGGAGTGCATCAGCTGGTTGCCGTATTCGTTGAGGAGCGCCGGCTGGTCCGGGTTGGCGGCCAGCTTGTCGGCGAGCGTCGCGGCCTCGAGGGGACGGGCCGCGACCAGCTTCGGCTGTGGCTTCGCGGCCGGCTTGCCGGTCGCCCCGGACGGCGCGGGCTTCACGGCTGCCGGGGCGGGCGCCGGGGCCGGGGCGGGGGGCGCCGGAGCCGGAGTGGTCGCCGGTGGCGCCGGCGTGGCGATAGGTTCCGGAGAAGGTTGCGGCGTCGGCGCCGGTTCCGCCGTCTGGGCGGCGACGACGGCCGAGAACTGCGGCAGCGCCGCCGGAGCCGCCAGTATGGCGAGCGCCGCAAGCGCCGCAGGCACAAACATGTGGGGGATCGAGGACAACGTCCCGGGCCGCATCGGGTGACTCCGCCTCCTCACTTCGAGGGCTTGGCCTTCAGACTGACCTTGTTGTCGGCGGAGTGTATCCGAAAGTCGATCGCCTGGCAATCGGCGCGCCCCTTGAGAGCCGAGGCATGGCGGGCGATCTCGCGCGCGAACGCATCGAAGGTCGGCTTCTTGGCGTCGCCGACCTTCTCCTTGGCGGCGATGAACTCGTTGTACAGGACGCGGATCGCCTTGTCGTCCTGGTGACCGGTCGGGATGCGCCAGACCGGCTCGGCAGCGTGCTTGCCACGCTGCCCGCGTCCGGCCTTGTGCCCGGCGCCGGCGTGCGCGCCCGGCCCGGCGGCCCCACCATGCTCGGAGGCGGCCATCTGGTGGGCGTGGCGCACCGCCAGGGGATGGACGCGGGCGCCCTCCTCCTTGGCGCGCAGCCCCTTGTTCCACAGCTCGCTGAAGGCGTTGAACTTGTTGACCAGGCTGTTGTAAAGGAAGCGGTCGGCCACGTTCTTCATGTGGACATTGGAGTACTTCTTGATCTGCTTTTCGAGCGCGTCGCGCTGGTCGTTGGGGGGGCGCGGGTTGGTGCCGACGAAATAGAGGTCGAACTGAATCTTGAGCTTCCTGATCTCGGCGTCGATGTGCTTCAGTTCTTCTTCGAGAGTCAAGGTCGACCGTCCCCGCCGCGCCGCTGGCGCGGCCCGCGACGAAATATAGGTTGCGGACCGGCCCGATTCAAAAGCCGGAACTTTGACACCCCTTCGAAGCGTGTGGTGGAATACCGCGCCGCGATTGCAGATCTGTGCTCGCGGCGGGCCGGTTTAGATGACCGGACGTGATTCCCCGGGAGGTCTGAGCATGCCTTCACCCAGGCGACGGACCGCTGCGCGCAAGGCGGTGAGGAAGCCCCGACCGGCGGCCCGCTCGAGCGCGCGGCGACGGGCCCGGCAGGAGCCGAGGTCGCCCGCCGCGGCTAGGCGCCGGATCGCGCGCGCCGCGGAGCGGGTCCAGCGCGCGGCCATGGGCGGCCGGTTGCCCGAGCCGGAGCCACCGGCGCCGGCATCGATCCCGTTGTCGCCGGAAGCGCGCGAAGCCCTGCGCACCATCCCCCAGGTCGATGACCTGCTGCGGCGCGACGACGTGCGCGCCGCGGTCGAGCGGCACGGCGCCACCCTGGCCCTGGCCCTGCTCCGGGAGCGTCTCGATGCGCTCCGGTCGGCGATCCGCGCCGGGGGCCCTCTGTCGGCCGATCTCCCGGGCGCGCTCGCCGCCATCGGCGGCTGGGTCGAGACCGAGGCGGAGGCGCGCACCAGCTCGACGCTGCGGCCGGTGATCAACGCCACCGGGGTCATCCTGCACACCAATCTCGGGCGCGCGGTCCTGTCGCAGGAAGCGGCGGAACGGATGCTCCTCGCCGCCCGCTCCTACTCCACGCTCGAATATGACCTGCGCGCGGGCGGCCGGGGCTCGCGCGCCGCCCACCTCGACCGTCTGTTCACCCTGCTGTTCCCCGGCCACGCCGGCCACGTGGTCAACAACAACGCCGCCGCCGTCCTGCTGGCGGTGAACACCCTCGCCGAGGGAAAGGAAGTCGTCGTGTCGCGCGGCGAGCTGGTGGAGATCGGCGGCTCGTTCCGGATCCCCGACGTCATGCGCAAGAGCGGCGCGCTCCTGCGCGAGGTCGGCACGACCAACAAGACGAGGCTCACCGATTACGAGCGGGCGATTTCGCCGAAGACCGGCCTGCTGATGAAAGTGCATCCGAGCAATTACCGGATCGTCGGCTTCACCGCCGAAGTGCCGCTCGCCGACCTGGCGGCGCTGGGCCGGCGGGCCCGCCTCCCGGTGCTGATGGATCAGGGGAGCGGCAACCTGACCGACCTGGCGCCGCGCGGCATCCGGAACGAGCCGACGGTTCAGGAGGCGCTGGCCGCGGGAGCCGACCTGGTCGCCTGCAGCGGCGACAAGCTCCTGGGCGGCCCGCAGTCCGGGCTGTTGATCGGCCGTCCGGACCTGGTGCGGGCGGTGCGCGACAACTCCCTCAGCCGGGCGTTGCGGGTCGACAAGACGACCTACGCCGCGCTCGAGCAGACGCTCCTGGAGTACCTGCGCGGCCGCGCCGGAGAGCGCCTGCCGATCCTGAGGATGATCGGCCTCGACAGCGCGGCCCTGGAGAACCGCGCCCGCCGGCTCGTCGATGCGGTGTCGGCGCGGGTCCCCGGCGGCCTGAGCCTGGCGCTGAGACCGGGGACGTCCGTCCTGGGAGGCGGCTCGGCGCCGGAGGAGGGGCTGCCCACGACCCTAGTCGCCGTCGCCGTGGCGGGAGTATCGGCGCGCGCCGTCGAAGCGCGGCTGCGCGGCCGTCCGGAGCCGCTGATCGCCCGGATCGAGGACGACCGCGTGGTGCTCGATCTGCGCACCGTGCTGGAAGAGCAGGAGCCGGCCGTCGTCGAGGCGCTCGCCTCGCTGGCCGCGCCGGCCTAGACGTTGAAGCGGAAATTGATCACGTCGCCGTCCTGGACGACGTACTCCTTCCCCTCGGAGCGGAGCTGGGCCTTCTCGCG
>JAGYID010000195.1 GCA_018606725.1 Acidobacteriota bacterium
CCGATGTCCGAAATGCTGACCTACGCCTCCACCTTGAAGTCGATCACCGGCGGGCGCGGCTCCTACCACATGAAAATGGCGCACTATGAGGAGGTGCCGGCGCATCTCCAGGGCAAGATCGTCGCAGCGCACAAGGCAGCCAAGGAGGGCAAGGAGGCCCCGGCGCAGCACTAGGAGCCTGTCCGAGTATCGGGCTGGACCGGGGCGCGCGACCGCGGCCGGTCTCAGGATCGCAGGTGGCGGGCGTCGGGCAGGGCCATCAGCCGGCGCGCCTGGATCGAACGGGCGCGGGACGCGAGATCGGCAGGGAGACCGACGAGGCCGATCGTCTCCTCCCTCGGCACGCCCAGCGCCAGGAGCTGCAGCGCCGTGCGCGCCAGGATCGAGGTGGAACAGCCGGCGGGGTCGCAGTAGAGGGTCATCTGCGAGCCGCTCCGGACGACGAAACCGGCGGGAGGGCGACCGGGAACCTCCACCCTCAGGACGCTCGCCATCGGCAGCAACAGGACGCGCGGCAGCGGTCGCACTGCGTCCCGGCCGCCGATCTCGGCGAGCAGTCGCAGGACGACGACCGAGCGCGGGAACAGCCGCAGCCACAGCGCACCGTTCGCGGCGGCGTACAGCGGCAGCAGAGTCCCCCAGTCGCGCCGATCGACCGGCTCCAGTCGCAGGGCCGGGGCCGGTGGTCCGAGGGTCGACAGGGCGCCGAGCCCGATCGTTCCTTCGAACGTCGGTGCCGCCTCGAAGCCGAGCCGGCGGTGCGCCGCCAGCGAGGCTTCGTTGCCGTCCTCGACATAGGAGTACAGCCGCTCGACGGAGCCGATGCGGCGGACGCCCTCGCGCATCAGTTGGGAGCCGATACCACGGCGGCGCAGGGAAGGCGCCACCCGCCAGTGCCCGAACATCCAGGTCGCCGCGTCCCTCATGGAACGCACGAAATGGACGCTGCCGACGAGGCTGCCCGACTCCTCCGCCACCAGCGCCATGGAGCGCGTGCCGGCCGCCGCCCAGAGAAACCTCTGCCCTGCGGAGGGTGCGAGGATCCGGGCCACCGGCGGGGGGTGGCCGAGGCGCATGAGCCCGGGTCGATCGCCGGGTCGCGCGAAGCGCAGCGCGAGTTCCGGCTTCGATCGCCCGGCGGCGCGCCCGCCCGGAACGCTCATCGATCCCACAGCCCGGCAATCCGGCCGGCGTCGCGGCAGGCGATGCGGACCCAGAAGCCGGCCTCGGCGGCCAGAAACAGGCCGATTCCGACGCGGAGCGGCATCGAGCGCCGGCGACCGTCCCACGCCTCCGGGAGCATGGCGCACAGGAACGGCAGGAGCGGCACGTGGAATCGATCGTCACCGAAGAAGACCAGGTGCACGAGGACGAGGGCGACCAGGACCCCCAGGGCGACGTCCTTCGCCACCGAGCGGCGCGGTTCCGCCATGGCGTACAGCCCCGCCGCCAGGAGCGCGAACCAGGCGGCATTCTGCAGCACCGCGAAGCCGATTCCGACGACGACCGGCACCGACGGCACATGCCCCTGCCGCAGATCGGACAGGACGTCCCGCTCCGGCCCGAACAGGTGGGCGACTTTGAGCGGCGCCAGCAGCGCGCTCCGGAGCGGATGGTCCTGGATGAAGGCGATCCCCTCCCGGTAGCCTGCCGACTCGGAGGCGATCGCGGACGATCCGTCCCAGGCGGAACCGTCCAGCGGCACCTGCGATCCGTCGGTGACCGGGTTGAACGATTTCCAGAAGTTGTAGCCGCCGTTGGCGCTGACCATCGTCCAGGCCCCGGTGGCGGCGTGGTTGCGAATCGTCCATGGGATGATCGTGGCGAGGATGCCCGGCGCCAGCCATGCGGCCCGGCGGAACAGGGGCGCTCCACCTCCCCTGATCCAGCCGATGGTTGCGACGACGACCGGCAGGACGATGAGCTCCGGCCGGCCGAGCGCCGCCAGCCCCAGGCACACTCCGGCGATGACGGCCCCCAGGCGGCCAGCCGCTGGCCACGACCACAGGCAGGCGAACGACAGGAGCAGCAGCGTGACCGCCGTCTCGCCCCGCAGCCGGCCGTCATAATAGACGAGCGTCGGCAGCAGAGCCGCGCTCCAGGCGGCGATCCCCCCGGCGGACGACCCGAGATGCCGTTCCGCCAGCGCACCCACGAGAACGATTGAAATGCTCGCCAGGGCGGCCAGGGCGACCCGCACCAAGGTGACGTCGTCCCCGACGACCGCCCGCAGCGCGGCGAGCACGAACGGCTGCAGCGGCGGCAGGAAGGCGGTCCCCGCCATCCGCGTCGTGGCGAGGTCCCAGAAGCGCTGCTCGTCGGAGGACAGCGTCAAAGGCGTCGTGGCGGCGATGCACAGCAACCGGAGCAGAAGCCCGGCCGCGGCGGCGGAGAGGACGGCGCGCCGCGTGCGGGGGGTGGCTGTCGGTCGGAAATCCACGGTTCAGATCCCGAGGCGGCTGGTGCACTGCCGCCGGAAGTCTACAACCGCCGCAGCCCTTCCTTGACCGCTAAATGTTGAGCCGCCTATAATTGCGCGTTTCCTCGGAGAAGAGATGGTCGATTCCAGCATCCGGGCCGCCGCGGCTCACGAAGGGCAGGAGATCCGCGTCCGCGGCTGGCTCTACAACAAGCGCGAGAAGGGCAAGCTGGTGTTCCTGATCGTGCGCGACGGCACCGGCTATCTCCAGGCGGTCGCCTTCCAGCCGGAGGTCGCCCCGGAGGTGTTCGCCATCTGCCAGAAGGCGACGCAGGAGTCGTCGCTCACGGTCACCGGAAAGATCCGGCGCGACGAGCGCGCCCCCGGCGGCTGCGAGATGAGCCTCACCTCGGTGACCCTTCACCAGCTGGCGCACGACTACCCGATCAGCCCGAAGGAGCACGGGCCGGACTTCCTGCTCGATCACCGGCACCTCTGGCTGCGCTCCAGCAAGCAGCACGCGTTGCTGCGGATCCGGAGCGAGATCTCCCAGGCGATCCGGGACTTCTTCCAGGCCCGCGACTTCGTCCTGATCGATTCGCCGATCCTGACGCCGGCCGCCTGCGAGGGGACCTCGACCCTGTTCGAGACCGACTACTTCGGCGACAAGGCCTATCTGAGCCAGTCGGGTCAGCTGTATCTGGAGCCGGCCTGCATGGCGTTCGGCAAGGTGTACTGCTTCGGGCCCACTTTCCGGGCCGAGAAGTCGAAGACCCGCCGCCATCTGACCGAGTTCTGGATGGTCGAGCCGGAGATCGCCTACGCGGGGCTTCCCGAGTTGCTCGACCTGGCGGAGGACTTCGTCGTGACCCTGGTCGAGCGGGCGCTGCAGCGCTGCCGTCCGGAGCTGAAAACCCTCGAGCGCGATGTCGCCAAGCTGGAGTCGGTGAAGAAGCCGTTCCCGCGACTGACCTACGACCAGGCGGCGGCGATTCTCGTCCGCCCCGACATGGTCGAGCGGGCCCGCGCCCAGGACGCCCCGCCGTTCGTGCCCGGCAACGACTTCGGCGGCTTCGACGAGACGCTGCTCACCGAGGGGCAGGATCGCCCGGTGATGATCACCCACTACCCGTCCGCCATCAAGGCGTTCTACATGCAGCCGGACCCGGCCGGTACCTCGACATCCGCAAGTATGGCTCGGTGCCGCACGCCGGCTTCGGCATGGGGATCGAGCGGTTCGTCGCCTGGGTGGGCGGCGTGCACCACCTGCGCGAGGCGATCCCGTACCCGCGCACCATCAATCGTCTTTACCCCTGAGGATCCCGATGGTCAAAGTCGGCATGGTCAGCCTCGGCTGCCCGAAGAACCTCGTGGACAGCGAGGTGATGCTCGGCACGCTGCGCGGCCGCGGCTTCGATCTGACCGCCGACCCGTCCGAGGCCGA
>JAGYID010000032.1 GCA_018606725.1 Acidobacteriota bacterium
ATGTCGAATACGTTTCGGGTCCTCGCCGCTGCGGGTGCCCGTCATGACGGCCATCTGCGCGGTCTCGCGACGAACCCCGGTGAGAAATCCGGGCTAGAAGAGCGGCGCTCGCACCTGCTCGTCGTAACTCATGTCGTAGGTGTACACCGGCGTCTCGATCGGCACGTTGTACTTGACCTTGATCTCGAAGAACGTCTGGGCGCGGTTCACGACGACCTGGGCGGGCTTGATCGGCAGCTCCATCTCCTGCGCCTTGCGGATGACGCGGTTCCTGACCTCTTCATCCTTGTTGCGCAGCGCGGCGAAGCGGGCCTCTTCCTTGAGGTAGTCACGGAAGGCGTAGCCGTCGATCAGGACCGGGATGACCTTGATTCCGAGATAGATCGACACGGCCAGGATCGCGATCCCGACGAGGGTTCCGAACCGGCCCTCTCCTCGCTCGTCGCGCATCAGGCGGCTCATCTTGAAGGGCAATATAGGAACCGGGCGCCGGCCGGTCAAGCCGGCGATGACGAAACCGTGATCGGCGCGGGCAGTGCGGGCGGAGGTGCGGGTGGGCGTTGCGGGGAGGGGGGCTCCGCGGCGGTCAGCGGACGATCTTGAAGGTGCGCTCCCAGCGGGTCGAGGTGAAGAAGGCGGAGGCCGAGGTCAGCAGGCGATCGACCTCGCTACCGGATGGAGCGCCCGCGGCGCGGGCCGGGGTGCCGTCCGACGCCCCGCCGGCGAAGGACCAGTAGATCAGCAGGCCGCGGCCGACGACGCCGTCGCGCGGCACGAAGCCCCACTCGCGGCTGTCCAGGCTGTTGTCGCGGTTGTCGCCCATGACGAAATACTGACCCTCGGGCACGGTGACCGGGCCGAAATTGTCGAGCTCCGGTGGGACGGCGCCCGGGTCCTTGTGGTTGCCGTACGGTTCCAGGAGCGGCACATACCCTTCTTCGCCCGGCGCGCGGACGTGGACGACCTTGTCGACGATCTTCACCGTCTCCCCGGGCAGCCCGATGACCCGCTTGACATAGTCCTGGAAGACGTCGTGCGGGGGCCGGAACACGATGATGTCGCCCCGCTTGAGCGCCGCGAACGGCAGGAAGGCGCGCTCGAGTGCCGAGGCCCCGGGCGCCAGGACGAACTTGTTGACGAGGATGTGGTCGCCGACGAGCAGGGAGTCCTCCATCGACGGGCTCGGGATGTGGAACGGCTGGAAGATCCAGGTGCGGATGAACAGCGCGAAGATGATCGCCACCGCCGCCGCCTGACTGTAGTCGAACAGCACCCTGCCCATGCTGCGCTGGGAACCGTTCACGCCGACCTCCGCGGGCCTGTCACCAAGGGGCCTGTCATGTGCGGGCGTGTCATGCTGGAATTATGGACCCAGGCGCCGACCCGCGCCACGATCATGCTCATTCGACCTTCAGCACCGCCAGGAACGCCTCCTGGGGGAGATCGACCCGGCCCACCTTCTTCATCCGTTTCTTGCCTTCCTTCTGCTTTTCCAGGAGCTTGCGCTTGCGGGTGATGTCGCCGCCGTAGCACTTGGCGAGGACGTTCTTGCGCATCGCCGCGACGTTCTCGCGGGCGATGATCTTGCCGCCGATGGCCGCCTGGATGGCGACTTCGAACAATTGGCGCGGGATGACCTCGCGCAGCCGCTGCGCCAGGGCCCGGCCGCGCTGCGCCGCCCGGTCGCGATGCACGATCAGCGACAGGGCATCGACCGGCTCGCCGTTGACCAGCAGGTCCATCTTGACCAGGTCCGATTCCCACCAGCCGGTGTGGTGATAGTCCAGCGAGGCGTAGCCGCGCGACAGCGTCTTCAGGCGGTCGTAGAAGTCCATGACCACCTCGTTGAACGGCAGCTCGTAGGAGATCAGCACCCGCTGCGGGGTCACGTACTTGAGCTCCTTCTTGATGCCGCGTTTCTCCTGGCACAGGGCCAGGACCCCGCCCACGTAGTCCGGCGGCGTCAGGATGAGGGCGGTGATCACCGGCTCGTCCCAGCGCGCGATGTTCTGGGGCGGCGGCAGCCTGGCGGGGTTGCTGATCTCCACGACGGCGCCGTCGGTCGTGGTGACGCGGTAGCGCACCGACGGCGCGGTGGTGATCAGCTCCAGGCCGAAGTGCCGCTCGAGACGCGCCTGCACGATCTCCATGTGCAGCAGGCCCAGGAAGCCGCAGCGGTAGCCGAAGCCGAGCGCCTCGCTCGACTCGGGCTCGACGGTGAACGACGAGTCGTTCAGCCGCAGCTTGTCGAGCGCGTCGCGCAGCTGGTCGTAGGAGGTCTCGCCGATCGGGAACAGCCCGGCGAAGACCATCGGCAGCATCTCCTGGAAGCCGGGAAAGGCCTCGCGGGCCGGCTGCTTCGCATCGGTGACCGTGTCGCCGATCTTGACCTCGGTTGAGGAGCGGATGTTGGCGATGATGCAGCCGACCTCGCCGACCGACAGCGACTCGACCGGGACGATCTTGGGCGTCAGGAGCGCCAGCTCCTCGGCCTGGTAGATGCGGCCGGTCGCCATCAGCGCGATCTTCATGCCGCGCCGGAGCGAGCCGTCGATGACGCGCACCAGGATGACCACCCCGCGGTAGGCGTCGAACCACGAGTCGAAGACGAGCGCCTTGGCGGGTGCTTTCGGGTCGCCCTGCGGCGGCGGGACGTGACGGACGATCGACTCGAGGATCTCCGGAACGCCGGTGCCGGCCTTGGCGGAGCACGGCAGGGCGTGCTCGGCCGAGATGCCGATGATGTTCTCGATCTGCTCGGCGATCTTCTCCGGCTCGGCCGACGGCAGGTCGATCTTGTTGATGACCGGCAGGACGGTCAGGTGGTGGTCGACCGCCATGTACGAGTTGGCAAGCGTCTGGGCCTCGACCCCCTGGCTGGCGTCGACGACGAGGAGCGCCCCCTCGCAGGCCGACAGCGAGCGCGACACCTCGTAGGCGAAATCGACGTGCCCGGGCGTGTCGATCAGGTTCAACCGGTATTTCTGTCCGTCGCGGGCGGTGTAGTCGAGCGCCACGGCGTGCGCCTTGATGGTGATGCCGCGCTCGCGCTCCAGGTCCATGCCGTCGAGGACCTGCTCGGTCATCTCGCGCGCCTGCAACGCCCCGGTCAGCTCGAGGATCCGGTCCGACAGGGTCGTCTTGCCGTGATCGATGTGGGCGATGATGCAGAAGTTGCGGATGTGGGCCGGGTCCATCGGAGGATCTCAGAGCTCCAGGCCGGGATCGGCGTTGAGATCCCAGCCGGCGAATTCGCGGCGCAGGAACTTGCGGCGTCCGACCTCGGCGATCATCACCGCGTTGTCGACCGCCAGCTGGCGGCTGACCGCATAGCTCCGCAGGCCGGCCTTGCCGGCCTCCTCGGCGACGCGGGCGCGCAGGAGGGTATTGCAGGCGACGCCGCCCGACAGGCAGATCGACCGCGCCCCCTCGCGGCGCGCCGCCGTCAGGGCGCGCTGCACCATGAACTCAACGACGCTCGACTGGAACGACGCCAGCAGGTCGCGGGTCGCCTGGTCCGGCTCGCCGGCGGGGAAGGTCGCCTCCAGCCCGTGCGCCTGGGCATGCCTGAGGGCGGCGGTCTTGAAGCCGCTGAAGGAGAAGTCGAGGCTGCCGTCGCTCATGCGCGGGGGCGCCAGCCGGACGGCGCACCGGTCGCCGGTCGGCGCCAGGCGGTCGACGATCGGCCCGCCGGGGTAACCGAGCCCGACCAGCTTGGCGACCTTGTCGAACGCTTCGCCGGCGGCGTCGTCGCGGGTGCGCGCCAGCAGCACCGTCTCGTCTTCGGTACGCGACAGGTACATCGAGGTGTGCCCGCCCGAGGCGACCAGGCTCAGCGCCGGCAGCTCCACGCCGGGGTGCTCCAGCCAGACCGAGCGCAGGTGCCCCTCGAGGTGATTGACCGCGACGAGCGGCAGACCCCGCACCCAGGCGATCGCCTTGGCCATCTGGATGCCGACCAGGAGCGAACCGACCAGCCCCGGGCCGCAGGTGACGGCGACGGCGTCGAGGTCGGCGAGCGCGACCTCCGCCTCGCGCAGCGCCAGATCGACGACGGCGTCGATCCGCTCCAGGTGGTGGCGCGAGGCCAGCTCGGGGACGACGCCGCCGTACTCGCGGTGGATGTCGACCTGCGAGGCGACGATGTTCGACTCGATGGTCCGGCCGCGCAGGACCGCCGCGGCGGTCTCGTCGCAGGAACTCTCGATTCCTAGGATCAACGGCTCAAGGGGCTGCATCGAAGGAGGCTCCCTCAGCGCGCCGGCACGGCGGCGCGGCACAGGGCGGGGAGGCTCCGGTCGTACGGGGCGCGGGCGATGCCGCGTTCGGTGATGATGGCGCCGACGAGACGGGCCGGGGTGACGTCGAAGGCCGGGTTGATGGCCCGCACCCCGGCCGGCGCGATGGCGGTGCCCGCGAGGTGGGTGACCTCGCCGGGGTCCCGCTCTTCGATCGGGATGGCAGTGCCGTCGGGCAGGCTCAGGTCGACGGTGGAGATCGGCGCGGCGACGTAGAACGGCACGCCGTGCGCCTGCGCCAGGACGGCCACCTGATAGGTGCCGATCTTGTTGGCGACGTCGCCGTTCCCGGCGATCCGGTCGGCGCCGACGATGCAGACGTCGATCGCCTTCTTCTGGAACAGGTGCCCGGCCATCCCGTCGGTCAGCAGGGTGACCGGGATGCCGTCCTTTTGAAGCTCCCAGGCGGTCAGCCGGGCGCCCTGCAGAAACGGCCGCGTCTCGTCGGCGTACACCGCCACCCGCTTCCCCTGCTCCGTCGCCGCCCTGACGACCCCCAGGGCGGTGCCGTACCCGGCGGTCGCGAGGGCCCCGGCGTTGCAATGGGTCAGGACCCGGCAGTCGTCGGCCAGCAATGCCGCGCCGTGCCGCCCCATGGCGCGGTTCGCCTGCACGTCGTCGCGCTCGATGGCCAGCGCTTCTTCGATCAGGGCGGCGGTGAGGTCGCGCCCCGGCTCGCGCCGCTCCCGGTTGAACCTGGTCCGCATCCGGTCGATGGCCCAGAACAGGTTGACGGCGGTCGGGCGGGTCGCAGCCAGGAGCCGCGCCAGGCGCTCGAAGCGAACGAGGGGGTCCTCCCGGCCGTCCGGCCGGGCGAACCCCAGCGCCAGCCCCATCGCCGCGGCGACCCCGATCGCCGGGGCGCCGCGGATCGCCATGTCGCGAATGGCGTCGGCGACGGCCTCGGGGGTCGTCAGCGTCAGATAGATCTCCTCCCCCGGGAGGCGTCGCTGATCGAGCATGACGACGCCTCCGGCGGTCCAAGCGATCGTCCTGAACATGACGCAGCCATGTTACTGGAAAGCCGGCCGGGCGCGCAATTGCAGCGGCCCGGGGCCGCGGGCCGCACATTTCAAACAAGTTATCGGGTTGATAACAGAATAGATATTGAGCGGCATGGAATGGCCCGAACGGCCATGCCCCAGGGCTCTGCCGAGAAACGCGTTGACAAATCAATGGGTTGACCGTATCTCCAATCGAAAAAGGGTGCCGGTCTGGACAGTGGTTTCCCATCGCCCGCCCGCAGTTCCGTGCGTCCGTCGACGCGGCCGCCGCGGGCTTTTTCTTTGTCTGGAGGTCCGATGCGCAGGGACATCCGCCTGAGATCAGTCGCACTCGCGGCCGCCGCCGCGACGCTTCTGGTCGGCGTCCTCATCCTCGGTCTGGGCAGCGGCCTCGCCGGCCGCGACCCGGAAGGCCGCGCGGCGGGCGGCAAGCAGCGCGGACAGCCTGGTCCCACCGATAACAGCTCGTCGGCGTTCTTCTGGCAGCGGCGGGGCGTGCTGCACGGCACCGATCGGGTGGCCGGTCTGTCGCCGCTCGGACAGCGCTCCGTCGAGGTCGCGCCGCCGGGCACGGCGCGCGGCCTGGTGCTGACGCCGCACGGATTCGTCGATCTGAAGCGCCCGCGGGCGTTCGATGGCCTCCCCGAGACCCTGCGAACGCCGCCGACCCACGTGCGCCAGGGACGCGGTGGGCTGGGCCCCGGGTTGAACCTCGTCCAGATCCGCGAGGAGGCCTTCCAGGCGCTCGGCGTCGACGGAGTGGAGCGAGCGCTGGCCGCCTCGGCGCGTATCATGACGATGTTGCCGGAGCGTGCCTACGTGGTGCGCGCCGCCGGCGGGGCCGAACTCGACCGGCTGGCCGACCTGCCGATGATCGAGTCGATGACCCCCTATCACGCCGGTCTGAAGATCAGCCTCGCCCTGGGCCGCCAGCCGTTCCTCGAGGAGCGCCGCGCCAGGAGCACGGAGCTCGATCTCCTGGTCCAGGCGTGGCCCGGAGCCGACGAGGCGGAGTTGCGCGATCTGCGGCGCCAACTCGAGGCGATCGTGGCGCGCGGCGCGGTGCAGGACTACGACGGCGACCCGTCGGTGCTGCGCGTTCGGGCGCCGGCCGCGCAGGTCGTCCGGCTGGCTGCCATCGAGGCCGCCAGGATCATCGAGGAAGTCCCCGAGATGGTGCTGGAGAACGCCGAGGCGCCGAGCCTCATCATGACCGGCAGCGCCGAGGAGTCGTTCGGGGCCCGGCCGTACCAGGACATCGGCATTGACGGCGGCGGCCTCGACACCAACGCCGACGGTCAACGATTGAACGACGGCACCGATGTGGTGCCGCCGCAGATCGTCGCGATCACCGACAACGGCCTTTCGCTCGACTCGATCTCCTTCGCGCAATCGGCGACGGTTCCCGGGATTCCCGGTCCGACGCATCGCAAGGTGCAGCTCATTGACGCCGTCACCGACACCTTCAAGGAATCCTGCGATGGCCCGCTCTGGGGCAGCAGCACCCACGGCAGCATCGTCGCGTCGACCATCGCCGCCTGGCCGACGGCGCTCGGCGGCTTCGCCTCCAAGACCACCCTCATCCACAATCCGACGATCACCGGCATCAGCCTCGACGGCGTGGCGCGCGGCTCCCGCATCCTGATGCAGGACGCGGCCGACTCCGGTCGCTGCCTGTACAACGAGTTGATCGAAAAGGGGGGCAACATCACCCCGGGCAACCTGGCGGCGCGCCTGCAGACGGCCCGCGACGGCGGCAACAACGTCCACCTGCACGTCATGCCGTTCGGGGTGCCCAACTTCGACAACGTCATCAACAATCCGACCAACGGCGAGTACTCGGTCGAGTCGGGCCAGATCGACACCTTCCTGGTCAACAACCGCGACTACATGGTGATCGCCCCGGTCGGCAACCAGGGGGCCCTGCCGTCGGACGTGGGCCGGAGGCGCTACCCGGACCTGTTCAATGGCACTTCGGCGGACAACGATCCGTTGAATCCGAGCGGGCCGCAGGTCGGCCCGCCGTCCACCGCCAAGGACCTGATCACGGTCGGCAGCCACCGTTACGACATGGCGAGCTACGCCGGCACTCGCAACAAGGAGGAGGAGTCATCGGCCTTCTCGTCGCGCGGGCCGGCGACCCCCGCCTCGCTGCGGACCGCGCCGATCATCCTGGCCCCCGGCGAGGACTATGTCGGGTACTACGGCGCTCCGGGGATCGTCGGGGTCGGGGCCTTCCGCAGCACCGACAACGACAACTTCGGTCCGGTCGAGTCGACCCTCGACGAGAACAATATCGGGACGTCGTTCGCCGCAGGGTACGCCGGCGGCGCCGCGGCGCTGATGCGCGACTACTTCCAGCAGGGCTTCTATCCTTCCGGCAACCGGACGCAGGCCGACCGGATGCCGGCCGTTTCGGGGGCGCTGGTGAAGGCGCTGTTCGCGGCCGGCGCAAACTTTCTTGAGGGCGTCGATCAGGGTGCCATTCCGGATAACGATCGCATCTACGGCACTGCCCGCGCCATTTTCCGCGACACGACGCTCGGCTCCATCGGCAACAACGAGCAGGGCTACGGGCGGATCCACATCGCCAACGTGCTGCCGATCCCGAACTGGCCGCCGTCACGCGGCATCGGAGGGCCCGACACCCCCGAGTACCCGGCCGCCGGGCTGCTCGTCTACGACGACCTGGGCACGCGCGAAGCGCCGATCGACAACGGCGTCAACGCCAACGTGGCGCGGACCTTCAAGGTCAACGGCCCCAACACGGCCGTGGTCACCGGCGGCGGCCGGGCCGTCTCGATCGGCACGCTGCGCGTGGCGCTGGCGTGGTCCGATCCCCCGGGCGACACGCTGGTGAACGATCTCGATCTCGAGCTGGAATCGCCCGGGCGCGACAATTGCCTGGTCGACGGCGAGATTGCCCCTGACGAAAGCACCTGCGCTCCGCACCTGGCCTGCGTCGGCGGGACGAATGCTGGCAAGCCCTGTTCGGTCGCAGGCGACTGCCCCGGGGGGACCTGCACGAGCATCCCCAGCACGGCCGACAACGTTTTCTATGACGGCAACAACTACCTCGCCGGGCAGGGGGTGGTCGCCGGGCAATGGTCCGCGGGGCGGCCCGCCAGCGGGGCGGACGCCTATGACCTCCGCAATCCGGTCGAGGCGATCCATCTCTCCGCCGATCCGAACATCGACCGCAATCCTGCCGATTCGAGCCTGTTCATCGGCACCTGGAGGGTGCGCGTCAAGCGCGGCCGCGCCGGTGCCGTGCCCGGGATGATCAGCGTCATCTCCGGCCCCAACGAGGATGCCAACGGCAACGGCCGGCTCGACACGGGCGAGGATCGCGATCCGGACGGCGCCGGGCCGTTGCTGCCGAACGGCCTGCTCGACGCCGGCGGTCAACCGTACGCGCTCGCCATCGCCGGTCCGGTGCTGGGCCTCGGCACGCAGACCTGGGCCTCCAGGACGCACGCCTTTCCGGGCAGCCAGGTCTACCTCGACAAGGCCACCTACGGCTGCGCCGACGACGTGACGGTGCAGATTTTCGACCCGGCCGCCACGGTCGCGGGCGTCGTCGGGGCGGTGACCCTGAGCGTGCAGAATCAGAACGGCAACGTCCTCGACAGCGAGCGCGGCTTCGCCTTCGCCGAGACCCCGGCCGGCAGTCACGGCTTCGTCTCGGTGAAGGTCCCGGTCCGTCTCGCATCGCCCAGCTACGTGTCCGACAACGGGCTGCTCGAGGCCGACACCAGCCGCTTCATCGTCGTCAACTACACCGGCACTGCGGCCGGACAGGCACGCGCCACGGTGCGCTGCGACCCGGAGTTGTTCACCGCGGTCCTGTCGATCCTCGACCAGGCGGACGCCCCGGCGGTGTTCGCCGGCGGGTGCGACCGCGACCAGTACCTGGACGCCGGCGAGAACCTGACCTATTCGGTTGCCGTGCAGAACATCAACAGGGGTGACGATTACAGCGACGTGACGGCGACGCTCACCCCGACCGGACCGGGCGCGCAGGCGATCCGCATCCTCGATTCGCCGAAGAGCCTCGGGCGGCTGCCCGGCGGGCAGACGGCGGGCATCGGCTTCTCGTTGAAAGTCGATGCCGCCACGGCCAATGCCCTGCCGATCAGCAGCCGCAAGGTGACCCTGGTCCTGACCCTGGACTCGACCGGCCGCAGCAAGGTCCTGAAACGGCAGTCGTTCTCGTTCACGCACGCCCTCAATGCCGATCGCGAGGTCCTGCATTACTCGACCGATCACCCCACCGAGGCCCGCGAAGTGCGCGACCTGAACCGCAATCTCCAGATCGATCGGCCGAACGTCATCGACCCGTTCCTGACCATCCAGGTCCCGGACGAGGACATCTTCTTCCAGAGCCTGTTCACCGCCGACGCGGGCGTGGTGCGCAACGTCGTGGGCGAAGACCTCAACGGCGACGGTCTCCTGCAGCCGACGGAGGACATCATCCCCGATCACACCCTCAACAAGGGGATCCTGGCCAGCGCCACCGGGCCGACCGGCGGATTCAGCGGCGACAAGGTGCCGTTCGCGTTCGACGTCACCGGCGGCGGCTTCGTGAGCTTCCGGCACTCGCTGAGCACCGCCACCAACACCTCGATCGGCAATCTGTGGGAGCGGCAGACCGGCGGGATGTGCGGCTTCCAGACGGCCATCCCCGACGGCGATCCGGCGGCGCTGTTCCAGAACATCGGTGCCGGCATCTGGCACACGGGCGACGGCGACGAGTCGACGCCCCTGCCGACCTCGACGGCCTGCGACAACTACGCGATGGCGACCAACGGCGGCACGCCGGTGGCGGCGGAGCGGCTGATGGACATCCTCGAGTCGCCCATCGTCGCCAAAGTCCACCAGACGCCGGACGCGCGCGGCTTCCCCTACACGGTCGAGTTCCAGCGCCTGGCCTTCAACATGAACGTCCAGACGCCGGACGACTCGGCCGGCGGGTTCATCAACCTGGACAGCGACATCGACACCGACAACAACAACTGCCTGCTGTGCCAGAAGGTGTTCTACCCGCGCAGCGGCGGCGTCTATTACAACGTCGCGCGCTTCATCACCTACACCTACGGCATGGACCCGCTCGGCTACGACGTCGTCAAGCAGCGCACCTTCGGCCCGCTGGTCGACCCTGACAACTCGGTGGCGGCGTCCAGGACGGTCACCGGCGACGAAAGCGGCTTCTCCGGCTTCACGCAGAACACCAACATCAACAGCACCAGCCCGATTCCGACCGCTCCGCCGGATTTCCTGCCGTACCCGGTGCCGGGGGCGCCGGTGGTCTGCAACCCCCAGGGATCGACGAACCCGGCCGACTGCCAGGTGAATGACGTCGCCGGGCCGGTGCGCAACTTCGACATGTCGTTGATCAACTACAACGACGGCCTGGCGTACTTCAACACCGGCCCCGGGCCGTTCGAGCCGAACATGTTCTTCTCGCCGGGGCCCCCGGGCAATCGCTGGCAGATCGAGGTCGGCTTCTTCGTCATCGAGACGACCTCGGGCACGACCGATTACGGCATCGGGATCGACGACCTCGTCCTGGAGTGGGACGAAACGCATCCCCAGGACGAGAGCCAGTTCGTCCCGCCGCACACCCCCGCCTGCCAGAGGTTCGGGCTGCCCGGCGAGGCCGCGGGACAGCAGTGCGCCACGATCGTCGTCGATCGGACCAACCTGTACGAGTGCGACGACGCCATCCAGGTGACGGTCAACGACCCGAAGCGCCCCACCGCCACGTCGGTGGTGGTGCAGGCGGCGTCCGAGAGCGACAGCAAGACGATCAGCACCGGCCGCGGCAACGTCAGCGTGCCGATCAAGAGCTTCACTCTGCCGGCGGTAGCACCCGGCGTGTTCCAGGGATCGATCACCGTCACCGGGCAGTCCAACAATCCGACGAGCCTGTACGTCGCCCCGTACGCCGACCAGAAGGTCTCGGTCTACTACGTCGACCCGCTGTGCGACGGGGATGCCGACGGGCAGGCGGGGGAAAATCTCTTCGACAACCCGGACGGTGACGGCGTGGCGTGCGATCTCAGCGCGGTCACCGACCCGGTGCGCTGCCCGGACAAGTGTCCGCTGGTCTACGATCCGGCGCAGGCCGATACCGACGGCGACCGGGTCGGCAACCTGTGCGACAACTGCCCGACCCTGGCGAACCCCGCGCAGGTCGACTCCGATGCGGACGGCGTGGGTGACGATTGCGACTTCGACGACATCGATTATGACGGCGTGGTCAACAGCCTGGATAACTGCCCCGACGTCTACAACCCGATGCAGACGCGCACCAGCCCGCAGAATCCCCGTGGAATCGCCTGCAGCCAGACCTCGGACCGCGACGGTGACGGCATCCAGGACAAGACCGACAACTGCGTGCGGACGGCGAACGCGGTGCAGACCGCCGACGCCGACCGCGACGGGGTCGGGGACGCCTGCGACGGGGACTGCCAGGGCGCCCGCAAGACGCTCCTCCCGAACGGCTCCTGCAACCGCTCCGACACCGTCGTCTGCAGCCAGGGCTCCGACTGCCCGGCCACCGGCCATTGCATTCTCAATCCGGGCACCATCTGCTCCGCCGCGAACCAGTGCCCCAGCACGGGGAACGACTGCGTCGACATCACCCAGGAGACCTGCCAGAAGGACGGCCTCGTCAACACCGGAGGTTGCTCCTCGAAGGACGACGACGGCGATGTGGACCTGATCCCCGACGGTGTCGACGACTGCCCGGTGACCTACAACCCGGCGATCATCGCCGGCACCTTCCGCCAACGCGACAGCGACAACGACGGACTGGGCGACGAGTGCGACCCGGCCGGATCGTGGGATGACGACAACAGCGGGGTCCCCGACGACCTGCTGGGGTACGACCTCGCCGTCTCCTGCCGCGTCCTGCCGCTGGCCCGCCTGATTGTCAAGCAGGTGGTCGCGGGCGATGTCTTCGGCGCCGGGGGCGACGTCGATCTGTTCCCGGACAGCGGCGAGAAGGCCCGCATCTACGTGACCGTCCAGAACGTCACCGGCATCGACCTGACGAACGTCAGCCTCAACCTGACGACCGGCGACGAGGACGTCGCCTGCATCACCAAGCCGTCGATCTTCGTGCCGCTGTTCCGCTCGGGCGAGACGCTGACGCTGGGCTCGATCGGACCGGACAGGAAGGCCGGCACGGCGGACGACACCGGGTCCTACTTCGAGCTGGTGACCAGGCCGACGCTGCAGAGCCCCTCGGGATCCAACCCGGCGTTCCTCGATCTGGTCCTGAACCTGACCTCCTCCGAGATCCTGGGGACGGAGAGCAAGACAGCGATCCGCGTCCCGGCCGACCTCGACATCCCCGCGGGGGCCGTGCAGGTCAAGATCAAAGGGCCGGACAACGCCACGGGGACGATCGATGATGGCTGGTGGGTCGAGAATTTCGAGACCGAGCGGGACGGGCTGCCCGGCATCACGGTCAGCAGCCAGCCGACCGGCACCGCCGGCTTCCCGAACGACACCATGGGGGTCACGGTCGCCACCGGGCAGGGTGGCATCGGGGCGCTCGCCGGCGTCGCCTGCGCCGGGTTCAACGTGCCGCCGGCCGATCCGGGCTGCATCATCGACCCGGACAACGACATGGGCTGGCACATCCACTGTCCGACCAGCGGCCCGAACGCCTGCCCGAACAGCGGCCTGTTCGTCACACCGAATGACGGCGCCCTGGCCCACGGCGGCCCGAATTCGCTGCACTGGGGTCACCACTTCGACGTGACCGCCCGGATCCACGACACGACGAAGTTCCGCCAGCTGGCGGCCTGGATGACCGCGCCGATCAACCTGGCGCTGTTCAAGGAGGAAGGGGACCTGGAGCTGTCCTTCTACCACATCGCGGCGATGGTGACCAACCACGACCTCAACATCTCGAAGCTGTGGGCGCTCGACTATGGGGACGTGCAGATCCAGGTCGATCAAAACCCCGCTGCGGGTACCGACCAGTGGGGCTACTGGGACAAGCTCGTGCCGTTCGAGAATGTCTACGATCACATTCCGATCGTCTGGAGCCACTTCGCTTACACCGGCCTGACCTACTGCGAGTTCACCCCTGGGGACACCGGCACGGCGCCGCCCAACGCGCGGGGCACGCACGAGACGATGTGCTGGCCGCTGGGCGTCTGGGCGGCTTGCGGCTGGCACGTCGACTGGACGACCACCAAGGACTGCCCCGGCCCCGGCGAACCCGGCACCACCGGCACCGGCAATTGGGTGCAGACGAAGTTCGATCTATCCAACTATCTCGGCCAGCGGGTGCGCATCCGCTGGATCGGACAGTCGTGGGAGTTCAGCTCAACCGGCTCCTCCTACGAGGAGGAGGGCGGCACCTGGGCGGCCTTTTACGGCGACGACGGCTGGTGGATCGACGACATCAAGGCGACCGGCGTCATCGAGACGCAGGTGTCGCCGCTGCCCGACACGCGCACGCCGCTCGCGGGGACCTGCCCGGCGGCGTGCAACGGCTCGGTCGCCGGCAGCGACCACGGCACCACCCCGGTGCTGGTCGTCCGCGAGAGCAACGGCAACGGCGTCATCGAAGCCGGCGAGCGGGTCGTCCTGGACGCGTCCGGCTCCACCCTGCCCGGCGGCTGCGTCGGGGGTGTGGCGCAGTACCGCTTCACCAAGGACGGCATCATCGTGCAGGACTGGTCGACGAACAACAACTACCTCGATGCGCCCCTCCTCGACGCCGACTACCGGCTGTACGTCCGCTGCAGTGCCGACGTGGTCAACTGCAGCGGCACCGTCGGGGCGGGCGGCTCGGCGAAGGTCTACACCGGCGACGGGCAGGATATCGCCCTGACCGCCAACTACGGGACCGCCGGCCGCACGGCGCTCTCCTGGATCGCCCGGCCGCAGCCGTCGTCGGTCGCCGGCTACGACGTGTTCCGCGGCGAGCTGGTGGGGAACCCCGGCGACCCCGGCCTGGCCACCCTCGCCTGCATCGGCAGCGACCTGCCGCAGCCGGCGCTCGGCTCGATCATCGCGTTCAACGACCCGATCGACCCGGCCCTCCCGGTGGCGGGACACGCCTGGTACTACCTCGTCGGGCACAGCAGCAAGGTGGCAGGCGCGAGGGACGCCCTCGGGCGCCGCGGTGACGGGGTGGTGCGGACAGCACCGGTGACCTGCCCGTGAGGATGCCGCCCGTGCGACCGCCCGTGGCGAGGGCCATCGCGCCCTGATGCGAGCTGCCTGCGAACCGGGGCGCCGATCAGGGGGACGGCGCTCCCGGAACGCAGGACGAAGGCGGGGCCCGCAGGGGCCCCGCCTTTTTGCATCTGTGGTACTTTCTGCCGATGGTCAGGCGCACGAACCGCATTCAGCGCACCAACCGCCGTCATCGCCCGAAAGCCCCGCGGCCCGACCTGTCGCGGCTCCTCCGGGAGTGGGCCGACGGTCCGCTGGCGCAATCGCTCGAGCGCCTGCCGGAGCGCCGGCCCCGGTTCGTGACCGACAGCGGCATCGCGCTGGAGCGGCTCTACACCCCCCTCGACCTCGAAGGCACCGATTACGCCGAGGCGCTCGGCGTTCCCGGGCGCTACCCGTTCACCCGGGGCATCCAGCCGACCATGTACCGCAGCCGTCTCTGGACCATGCGGCAGTATGCCGGCTTCGGCGACGCGCGCGACACCAACCGGCGTCTCCGGTATCTCCTCGAGCAGGGACAGACCGGCCTGTCGGTCGCCTTCGACCTGCCGACCCAGATGGGATACGACTCGGACCACCCCTTGGCCGCCGGCGAGGTCGGCAGGGTCGGGGTGGCGATCGACACGATCGACGACATGCAGGCGCTCCTGGCGGATCTGCCGCTCGACCGGGTCTCCACGTCGATGACCATCAACGCCACCGCCCCGATCCTGCTGGCGCTCTACGTCGCCGTGGCCCGATCGCGCGGCATCGAGCCCGGGGCGCTCTCCGGCACGGTGCAGAACGACGTCCTGAAGGAGTACGTGGCGCGGGGCACCTACATCTATCCGCCGGCGGCGTCGTTGCGCCTCGCGGTGGATCTGTTCGAGTACTGCCGCCGCGAGCTGCCGAAATGGAACGCCATCAGCGTGTCCGGCTATCACATCCGCGAGGCCGGCTCGACGGCCGTGCAGGAACTGGCCTTCACCTTCGCCAACGGCATCGCCTATCTCGAGGCGGCGCGCGACGCCGGCCTGGACGTCGAGGCGATCGCCGGACAGCTCTCCTTCTTCTTCAACGCCCACAACAATTTTCTCGAGGAGATCGCCAAGTTCCGGGCGGCCCGCCGCATCTGGGCGCGGATCATGAAGGAGCGCTTCGGAGTCGCCGACGAACGGGCCATGCAGATGCGCTTCCACGCCCAGACCGGCGGCTCGACGCTGACCGCCCAGCAGCCGGAAAACAACGTCGCCCGCGTCGCCGTGCAGGCACTGGCGGCGGTGCTCGGCGGCGCCCAGAGCCTGCACACCAACGGCATGGATGAAGCGCTGGCGCTGCCGACCGAGAAGGCCGCCACCGTGGCGCTGCGCACCCAGCAGATCCTGGCGCACGAGAGCGGCGTCGCCGACACCATCGACCCGCTCGGCGGGGCGTACGCCGTCGAGGCGCTGACCGCCGGCATCGAGACCCGCGTCGCCGCGTACCTCGCCGCAATCGAAAGGCTCGGCGGCACCGTCAAGGCGATCGAGGCCGGCTACCAGCAGAAGGAGATCCAGGAGGCGGCGTTCCGCGCCCAGCAGGACGTCGACCGCGGCGACCGCGTGGTCGTCGGGGTCAACCGCTTCGTCTCCGTCGGCGCCGATGCCGCGCCGTCGATTCCGTTGCAGAAGGTCGACCCGCGGCTCGAGGAGGAGCAGCGCCAACGGCTGCGCTCGTTCAAGGAGCGGCGCGACGGGAGGGAGGCGGCCGCGGCGGTCGCCGGCGTGGCGCGCGCCGCCGCCGAGGAGGGCGCCCTGATGCCGCGCATCCTCGCCGCCGTCGAGGCGCAGGGCACTCTCGGCGAGATCGCCGACGCCCTGCGCTCGGTGTTCGGACGCTACGACCCCGCCATCCGGATTTGAACGGCTTCCGGCCTCCGTCGCCGGCGATCAGGAGACCGGTGGGTCCTGCCGCCCGATCAGAGACAGACGCCCGTGGTGCAGTAGGGCCCCTTGATCTGGCACCGGTAGCCCTTCTGATGGAAGCAGCTGGCCGGATACAGCAGATCGCAGTTCCGGTCGTTGCAGGTCTTCGGAGCGGCGGTTGCCTCCGACGCGACGAGCGGGCTGAGGCTGGAGACATACGGCGACAGTCGGGGTGACAGGGCGCCGATCTGGACAGTGAACAGGCCGACGATGGCCACGATGACGACAAACCGCAGCGCGAGCACGACAGGACGAGACATCCGGCGGTCCTCCTTTGCGGGCTTCCGAAATTGCGTTGAACTGGCGCTTGAGCAAAGCTGACGAACGCTAACATCGCCCGCCGACGGCTGTCAATGCGCCATCGGCGGCGCGGCCGTCGAGCGCCCCACGATCCCGGCACTCTTTACAACGGCGCGGTTCCCGTTCCATAGTCTCGGGACCGACCCGGCCGGGTTGGCGGCATCCGGCGCGAATCCGGCACCCGGAGCAGAGTTGGCGAACGTCCTCGAAGTCAGCGATCTGTCGGTGCATTTCGCGACCGAGCGCGGCACCATCCGCGCCGTCGATGGCGCGTCGTTGCGCGTCGCGGAAGGGGAGACCCTCGGCCTGGTCGGCGAGTCGGGTTGCGGCAAGAGCGTGCTCGCCCTCTCCCTGCTGCGCCTGCCCCCGCCCCCGGGACGGATCGTCGGCGGGCGGATCGTCTTTCAGGGCACCGATCTCATGACCCTGCCGGAGAAACGGCTGCGCCATTTCCGCGGCCGCGGCATCGGCCTGGTGTTCCAGGAGCCATCGGCGGCCCTCGATCCGGTGTTCACGGTCGGCTCGCAGATCGCCGAAGGGCTGATCGTGCACAAGATGATGTCCAGGGCGGAGGCGCGCGCCGAGGCGGTCCGCCTGATGAACGTGGTCCGCATCCCGGACGCCGGGAGACGGGTCCACGATTACCCGCACCAGTTGTCGGGAGGCATGCTCCAGCGCGTCATGATCGCCATCGCGCTGGCCTGCCGGCCGGCGCTGCTGGTCGCCGACGAGCCGACCACGGCGCTGGACGTCACCATCCAGGCCGACATCCTCGACCTGCTGCGCCAGCTCAAGGATGAGTACCGCCTGTCGCTGCTCCTGATCAGCCACAATCTGGGAGTCGTCGCCGAGACCGCCGACCGGGTGGCAGTCATGTACGCCGGGCGGATCGTCGAGGAGGCGCCGGTCCGGGACCTGTTCGCGGCGCCGAAGCACCCCTACACCGAGGGGCTGCTCCGCTCGGTGCCGCGGCTGGGGGAGCCGGCGCGCTCGAGTGACGGGGGCCGGCGGCGCCTGCCGGCGATCGAGGGGAGCGTGCCCGACCTGACGCGGCTGCCGGGCGGCTGCAGCTTCCACCCCCGCTGCCCCGACGTGCTGTCCGAATGCCGGACGCGCGACCCGCGCCTGCGGCCGCTGACCGCGGCCGGCGGCGACCCCGCGGCGCGCCAGGTCGCCTGTTTCAAGCACCACGATCCCGACGGGAGGCCGCGATGAGCCCGCCCGGCCGGCAGCCGCTGCTCGAGGTGCGCGATCTCCGCAAGCATTTCCCGATCCGGCGCGGCCTGCTGTCGCGGGTGTCCGGGTGGGTGCGCGCGGTGGACGGCGTGTCGATCGATATCTTCCCCGGCGAGACGCTGGCGCTGGTGGGGGAGTCGGGGAGCGGCAAGACGACGGCCGGGCGCTGCATCCTCCGCCTGATGGAGCCGACCGCCGGCGCGGTCCGGTTCGACGGTCAGGACCTCCTCGCGCTGGGGCCGCGCGACCTGCGCCGCATGCGGCGCCATCTGCAAGTGATTTTCCAGGACCCGTACGCGTCGCTCAATCCCCGCATGCGGGTCGGCACCATCGTGCGCGAGCCGCTCGACATCCACCGCGTCGGGCGGAACCGCGCCGAGCGCGACGCCATGACCCGGGGACTCCTCGAGCGCGTCGGTCTCGATGCCTCGGCGATGCGCCGCTACCCGCACGAGTTCTCCGGCGGTCAGCGGCAGCGGATCGGGGTGGCCCGCGCGATCGCCCTGCGGCCACGCCTGATCATCGCCGACGAGCCGGTGTCGTCCCTCGACGTGTCGGTGCAGGCGCAGGTGATCAACCTGATGCTCGACCTTCAGGAAGAATACGGCGTCGCGTACCTGTTCATCGCCCACGATCTCGCCGTCGTCGAGCGGATCGCCGACCGGGTGGCGGTGATGTACCTGGGGCGGATCGTCGAACTGGGGACCAGGCAGGAGATTTTCAAAAATCCCCTCCATCCGTATACTAGGGCGCTCCTGCAGGCGATCCCGATCCCCGACCCGACCCGGGCCAGGGAGAGAACGGTGCTGCGGGGGGAGTTGCCGTCCCCCGCCGCTCCTCCGCCCGGCTGCCGCTTTCACACGCGGTGTCCGGTGGTATTCGAGCCCTGCGCGACGCTCGACCCGCCCCTGGTCGAGGTCGCCCCCGGGCACTGGGCCGCCTGTCACCTGGTACCGGGGCCTGCGGGCGGGGCATCCCGGCCCTGACGCGGGGGCGCCGCGCCGGCGCCGGATGAAACTATCGGTCGCTGTCCGGCGTAGAACGGGGCGCTCCGCGGTCGGAGCGCGAAGGGGGGCCGGGGCCCGCGGTTTCCCCACGATGGAATGCCATAACCGATCGGATGGTCGAGGTGACGAGATGACACGATGCGTGGTCTGGCGGTCTCTGCCCCTGCTGTTGATCGCGGCGCTCGCCGCCCCCGTCCTGCCCGGTGCGGCCCTGGCGCAGGATGCCGGTCCGTCCGGCGCCGGGACCCCCGGCGGCCAGGCGCAGCCGCCGGGCACGCCTCCTCCGGGCGCGGTGTTGAGCGAGGACACCGGGCCGGAGCCGCTCGTCGTGTCCCTTCAGGATGTATTGACCCAGGCGCTGCAGAACAACCTCGACATCACCATCGGCCGCTATGAGCCGCTCAAGAGCGAGGAGCTGGTCACGTTTGCGGAGTCGGCCTACGACCCCAGCCTGGCCGGCACCGCCCAGAGCTCCGACAGCCAGCGCGAATCGGTGTTCTCCTCCAATGTCTTCTTCCAGCACCAGAAGACGCACCAGTACACCGCCGCGTTCTTCGACCCGACGACCTTCGGGACGGCCTACCAGCTGCAGGTCAGCGCCGTCGACGAGTTCAGTGCCAGCAACTTCTTCGGCCCCACAAGCCAGACGACCGGCTACACGACCAACTGGACGGCGTCGATCACCCAGCCGCTGCTCCGCAACCTCGGCCGCCAGGCGAACACGTCGCGCATCGTCATCGCCCGCAACACCAAGGCGGCCAGCGACTCGCAGTTCCGGCAGGTCGTGATCAATACCCTGTCGGACGCCGAGAAGGCCTACTGGACCCTGTCGTTTGCGCTCATGGAGCTGGACACCAGCAAGGCCTCCCTCAAGCTGGCGCAGGACTTCCTGGAGCAGAACAAGATCAAGGTGCGCGTCGGCACCCTGGCGCCGATCGAGATCACCCAGGCCGAGGCCGAGGTCGCCGATCGCGAGCAGGCGGTCATCATCGCCACCTACGCGGTCGCCACGTCGGAAGACGGGCTGCGCCGGGTCGTGAACGTCCCGTACGATTCGCCGATCTGGTCGAGGCCGATCCGGCCGTCGGACGAGCCGACTGTGGAAGAGATCCCGATCGACTATGCGGCGATCGAGGAAGCGGCGAAGGCCAACCGCCCCGACCTCGAGCAGGCCCGGCTCGAGATCATGAGCCGTGAGAACGACCTGGCGTACCGCAAGAACCAGCGGCGCTGGGGCCTGAATCTCACCGGCGACTACGGTCACGACGGCTTCGACGAGATGACCTACTCGAACTCCATCGATGACCTGCGCGATCGGACCAAGACATCCTGGAACGCCCAGCTGAGCCTGGCGATCCCGATCGGCAACCGGGCGGCGCTGTCCGCGTACACCCAGTCGGAGTACGCCCTGTCCCAGGCCCGCTACGGCTTCCAGCAGGTGGGCCAGGCCGCCCTCATCGAGGTCCGCTACGCCGTCCGCGGGGTGCAGACCAACATCAAGCGCATCCGGGCGGCGCAGGTCAACGTCCGGCTGCAGAAGGAGAAGCTGTCCGCCGAGCAGAAGAAGTTCGAGAACGGCATGAGCACGTCGTTCCAGGTGCTGCAGTTCCAGACCGATCTGACGACGGCCGTGAGCCGGGAGAACGGCGCCATCGTCGACTACAACAAGTCATTGGCCGAGCTGGAGCGGGCCAAGGGGACGCTGCTGGCGGCGCGCAACATGGAGATGCCGGTGCCGACCGATCCCAACCGGCGCGATTTCGTTCCGATACCGGTGACCAAGGCCGCCCCCGCTGCGTACCTGGAAGCGCCGGACCCCGCCCGAACTGCGGAGCCCGCCCGGACCGTGGAACCTGCCCGGACTGGGGAGCCCGCCGGAGCGGCGCCCGGTCGCTGATGCGGCCCGCCCGCTCGGGGCCAGGAGCCTGTCCGAGTATTGGGCCGGGCCGCGTTCCGGACGCCGTGGGGCCGGATGCAAGGCGTCCGCGACGCAGGCGATGCGGTGGCATCGCCGAGGAGCGGCAACGATGCAGACGGCCCCACGCCGCCGGAACCCGGAGGGCGCATGGGGATTGCGGCCGGAGCCTCTGTCGCTCGTCGTCGATGACCGACCAAGGTCATTGTCCTCCTCGCTCCTTGTCTGCGATCCGCAAGCCCCATGCGCGCGGCCCGGCCGAATACTCGGACCGGCTCCTAGCGGCAGTGCTCGCCGGGTCGTTCCTGATCGCCTGCGGCGGCGGCGCCCCGCCGAACATCGTCCTGATCGTCGTCGACACCGCCCGCGCCGATCGCTTCACCTTCGATGGCTATGCACGGCCGACGACGCCCCGCATCGCCGCCCTGGCGGCCGAGGGGGCGATCTACGAGCGGGCCTACACCCCGGCTCCCTGGACGCTGCCGGCACACGCCAGCCTGTTCACCGGCATGTACCCGTCGTCGCACGGCGCCGACGGGACGCACCCACGCCTCGACGTCGCCCGGCCGACGCTGGCGGAGCGGCTGCGGGATGCCGGCTACCGGACCGTCGCTTACGTCGAGAATCCCTGGGTCGCGAAGGCGTACCGCTTCGACCGCGGCTTCGACAAGTTCGACGAGATCTGGCGGGCGACCGACGCCCCCGACGGGTCGGCGGCCGAGCTGGTGGCGCTGAACGTGCAGCGCTTCCTGGAGGAGCGCCGGGACGATGTCGTCGAGCGCGAGCGGCCGTTCTTCCTGTTCATCAACTACCTGGAGCCGCACCTGCCCTACAACCCCCCCGAGCCGGAACGCGGGCGCTTCCTCGAGCCGCCGGTCGATGCGCCGCGGGTCGAGAGGCTGCGCGCCTTCAAGACGCCGGAAGAGCTGCGTTACATCCTCGGCCTCTCCGATCTGTCGGCGGCCGACGTCAAGATTCTGTCCGACCTCTATGACGGCGAGATCGCCTACTGCGACCGGCGCGTCGGCGAGATCGCCGACATGCTGCGCCGCCAGGCGATGCTCGACGACACGGTGTTCGTCGTGACCTCCGATCACGGCGAGGCGATCGGCGAGCATCGCATGCTCGATCACAAGATGAGCGTCTACGACGAGGTGCTGCGGATTCCGATGGTCGTGCGCTACCCGAAGGCGATCGCGCCGGGGCAGCGGATCCGCCGTCCCGTCATGCTGCAGGACCTCTACCCGACGCTGCTCTCCTTTGCCGGTGTGGGGGCCGGTCCGACCGCGCACGGCGGCCCGGCCGCGGGTGCCTTACCCCTCCCCGAGATGGCGCCGCTCCCGGGGGTGCGCGGCCTCGCGCCGGGGCCGGAGCGCCCCGTCCTGCTCGGCGAGTTCGCCCGCCCGCCGTTCGTCCAGGTCATGCGGGAGAACTTCCCGAAGGCGGATCTCGTCCCCTGGGATCGGGCCCTGGTCGCCTGGCACGAGGGAACGGGCAAGCTCCTGTGGGGCTCCGACGGCCGCCATCGCCTGTTCGACCTGGCCGGCGATCCGGGCGAGCTGCACGACCTCGCCCCCGGTGACGCGGAGCGGGTGAAGGCGCTCGCGGCGCGGGTCGATGCCTGGCTCGCCCGACCCGGCGCGCGCTCCCTCACGGCGCCCTGAGAGAACCCCGGTTGCCCGTGGGCGGCCCGGGGAAGGGATCGCGGGGCACGCGGTCGCCGCGCCCGGCTGCGGCTTGAGAACGCCGCACAGGCGCGGCGCCGCTCTCTCTCCCGCGCCCGGCCGCGCTGAAAGGCGCGCGGCTTACGGGCGCGGTCCGAGATGACCCCGCGATCCCTTCCCCGGGCCGCCCGTCACCCCCGAGATCTCTCCACACGACAATGCGAGCGCGCGCCGGCACAGGCATGAGTGGCGTGAAGGGCAACCGCTCTTCGCTCCGGTATTGGCGTCGCGGTGACGGGTGCGGCGGTCTCGGTGGTCACGGAGCGGCGCGCCGCCTGTACGGCGTTCTCCAGCCGTAGCCGGGCGGCGCGACCGCGTGCCCCGCGG
Organism: Acidobacteriota bacterium; assembly: GCA_018606725.1. Lineage (GTDB taxonomy): Bacteria > Acidobacteriota > Polarisedimenticolia > Gp22-AA2 > Gp22-AA2 > JAGYID01. The sequence goes on from JAGYID010000032.1 coordinate 22,959, forward strand.
CTCGCAGCCCGCCGCTCCAGAGAGCGGGAATGCCGCGACCGGCGCCGGGACGGCCGACTGTCGTTGACACCTGCGGAGACGGGGTGCTAGCATTCCGCTCCCGTTCGATAGAACTGACCTTGTGAAAAGAATCACGAGACGCTCGTGATCGACTACCTCCCGATCGGACTGCAGCTCCTCGCCGCCGCCGGCTTGGCGTTCGTCATCCTCCTGCTGTCGACGCTGCTGGGGCGGCCCCGGCACAGCCACACCGACCTGAGTCCGTACGAGTGCGGCATCGATCCGTTCGAGCCGGCCGGCAAGCGCTACACGGTGCGCTTCTACATGGTGGCGGTGCTGTTCATCCTGTTCGACATCGAAACGGCGTTCCTGTACCCGTGGGCGATGGTGTTCCGCGACATGGGGATGACCGGTTTCGTGGAGATGGCGATCTTCATCGCCGTGCTCCTGGTCGGCTTCGCCTACTGCTGGCGCCGCGGCGCCCTCGACTGGGATTGAGGCGCCATGGCCGACGGACCGTACATCGAACCGAACCCCCCGCTCGATGTCGCCGAGCGTCTCCGCCGGCAGTTCCCGGACGAGGTACTCGAGGTCGGGGAGTTCCGCGGCGAGGTGACGGTCCTGGTCCGGCCCGACCGGATCGTCGACATCGCCACCGCGCTGCGGGACGATCCGGCGACCCCGTTCGAGATGCTGACCGTGGTCACCGGCATTCATTACCTCGAGCGCGACTACGACTACGAGGTCCTCTATCATCTTTATTCCCTGTCGGCGAACCGCCGGCTGCGCATCAAGATCAGACTCCGCGAGGGGGAGACGGTGCGCAGCGTGACCCCGATCTGGCCGGGCGCCAACTGGCCGGAGCGCGAGGCGTTCGATCTCGTCGGCGTGCGCTTCCAGGGACACCCCGATCTGCGGCGCATCATCATGCCGGACGACTACCAGCACCACCCGTTGCGCAAGGACTTCGACGTCGAGGGGGGGCCGACCTCCCTCGATGCGCCCGGCCGGCCCGCGTCGCCCGGCTTCCGCGACCAGGAGAAGGCATGAGCGGGGGGCGCGCATGAGCGACATGCAGCCTGCTCCGCCCCCGTTCCGCCCCGTGCCGCCGGCCGACGAGGACGCGCTGCACGGCGAGACGATGGTCATCAACATGGGGCCGTCGCACCCGTCGACGCACGGCGTGCTGCGCCTCGTCTTGAGGATCGACGGCGAGGTGATCACCGCCGTGCAGCCCCACCTCGGATACCTGCACCGCGGCATGGAGAAGATCGCCGAGGGGATGACCTACAACCAGTTCGTCCCCTACACCGATCGGCTCGACTACCTGGCGCCGCTGTCGAACAACGTCGCCTACATCCTGGCGGTCGAGAAGCTGTTCGGCCTGACGGTGCCGCCGCGGGCGCGGGTGATCCGGGTCCTGTGCTGCGAAATCGCCCGCATCTCCGCCCACCTCCTGTGGCTGGGGACGGGGGCGCTCGACCTGGGGGCCGCCACCGTCTTCTTCCACACCTTCCGCGAGCGCGAGACGCTGTACAACCTGATCGAGTCGTTGACCGGCGGCCGCCTGACGACTTCGTACACCCGTGTCGGTGGGCTGGCGTCCGATTTGCCGGACGGGTGGGTCGAGAAGCTGCGCACCTTCACCCGCACCTTCCCGGCGGCCCTCGACGAGCTCGACGGCCTGCTGACCGGCAATCGCATCTGGATGAAGCGCACGCAGGGGATCGGCGTGATCGGCGCCGCCGACGCCGTGGCGATGTCGATGACCGGTCCGAACCTGCGCGGCTCGGGCGTCGCCTACGACGTCCGCAAGACCGAGCCGTACCTCGGCTACGAGCAGTACGACTTCGAAGTGCCGATCGGCAGCACCGGCGACGTGTTCGACCGGTACCTGGTGCGCATGGAGGAGATGCGCCAGAGCACCCGCATTCTGGCCCAGGCGCTGGAGGGGATCCCGGAGGGGCCGATCGCGGTCGACGACCCGAAGATCACCCTGCCGAGGAAGGATCGGGTCCTGACCAGCATGGAGGAGCTCATCCAGCAATTCATGATCGTCACCGAGGGGGTGCGCGGCCCCGTCGGCGAGGTCTACCACGCCATCGAGGCGCCCAAGGGCGAGCTCGGCTTCTACGTCAAGAGCGAGGGGGACAAGTCGCCGTACCGGCTGCACATCCGCTCGCCGTCGTTCATCAGCCTGCAGGCGATCGAAAAGATGAGCGTCGGCGGGCTGGTGTCGGACCTGATCGCGGTGATCGCCAGCCTCGACCCGGTCATGGGGGAGGTCGACCGGTGAGCCTGCCCGTCTCCACCGAGACCGACCGGCAAATCGACGGGCTCCTGGGTCGCTTCCCGCAGCGGGGGTCGGCGCTGCTGCCGGCGCTTCACTTGATCCAGGCGGAGAAGGGGCACATCCCGCTCGAGGCGATGGACTATATCGCCGGCAAGATCGGCGTCTCGCCGGCCTTCGTCGCCGGGGTGGTGTCCTTCTACACGATGTTCCAGCAGACGCCGATCGGCCGGCACCACATCCAGGTCTGCTGCACGCTTCCGTGCGCGCTGCGCGGCGCCGGCTCGGTCATGGGCTATCTCGAGAGGAAGCTCGGCATTCGGCGGGGCGGGACCACCCCCGACGGCAAGTTCACCCTGTCGGCGGTCGAGTGCCTCGGCGCCTGCGACACGGCCCCGATGTTCCAGATCAACGAGGAGGAGTACGGGCAGCTCGACGAGCGCCGGATCGACGCGATCCTGGCGTCGCTGAAGTAGCGGCCCGTCCCGTCGCATTGATGGCTTACGACAAGCTCCTGACCCGCAATCTCGGCAAGCCGAACTCGGCGACGCTCGATGCCTATCAGGCGTCGGGCGGCTACCAGGGACTGCGGCGGGTCTTCAAGGAGTTCACCCCCGAGAAATTCGTCGAGGAGGTGAAGGCCTCGGGGCTGCGCGGCCGCGGCGGCGCCGGCTTCCCGGCGGGGGTGAAGTGGGGCTTTCTGCCGAAGGGATTGGAGGTGCCGCGTTACCTGTGCGTCAACGCCGACGAGAGCGAGCCGGGCACGTTCAAGGACCGGCTGCTGATCGAGCAGGACCCGCACCTGGTGCTGGAGGGGATCATCGCCTCGGCCTGGGCCATCGGCTGCCACACGGCGTTCTTCTACATCCGCGGGGAGTTTCACAAGGGGGCGCGAATCTTCCAGAAGGCGATCGAGGAAGCGTATGCCAAGGGCCTGCTCGGCAGGAACATCCTCGGCAGCGGCTTCGATCTCGATCTGATCGTCTACCGCGGCGCGGGCGCCTACATCTGCGGCGAGGAGACGGCGCTCCTGGAATCGCTCGAGGGGAAGCGCGGCCTGCCGCGCATCAAGCCGCCGTTCCCGGCGGTCGTCGGCCTGTACGGCTGCCCGACGATCATCAATAACGTCGAGACGCTCGCCAACGTCACCCTGATCGCCGAGCGCGGCGCCGCCTGGTTCGCGGCCATCGGCCGGCCGAAGAACACCGGCCCGAAGCTGTTCTGCGTCTCCGGGCACGTGGCGCGCCCCGGCGTCTACGAAGCGCCGCTCGGGATCCCGATGAAGGAGCTGATCGAGATGGCCGGCGGCATGATGCGCCCCGACCGGCCGCTGAAGGCGGTCGTCCCCGGCGGCTCGTCGATGAAAATCCTGCCGGCCGCCAAGTGCGACGTGCTGATGGACTTCGACTCGCTGGCCGCCGCCGGCACATCGCTCGGGTCGGCCGGCATGTTCGTCATGGACAGCGGCACCTGCATGGTCGACGCGCTGTGGAACGTCTGCCGGTTCTACGCCCACGAGTCGTGCGGCCAGTGCACCCCCTGCCGCGAGGGGACCGGATGGTTCGTCAAGATCCTGAAGCGTCTCGAGCGCGGCGACGGGGTGCCGGACGACGTCGAGCTGCTGGACAACGTCGCCTCGCGGGTCGAGGGGAACACCATCTGCCCGTTCGGCGAGGCGGTCGCCTGGCCGGTCCAGTCGTACGTCAAGGAGTTCCGCGACGAGTTTCAGGAGCACGTGACACGGCGCGGCTGCCCGCTGGCGGCCGCCGCCGCACGCTGAGGAGACGATGCCCGACCCGACCCCGCCCCTGCCGCCGGCCGGCCCCGATGAGGTCGCGCTGCTGATCGACGACCGCCCGGTCGTCGTCAGGAAGGGCACCACCGTCCTGCGCGCGGCCGAGGCAGCCGGGCTGCTGATCCCGCACTACTGCTATCACCCCGGTCTGAGCATCGCCGGCAACTGCCGCATGTGCCTGATCGAGATCGACAAGGTGCCGAAGCTGCAGATCGGCTGCGCCACGGCCGCGACGCAGGGAATGGTGGTGCGCACCGCGACGCCGCGCGTCAAGACCGCGCGCGAGGGGATCATGGAGTTCCTGCTGATCAACCACCCGCTCGACTGCCCGATCTGCGACCAGGCGGGCGAGTGCCGGCTGCAGCAGTACGAGGCGGCCTACGGCGCCGGGACCAGCCGTTTCACCGACGAGAAGGTCCACTGGCCGAAGCGCTACGACATCGGCCGGAGCGTGGTGTTCGACGCCGAGCGCTGCATCAAGTGCACGCGCTGCATCCGCTTCTGCGACGAGATCAGCAAGTCGCGCGAGCTGGCGCTGTTCCAGCGCGGCGACCACGCCATCATCGGCACCTTCCCCGGGAAGCCGCTCGACAACCCGTATTCGGGCAACACCGTCGACGTCTGCCCGGTCGGGGCGCTGACCTGGAAACCGTTCCGCTTCAAGGCGCGCGTCTGGTTCCTGCGCGACGTGCCGTCGGCCTGCGCCGGCTGCGCGCGCGGCTGCAACGTCAACCTCGGGACCTATCGCAACCGCGTGCACCGGATGACGCCGCGCGCCAACCTGGAGGTCAACCGGTACTGGATGTGCGACGCCGGCCGGCAGTCGTACGCGGCGCTCACCGAGCAGCCGCGCTTCGAGCGGCCGCTGGCGCGGCCGGCGACCGACGCGTCCGAGCCGATCCCCTGGGACGAGGCGGTCGAGCGCGCCGCGGCGCTGCTGCGCGAGGCCGTCGCCGCCGGCGCGGACGGGGTGGCGGCGATCGTCTCGGCACGCCTGTCGCTGGAGGATCTCCACGTGACGCAGCGGGCGCTCCAGGCGATCGGCATCGGGCGGGTCGCCGTGGCGCCGCACGAGGAAGGCCAGGACGATCATCTGCTGCTGCGCCGCGACAAGACGCCGAACGCGAGGGGCGCGGCGCTGGTCGGGCTCGGCGCCCCGAACGCCGGCCGCGTCAAGGAGATCCTCGAGGACGTCTCATCGGGCCGGGTGCGCGGTCTGCTGGTGGTCGGCGAGGATCCGATCGGCGACGGTCTCATCCCGGCCTCCGACCTGAGGCGTCTGCCGGCCCTCGTCGCCATCGACTGGTGGAAGAGCCCGACGGTCGAGGCGGCGGGCGTCGCCCTGCCGGCGTGCGGCTATGGCGAGTGGGAGGGAACGCTGGTCAACTTCGAGGGCCGGGCGCAGCGCTGCCGCGCCGCCCTCAAGCCGCAGGGGGAGACCGAGCCGGTCTGGCGGATCCTGGCGGCTCTCGCCCGCCCGTTCGGCTTCGGCGCCGAGTACGCCTCGGCATCGGCGGTGTTCGACGAGGCCGCGGCCGGCATCCCGGCGCTCGCCGGGATGAGCTACCGCAGCCTGGGGACCGGCGGCGCGAAGCTCAAGGGGGCTTGAGGTGAGCCAGGAGCTGACCCGGGTCCTGATCGAGTCTGGGGTCAAGATCGCGCTCTTCTTCGTCATCGTCCTGACCCTGATCGCCTACCTGACGCTGGCGGAGCGCCGCGTCTCCGCCTGGATCCAGGACCGCCGCGGCCCGAACCGGGTGGGACCGTTCGGCTTGCTGCAGCCGGTCGCCGACGGGATCAAGTTCCTGTTCAAAGAGGCGATTACGCCGCTGAACGCCTACCGGCCGGTCTATCTGCTGGCCCCGGCGCTGATCTTCGTCCCGGCGCTGGTGACCTTTTCGGTGATCCCGGTCGGACCGCCGGTCCGCCTGTTCGGCTACGACATCCCGCTGCAGATCGCCGACGTCGACAACGGCGTCCTGATCATCCTGGCCTTCGCCTCGATGGGGGTGTACGGCGTGGCGCTGGCCGGGTGGTCGTCCAACAACAAGTACTCGCTCATGGGCGGCATCCGCTCCTCGTCGCAGATGATCTCCTACGAGCTGGCGATGGGGATTTCGCTGGTCGGCGTGCTGATGGCCACCGGCTCGCTGCGGCTCAATGACATCGTGCAGCAGCAGGCGCAGCGCGGCTGGAACATGTTCTGGCAGCTGCCCGGGTTCATCATCTTCCTGACCGCCGCGTTCGCCGAAACCAACCGCCTGCCGTTCGACCTGCCGGAGGCCGAGTCCGAGCTGGTGGCCGGCTATCACACCGAGTACTCCGGCATGCGCTTCTCGATGTTCTACATGGCCGAGTACGCCAACATGATCACCGCCTCGGCCCTCCTGGCGACGCTGTACTGCGGCGGCTACCACGTGCCGGGGCTGGCGCGGCTGGGGCTGTCGGGCAACGTCGCCGCGCTCCTCGGCGCGGCCGCATTCGGCGTGAAGATGGGGGCCTTCCTGTTCCTGTATCTGTGGGTGCGCTGGACGCTGCCGCGGTTCCGCTACGACCAGCTGATGAACCTCGGCTGGAAGGTGCTGTTGCCGGCATCGCTCCTGCACCTCCTGTGGGTGTCGTTGATCGTGCTGAAGGGTTGGGTCTGATGAATCTGCTGATCGGCCTGATCTTCCTTGCGGGGGCGTTCGCCGCGGTGCGCGCCTTCTGGCCGCAGCGTCAGGCGGTCTTCGGCCTGATCGCGGGGGTTACCGGCGCCACGCTCCTGGCCGTCGAGCGGGCCGCCCTGCTGACGCTGCAGTTCTGGGCCGGGCTCATCGGCTTCATCGCCATCCTGTCGGCGCTCCTGGTCATCCTGCACCCGAACCCGATGGTGTCGGTGCTGTTCCTGATCCTCAACCTGTTCTGCGTCGCGCTGTTCTACCTGTTCCTGCAGGCGCAGTTCCTCGCCGCCATCCAGGTCATCGTCTACGCCGGCGCCATCATGGTCCTGTTCCTGTTCGTCATCATGCTGCTGAATCTCCGGGTCGAGGAGGGGCTGCACCTGACGGGCGGCGTGCAGCGCCCGGCCGCGTTCGTGCTGGGGACGGCGTTCGCAGGAGTCCTCTTCTGGGCGATCCTGCACCGGCGCGACCGGCCGTTCCTCGAGCCGCCCGGCTCGGCCGAGGGGTTCGGCACGGCGCGCGACCTCGGCGTGCTGCTGTTCGGCCGCTATTTGTTCGCGTTCGAGGCGGCCTCGATCCTGCTGGTCGCCGCGATGATCGGTGCGGTGCTGCTGGCCAAGCGGAGGCTGCAATGATGCGCGTCGATTTCTTCCTGCTGATCGCGGGGGTGTTGTTCTCCATCGGCTGCATCGGCGTGCTGATCCGCCGCAACGCCATCGTCATCCTGATGTCGATCGAGCTGATGCTGAACGCCGTCAACCTGACCTTCGCCGCCTTCGCCAACGAAGGGCAGACGATGACCGGCCAGGTGTTCGTCTTCTTCGTCATGACGGTGGCCGCCGCCGAGGCGGCGGTCGGCCTGGCGATCGTCATCGCCCTGTTCCGGCGGCGCAAATCGACCGACGTCGAGGACGCGACGCTCCTGAGATGGTGATCCGATGATGCTGCGACTGCTGTGGCTCGTGCCGCTGCTGCCGTTCGCCGGCTTCGTCGTCAACGGCCTGCTCGGCCCCCGGCTCCTGCCGCGACGAGCGGTGTCGCTCGTCGGCTGCGGCGCGGCACTCGCCGCCTTCCTCCTGTCGGCCGGCGCGGTCCTGAAGCTGGAACACGGCGGGCGCTTCGTCCTCGATTTGTTCACCTGGATGCCGATGGGGCAGACCGCCGAGGGGTTCGACCTGACGGTGCGCTGGTCGTACGCCCTCGACCCGCTGTCGGCGGTGATGCTGTTGGTGGTGACGGGGGTGGGGTTCCTGATTCATGTTTACAGCGTCGGCTACATGGGGCACGAGCCGCAGGCGGCGTTGGCGCGCTTCTTCGCGTACCTGAACCTG
>JAGYID010000196.1 GCA_018606725.1 Acidobacteriota bacterium
TACCCCGCCCTCGACGGGATCGATGTTTTGCCTGCTCCCAACGAGGGGCTACCAGACCAGGCTCGTCGGCTGATGCGAGTCTTTCTCGAGAGCGTTCACGATTGTCGCGCGGTGAATATGGTCAAGGTCGAGCGCATGGCTCTGGCGCATCGTGCGTTCAGAAATTTCCTATGGGGGGTTGGTCTTCTGGCTGGGTTACTCACCCTAACAATCCTTTGGTCCCCGCAACGCGGCTCTACGGACGAAGACATCATCAGACGACTTCGCTCCGATCCACAGTTGATTGAACTTCTGCGTGGTCCGAAGGGAGCCCAGGGCCTACAAGGTTCGCCCGGGGAGACAGGCCCGCGAGGCGAGAAGGGAAACCCCGGGCCACAAGGCCCGGCTGGTAAGCCAGGGCAACCTGCGCGCTGAGCGACCGGGCCATCGGCCTCGATATATCCGGGCGTTGCGGTTCTATCTGGGGCCCTCCCCGACTCGGACCGGTCGGGGTTGGAACCCCCTGAAAACTGGCCAGCCGAGCCTGTTGGAGTTCGAACCTTTGATCACCTGAGCTCTCACGTGCTCAAAGTTTCGAACCAAGCCGAGTTCGAACGTTGATCTAGGTGTGCATGCACGTGCACCCCTGGTTCGAGTCGATCCTCGGTTCGAACGTTTCGATCACGTGGGGAGCCAGAACTCATCCTTCTCGAAAAGGCGGGCCGCTGGTTAACAGGGGCCCGCCTTTTCGTTTCCCCTATATGTCTCGACCTGTTAACCAGAGAGGCGCATGCTTTGTGTCCACGCTTCTGCCGGGCCCCGGGCGCATAGGAAGTTCAAGCTGAGATTTTAGATCTGGTAAGGGCTATTCCGTCAACCAGGGCGGCTTGTGGGTGACGGATCGGATACACGGACCGCACCCGGTGGCGCATCGGCGACCAACAGCGGGGGGTACGGGATGTCCAAGCCTACAGTGCGCAAACGCAGTGCCGGGATCGGTCGGCCGGGAAGCAGCCGAGGATGACCCCGGGTACGCCGCTCGTCGTCATCCATCGAGGGCGCCTGGCAGTCATTTGGATCGTAAAATCTGGTTGACAGTTCACCCGGTTTCGCACCATAGATCCCCAACTCAATGTTTCACGCTCCTTGCCCGGGCACCGCCGGCGGCGGACAACCGGGCAATCATTACCCATGCGTACATGCGTAACGGACGCCAACGGGAGGAGTCGGATGAGACTCGTCAAGCTAAGTTCAATCCTGAAGCTGGTATCAATCGTGGTAGTAGCTAGCCTCTCCGCTTCTCAGTCCTGGGGCCTGCTGTGCGACAGGCGGCTGAACAACTGCGGGTCACAGATACCTGATCCAACCTATAACCCTGTAATTACCAATCCAACCTACCCGTACGAGTACGGCGGAGTCGTGGTGCCCGGCCCGGCCATCGCGGTCGACAATCAACACGACAACTTTCACACCATCGACGACAAGTATCTGGGGTTTTACAAATTGCTGACCGCCGACCGTTACTCCGTCGATCATTTCGCGACAAAATATGTGCCGGGCTGTATTAACGACCTCCCCAATTGCGAGTATTTCCAGAGACTGCTCGCAATAGACAGATTGGTCATCGCCAACGCCCAGGAGGCAATCGGCCCGGAAGAGGCTGAGGTCATCACGGGCTGGCTGAGCGGTGACTTGGATCCATGTACTGCCTGCTCCCGCAGTTTGATTCTCATTGCAGACCATCAGAGGAACTATAATTTTCCCGAGAGAATCGTCGAGTTGAGCACGCGGTTGGGCCTGGACTGGCCCAATAACAACGTGTGGAATCACATCTTCATATCCGATCCGCCCGAAGGGGATCCGCTCACCTACGGTGAATTGAACGCAGGCCATACAATCGTAACGGGACGTTCTCCCGCTGAGGAGGTGGTCTCGGTTACGACGTTCGAGGGGTCTGGATTTCATGGGGGACCGGGGCTGCGCGGCGAATCGCTTCTGACTCTCCAGGGGGGGGAGCCCTGGACCTGGACCTCTGGGGGGAATGTGTATCAGGAAGGAGGAGGGTATTCCCAGGGGATCGCCTTCCGATTCGGCAAAGGCACCGTGTACGCCTCTGGTGAGGCAGCAATGTTTACTGCGCAGAAAGTAGTCGGAGGAGGCTCGTTCGGCATGCAAACCCTGCCGCCCAATCATAATCAACAATATCTCCTGAACATCAACCACTGGCTCGATGGCCTGATGGATCAGGATGGCGACGGGATACCCGATGGGCGCGACAACTGCATCGATCGGCCCAACGGGGTCAACGAGCTCTCCAATCAGATCGATACCAATCGTGACGGGCATGGCAACGCCTGCGACCCGGACTACGACAACGACGGCATCGTCGGCCAATCGGATTACGACATCTTTAACGCCGCGTTCGGGAAGAGGCTCGGCGCCCCTGGCTACAATCCGGCCGCGGATCACAATGGGGACGATCTCGTCGGCATAGCCGATTTCGGAATCTTCGGACAGTACTATTCACAGGGGCCCGGGGAGTCGGGCCTGGCTTGCGCCGACCCGCTGGGGTCGACCGCTCCCTGCTACGATCAACATGGACTCGGCGACACCGATGCCGACCATGTCGTCAATTTCCAGGACAACTGCGTGCTGCGCAGAAACGGTCCCAACGATCCATCCAATCAGATCGATGCCGACCTGGATGGTTTTGGCAACGCCTGCGATGCCGACTACAACAACGACGGCATGACGGACCAGACCGACTACGATGCGTTCGCCGCGGCGTACGGGTCGACCCCCGCGAGTCCGAACTATGATGCGGATATTGACCACAATGGCGACAATATCATCGGCTTTCCGGACTACGGGATATTCGGCCAGCTCTATGGCAAGGCCCCCGGTCCGTCGGGACGCGCATGTGCGGATCCGCTGGTGCAGATGGCCTGCCCGTAATCGCGGTCTGCCCGTGATCACAGCCTGCCGGTGATCGAGGCGTGAAGGCTGGCGTCGTGTCAACCCTGGGATTCTTCGTGCAGCAGGCGGATCAATTCCGGCAGCCCGGGCGTCTCGTCGAACCGCGCCCCCGGTGACGGAAGCGTGTCCCAGGATGCCTTCGAGCCAACGTATATGTGAGCGACGATCGCGAGATCCCTGTAATGGTCCAGCGAGACTTGATGGGGCCTTTCGCTGGGATTCCGAGGGGGGAAGATGTCCTTCAGCGCGGAGATCTTGATGGACAACGCCTCCGCGGGCATGAAGGACGTGGCCGACCGAATTGAAACGAGCCGAATCGGCTTGGGGGTCGCACCACCGGGGATCGACCGGGTTGAGAGCAGGCACATCCTGCCGTGCGAACCGCCACCATCCGTCATTGTGAAGAGCGAGCTCAGGCCGCGCGAGTGTAGCGGTGATGCAATCCGCTGACCTGGGGGACAGCTAGAACGGCACCGAGCGCCGGCGGCTCAATGCTACGCGGTGAAGGAGCATTCCTCTCCAGGGAGAGATGAGGCCGGGACTCGTTGTAGTAGCGGACGTATTCGCGGAGGATCTGTCGGAGATGATTCTCGCCGAGGATGATTAGGTGGTCCAGACATTCACGCCGGATCGATCCGATGACTCTTTCAGCGTACGGGTTCTGCCAGGGGGACTGAGGAGCGGTGACGATCTCCCTAATGGCCAGCCTCGCCACCCGGTGACGGAACCAACCGCTATAGATGGAGTCACGATCTCGAAGCAGATATCGGGGTTCAGTTCCTTCTGCCGGGGATGCTTCGACGATCTGCTGGGCGGCCCACTCCGCCGTGGGGTGAGCGGTGACGTCGACGTGCAAGATGCGCCTCCGGTCATGGGACAGGATGACGAAGGCGAACAGGAGTCGGAAGGTGGCGGTGGGAACGACGAAGAAATCGCAGGCAGCGGTGGTGCGAAGATGATTTCGAAGAAAGGTGCGCCAGGTCTGTGACGGAGGCCTTCTGCCCCGCCGGGTCATGTACTTGACGACCGTCGCTTCAGCGACATCGAAGCCGAGGAGCAGGAGTTCCGAGCGAATGCGGGGTGCGCCCCAGAGCGGATTTTCCCGGCACAGCCGACGAATCATCCGGATCACCTCCGGACTGACGCACGGCCGACCTCTCGATTTCCATTTCCAGAAGTACCGGAATCCCTTGCGATGCCAGCGGAGGACGGTCTCCGGCCTGACCAGGATGAGAGCTGAGCGCCAATCCTCCCAGATCCGCGCCAGGCTCACCCAGAAGACCCGGTCGGCCCGGCGTAACCTGGGCCGGGGCGCCTTGTGGCGGAGGATGGCGAGTTGCTGACGGAGGGCGAGATTTTCCAGCGCCAGTTGCGAGCGGTCCCGGAAGAGGGCGCGGAACAGCTGGAGGATGACTCGAAGGATGGACACGAGGGACTCCTTGGGTACGCTGGTCAACAGGTCAGGGGTGGAATGCGGAGTATGCCCGTAGGGAGGACGTAAAGCCAAGCAGGAGATTGGCGGATGGAATATTCAGGAGGCACAAGCTCAGGCCAGCGACGCCGGGTCGAGGTTGGCGCCGCAGACGATGACGGCCACGCGCTCGTGTGCCACGGGCTGCACGAGCCCGGTCCACAGCGCCGCCAGCGGCAGCGCCGCCGCCGGCTCCACCGCCAGGCGCAGTTCGCGCCAGATGCGGCGCTGCGCGTCGCGGATCGCGGCGTCGTCCAGCAGGTGCGAAGCGGCGATGAAACCCTGGCGCTGCACCGCCCACGCGATGTCGCCGATGCGGCGCGCGCCCAGCGAATCGGCGGCGACGCCGGCCACCGCCACGTCCACCGGCATGCCGGCGGCGCGTGCGGCGTGCAGTGTCGGCGCCAGCGCCGGCTCCAGCGCCTCGACGCGGCAGCGGCCGCCGAACCAGGCCGCGACACCGGCGACGAGGCCGCCGCCGCCGACGCTGACGAGCACACGCTCGGGAAGGCCGGCCTCGGCCTCGATCTCGCCGCCCAGCGTGCCCGCGCCGGCCACGACCTCGGCCTGGTCGTAGGCGTGCATCAGCAGCGCGCCGCTTTCGCGCTGGCGCGCCAGGCAGGCCGCCAGCGCGTCGGGATAAGCGGCGCCGCGGACCACCACGCGCGCGCCCAGCGCCGCCAGCGCCGTGCGCTTGGCCGGGCTGGACACCTCGGGCAGGAAGACCTCGCAGGCCACGCCCAAAGACTGCGCCGCGGTGGCCACGGCGATGCCGGCGTTGCCGCCCGAGGCCACCACCACGCCGGCCGCCGGCACCGGCAGCGAGCGCATGCGGTTGAACATGCCGCGCGCCTTGAAGCTGCCGCCCACCTGCAACTGCTCCAGCTTCAGCCAGACCTCGGCGCAGCGCAGACCGAGTGCGGCGCCCGGCAGCCGCCACAGCGGCGTGCGGCGCACGTCGCCGGCGATGCGCGACGCAGCGGCGCGGATGATTTCCGGGGTGGGTGTCGTCATGCCTGCATCCTGGCTACAGTTGACCCATGACCCGACCCACCGCCGGCGGCCCTGCGTGGGGGCAGCGCCTCGTGCGCATGAACACCGTCAGCCGTGATTCGGCGCATAGGAAGTTGAAGCGGGGAGATTCTAGGTCCGGTAAGGGCCATTCCGTCAATCTCGACTCTGCCGGTGGTTGGCGGAACGGGGCGGGGGAGCGATCGCGGCGCTGCGCGCGCGCCGCAGGTTTGATCGAAATCGTGCGGGTCGCGACGAGAGTCGAAGGTAGATTCCGGGCAGTCGTCTCCCGCTGGACGGGACATAAGGAGATCCGATGAAAGCAAAGACAGGTCGCCCGGCGCTCGTCGTTCTCGCCCTGCTCGCACTGGGCGCCACGCCGGCGCTGGCGCAGATCGAATCGTTCGACGCGACGCCACTCGAGCCGGGGTTTGCACAGTTCAAGGAGATCGATTTCGAGGGTCTCGATATCGGGTGTTATTACGACAACGGTCTTCCGTGCGTTGGCGGCGACCCGAACGCGGTCACCAGTGTCCGTATTGGAAGCGTCCTGTTCACCGATGAATATGGTCTCCGGACCTCCTTCTGCTCGTCTCCCACCTGCGCGCCCGACGACCAGAATCCCGCCGGCGGCAACGTGGTGATGTTTCTCGAACCGGACGCCGCCATCACGTTCGCCTCGCAGCCGCGGGTGGTCGTCCTGGACATCCAGGGCATGGGCGATGCGACCTTTCGACTGCTGGTGAGCGATCGCGACGGTCGGACCCTCGTAGTGGACGCACAGGGGGTCCTCTTTGGGCGCCTACTCCTCGGCCTGCGCTCCGACGCGGGGCTGCGTCGGGTCCAGGTGATCGAGACGAGCGGCGGACCGCTGGTTCTGGCGCGTCTCCTCTACCGGCAAAGCGCCCGCTGACGACGCGGCGAGGGCAGGCTCGGCGGCCGCCGGCGGACCGCCGGTCGTGATCTAACGGATTCGTGGCGTCTTGAACTCGCTGGCCAGCGCCGCAATATGATCGGGCCCGATCCCGCAGCAGCCGCCGAAAATGGAAGCGCCCAGATGCTGCCAGTCATGCGACTTCCTGACAAGTTCATCCGGCGGGATCACGTCGATGAATTCCCAGTCCGGTGACTTGAAGTAACCGCAC
>JAGYID010000197.1 GCA_018606725.1 Acidobacteriota bacterium
CCGGGCGGCCAGGGCGGTGCGTCAGGCGGCCACGCCGGCGGCGCCGAAGGCCGGCCAGGCGGTCGCCGGAGGCGCCGTCGTCGTCGCGGCGGCGGCGGTGGCGGCGGGCAGCCGGGCGGCGGTGGCGGGGCGTCAAGCTCCGGCGGCTAAGACCCCTCCGTTCGTCATCATTACTCGACAAAACTCACTTCAATGGTGAAGTAGACATCGACCGGCTTGCCGTTCTGGGTTGCCGGTTTGTAGCGCCACTGCGTCACCGCCGACATCGCTGCCGCCTCGAAGCCGCAGTCGCAGGCGGTCGAACGGAGCAGCTTGATGTCACCCAGCGACCCGTCCTTGTGAATGATCGCCTGCATGATCACCAGCCCACGGGCCACCTTCTTGCGCGCCTGCAGCGGGAAGATCGGGTCGACCTTGGTGGAAGGGATCAGCTCCGGATTGGTCGCGTGCAGTTCGGGTGGCGACGCTTCCTCGGGAGGCCGACTGTGCTCGGGCGGCTTCGGCCGATCGTGTGCGCTGACCATCCTGCGGAAATCGTCGAAGTCCAGCTCGTTCAGGCGGTGGGTGTCGGTGGAGAGAATGCCGGTGACGACGAACTCCACCACCTGCGCCGCCGCGATGCTGCGGACCAGGGCCTCCTGGTCGTTCAGGGTGAACTTCTCGACGACCCGGCAGCCCCGGCGGTCGATGTCGACCCGCTTCAGCGGGAATGTCGATGAGGCGCCATCGACCCGGATCTCGAGCGACTTCAGGCCGATCCCCTTGTCGCTCTTCCTGGCGGCGCGCAGGGCAAGCGACATCCGGCCGTCATCCCCTGTGCCGATCGCCGGCCAGGCCCTGAAGTCGTAGGCCGTCAGGTAGTCCTGCTCCGATTCGTGCCAGGTGACACCCTCGCGCTTGTCGTAGTACGACACGATCCCGATCCACGGATTATCGGGCGCGTCTTCACCGGCGCTCGAGGTCCCGGCCATGCACCAGAGCCCGAGGACCGCGGCGGCGATCCACCACGGTCGTCGGCATCGCCGATCGTCCCGACTCGGCCGCAGCGCGCGTGCGCAACGGTGCATCCGCCTTCAACCTCCCCCGCACCGCTGGGTGCAGCGAGCGGTTCGGCGACGTCGCCCGGAATTGGGCCTTGACGGACCATTCAAGTACTTGTATAGTGCCGCCCCGTGGAGAAGCGGCTTCTCTGGTCGGGATCGTCCAAGTCTGACCTGAAGGGGTTCCCGGCTGAGGCCCGACGGGTAGCCGGTTACCAGCTGTGGCTGGTCCAACAAGGGCGCGTCCCGGATGATTGGAAGTCGCTCCCGAGCGTGGGAATTGGCGCCAGGGAGATTCGGGTTCACACGGGTCGGGAGCATCGGGTGATATACATTGCCAGCTTCGCGGAGGGTATCTATGTCCTCCACACCTTTGAGAAGAAGACCCGATGGACTGCCAGGAGGGACCTTGAATTGGCGAGGATCCGCCTGCGCGAGGTAGTCAACAAGCGTCGTGGTTGACTGATGGGATGAGGGGGAGCCTGCCATGAAAATGAAGATTGTCCCGTCGAGCGGCAATGTGTTCCGCGACGTTGGCTTCTCCCGTGAGGAGGCCGAGCACCTGCGAATTCGGTCCATCCTGATGCTCCATGTCCAGGACATCATCCGGGGACGCCGTCTGCGACAGACGCAGGCGGCCAAGATTCTCGGTGTGACCCAGCCGCGTGTAAGCGACCTGCTCCGTGGTCGGATTGATCTCTTCAGCACCGACACCCTGATTGACATGCTGACCCGCCTCGGTGGGCAGGTGAAACTCGTCGTCAGGAAGCCACGAAAGAGACTCAAAGTCGCCTAGCGCCGTCCGTCTCCCCGACCCTTCCAGGCTTCGGGGTCGCGATGACCGCGGAGACAGGCCTGCACCACGATTTCGTGCTCGGATACGAGGATCACTTCCTGCGCGCCAAGGAGCTGCGGACCTGCAACCAGGGTCGTGCTGCCTGAGGGTCCCTCAGGTGATCAGCGAGGCGACGATCCAGTTCCCGACGCTGGACATCGGTGACGGGAAGCGACTCTGGATGCTCAGCGATGCTGTCCCAAATGGCTTCGACGAGTCGGATACGCGCTTCCACATCAAGGCCCAGGATCTCTTCAAGCTGGGTTGGACTCACGCCCCAAAGGTTACGCTGGCACTGGCCCGGATGCAATCAGTACGCATGACGGCGGCCTGGGACCGCACGCGTCTCGTCAATCGTCGCTCTCGACCACGACATCGGCGCTTGCAGTAAAATCCTGTGGCTCATGAGAAACACGCCGGTTGTCGCTGCGGTCGCCTGTGCGGCCTGCCTTTGCGGCTCGCTGTCCGCGGCGGAGCCCGCCGAATCGGCGGCCGGCGGCTCTCCCCCGGCCAAGCCGTCCGCCACGGCCGCCCCCACCCCGCCCCCGATCACCGAGCGCGTCCAGGTGACCGCGACGCGCGTGCCCGAGAGCACCGGGACGGTGCCCGCATCGGTGACGATAGTCTCGCGCGACGACCTGCTGCGGCGCGGGGCGCGTGATCTGCCGTCGGCGCTGGCGCTGGTGGCCGGGGTCAGCGTCGCGTCGGGCGGCGACGGCGGGCCGGCCAGCAGCGTCCCGGAACTGTGGGGGCTGCGCGAGTTCGACGCCTTCCTGCTGACTGTCGACGGCGTCCCGTGGGGGGGCGCGTTCAACCCGGCGCTGCCGACGCTCGACCTGGGCGACGTCGAGCGGATCGAGGTCCTGCGCGGCGCGGCGCCGGTCATGTACGGCGCGACGTCGTTCGTCGGCGTCATCAACGTCATCCGCCGCACCCCGGGCGAGGGCGGCACGACCGCGACCGTCGCCGGGGGAAGCTACGGCAGCGGCGGCGTGACCGTGAACTCGGCCCTTCCCCAGGCGGGCGGGCTGCGATCGACGCTCGACGCCGAGGTGTCGCGGCAGGACTTCTCCGACGAGCGGGCCCGCGCCGACCGGGGCGTGCTGCGCTGGCGGGCGCTCCACCCGGCCGGGCAGGGGCTGTTCCGCTTCAACGTCGGCGGCATCTGGCAGCGGCAGGACCCGGCCAGCCCGCGGCCGCGCGACGGCACGACCCTGTCGCCCCTCGTGCCGGTCGACGCCAACAACAACATGCTGGGCGCCCGGCTCGACGAGAACCGCTACCTCCTTGATGGCGCCTACGAGCGGCCGCTGGCGCTCGGCGCGAAGAAGGGCGAGTGGTCGACCACCCTGTCGCTCGTCCGCTCGGACCAGGACGTCCTGCGCGGCTTCCTCACCGACCTGACCGCGCCGGTCGACAACGCCAACGGCTTCCGGCAGGCGATCACCACCACCGACATCTATTTCGACACGCACATCGCGCTGGCGCTGACCGGCAAGGCGCGCCTGGTCGCCGGCATCGACGACCTGTATGGCGCGGGGGAAATGAACGGCGGCGATTTCGATTACACCGTCGGCCTCGACGGCAGCGGCGCGCCGGAGGGCGAGGCGCTCGCGAACCAGTCGGACGTGACCATCACCGACCGCCGCCAGTTCGGCGGGGCGCGGCGGCGGTTACGCCGGGGCCACCTTCACCGCCTGGCAGAAGGACAACGACGCGCTGCGCCTGTTCGCCGACTATCGCAACACCTACAAACCGGCGGCGATCGACTTCGGGCTGGACGCCGACCCGGAGCTGCTGTCGCCGGAGACCGGCGAGAGCTACGAGGCCGGCGTCAAGGGGCTCTGGCTGGGCGGCCGGCTGGACGCCGAGCTGACCGCCTTCCGGATGGACCTGACCAACATCGTCGTGTCGCAGAACGTCGGCGGCATCCCGACCCTGGAGAACGCCGGGCAGGAGCGGCTGCGCGGCCTCGAGCTGGGGATCGGCGCCGCGGTGCGGCCCGACCTGCGACTGACCCTCGACTACAGCCTGCACGACGCCACCTTCGTCGATTACCTGACCGAGTTCGGCGGCGTCCCGACGCAACTCGCCGGCAACAAGCTGGAGATGTCGGCCCGCCACATGGCCTCGGCCGGCGTCACCTGGGGCCGCGCCACCGGCTGGCGTCTGTGGACCCAGGCCGAC
>JAGYID010000100.1 GCA_018606725.1 Acidobacteriota bacterium
CACCTCGCCGAGCGCCTGCGGGGCGAAATCGGTCCGCCGGAAGATCTCGTAACGGCCGCTGCGCAACCGGCCGATCTGCCGCTCGACCGCCTGCTTCGGAAAGTTGATGCGCCGCAGGATGCGGGCCAGAAACTCGATGCCGACCTCGAAAGTCTCGTGGATCACTTCGTCCGCGCCGTCGCGGTACAGGTCCTCGTCCTCGGCGCCGCGGCGGCCGCGGGCCAGGATGTACAGTTCCGGGTTCACCCGGCGCGCCAGCCGGATGACCGCCCGCTCCATGACGTGGTCCGGCAGGGTCACGCACAGCATGCGCGCCCGGTCGACGCCGGCGCGGCGCATCAGCGCCTCGCTGCTGGCGTCTCCGTAGCGGACCGGGTGGCCGGCCCGCCGCGCCTCGCGCACCAGGTCCGGATCGATCTCCAGCGCCACGAATGGCACGCCATTGGTCGTCAGCACCTCCCCGAGGGTCCGGCCGACGGTGCCGTAGCCGAGGATGACGATGTGGCCGGCCGGCGGCGGCTCGGGGCCGGGCGAGGCCTCGGGGAGCGCCGCACTCCGCCGATACAACGGCAACATCCCGTCCGTCATGCGCGCCGCGATCGAGGCGAGCCGGCCCGAGGCGCGGGTCAGCACCGGCGCCAGCATCATCGAGATGACCGCCGCGCCGATCGCCACCTGGTAGAACTCCTGCGAAATCAATCCCGACTGCACGCCGAGCAGGGCGATCAGGAACGAGAACTCGCCGATCTGCGCCAGGTTGATCCCCACCTGGATGGCCACCGGCGCCGGGTAGCCGAAGCCGCCGACCGCCGCCGCCGTGACCGCGGTTTTCACCAGCAGGATGATCACCAGCAGGACGAACACCGCCGGCCAGTTGCGCAGGACATCCGCCGGGTCGAGCAGCATGCCCATCGAGATGAAGAACACCCCCGCCAGCACCTCGCGGAACGGCATGATGTCGGCGGTCATCTGGTGGGCGTACTCGCTGCCGCCGAGGATGAGCCCGGCGAGGAAGGCGCCCAGCGCGTACGAGACACCGAGCTCGTGGCTCAGCCAGCCGACCCCGAAACAGATGGTCAGGGTGGAGACCAGGAACAGCTCCTGGCTGCGCCCCGAGGCGATCAGGTGCAGGGTGCGCGGCATGATGTAGCGGCTGAGGAGAATGGTGATCGCCAGCAGCAGGGCCGCCCGTCCCGCCGCCGTGCCCAGCCGCGTGGCGACTTCCCACGTCGAATCGCCGGTGATCGGCAGCAGGATCATCATCGGCACGACGCTGAGGTCCTGGAAGATCAGGATGCCGATGGTCAGCCGCCCCGGCATCGTGTCGGTCAGCCCCTGCTGCAGCAGGCTCTTGAGGACCACCGCGGTGCTGCTCAGCGCCACGATGCAGCCGAGAAACAGGGCGGTGCGCAGCGGCCAGCCGAACAGCGTGCCGACCCCGATGGCGAATAGGATGGTCAGTCCGACCTGGAGCGTCCCGCCCCCGAGCACGACGCGCCGGTAGCGCCGGAAGCCGCGCGTGTCGAACTCCAGCCCGAGGGTGAACATCAGCAGCAGGACGCCGATCTCGGCGAGGGTCGAGACCGCGTCGCTGGCCGAGATCAAAGCGAGGACATTCGGCCCGAGCAGGACCCCGGCGAACAGATAGCCGACGACCGTCGGCAGCCGCAGCCGGGTGAACAGCAGCAGCACCGCGCTGGCGACTGCCAGCAGGACGACCAGCCTGCCGATCAGGTCAACGGGATGGCCCAAACCGAGGTCACCGTTCCATGAAGGCGCTGCGATGATTTTCGGGAGGAGGCATGATTCGCCGGCACCACCGGTACAATGGGCGCATCATCCCACGCGGAGGGATGGCCGAGCGGTTTAAGGCGGCGGTCTTGAAAACCGTTGGGGGCAACCCCCGCAGGTTCGAATCCTGCTCCCTCCGCCAACCTTCGACCTCCTTCGCCCCCGTTCTCGCGCCGTTCATCCGGTCCGCTCCGCGCGGTTGCGCGCCGGCATCACGTACAGCTCCTGGGCGATGGCGTTGAGACCGGCGACGATCGGCACGGCCTTCAGGAAGAACGCTTCGAGCTCGCGCCGATCGGCCACCGGGATCCCTCCGGGAGGTTGGGTCGGGTCAATCTCGATTAACCTATCACAACTGCAGGGCCGTCCCGGGCGCGTATGAGGGCGCCGCGGGCGGGTTGCGGGGCGCTCCGCGCGCGGCGCGGCGGGACGTCCCGCCCGAAGGATCCGGAGGAAGCTTGACCCGAACCGCGAAGGCGCTCGCGGCGCTGGCCGCCGCGGCGCTGTTCCTGCTGATCGGCGCTCTGTCGGTCACCCGCGTCACCGACACCGACCTGTGGTGGCACCTCGCCACCGGGGATCAGATCCGGCAGACCGGCGCGATCCCGCACCAGGAGCCGTTTTCCTACACCGCCATCGGGCGGCGCTGGCTGGACGTCCACTGGTTGTTCCAGGTGGTGGTCTCCTGGCTGCATGCCCGGGGCGGGCTCGAGGCTCTGCAGTTGGTGCGGCTCGGGTTGATCGTCGGGCTGTTCGCCCTGCTGTATGCGCGCGCCCGCCGGGCCGCCGGGCCGAACGCGGTGATCGCCGTGCTGTTGTTGGCGGCGCTGGCGAGCCAGGAGCGGTTTCTGCTGCGCCCCGAGATCGTCTCGTGGGTTCTGCTGGCGATCGTCCAGGCGGCGCTCGACCGGGTCCTGCGGCCCGCGACCTCGACGGTCCGTCGACGATGGATCCTGTGGCTGTTCCTGCCGGCCCTGATGGTCGTCTGGGTCAACGTGCAGGGACTGTTCATCCTTGGGCCGGCGCTGATCGGCCTGGCCTGCCTGGCGGCGCTCCGCCCGCCGGCCGACCTCGACCGCGCCGTCGATCTGCTGGTCGGGCTCGCGATCGCCGGTGTCGCCTGCCTGCTGAATCCCTACGGCGCCGCAACCTTGCGCGTCCCGTTCGAGGCGCTCTTCGGCCACCTCGGCGGGACCAGCCTGTTGTCGAGGACCATCGCGGAGTTCCGGCCGCCGTACTCGGGCTACCTCGTCACGCCGGCGATCGCCGCCTTCACCGTACTCGCGGCGGTCACGCTGGTGACGCTGCTCCTCAGCGCCCGCCGGGCGCGGGCCTTTGACTGGCTGGTGACCCTGGCGATGCTCTATCTCGCCCTGCGGGCGCGGCGCAATATCGCCCTGTTCGCGGTGGCGGCGGCGCCGATCCTGGCGCGCGCCGTCCCGGAGGCGGGCGAGAGTCTGCGCGCCCTCGCGAGGCGGTGGCGCGGCCGGCCTCCCGGCGACGCGCCGGCGGCCTGGATCGCGCCGGCCGTCTCCGCAATCCTGGCCCTCGCCGCGGCGATCCTCGTGGTCCTGGTGGTGACCAACATCTTCTTCCTGCATCCGCCCACCGAGCGCTGGTGGGGGTTCGGAACGATCCCGGACTATTTCCCGGACGAAGCGGCGGCGTTCGTGGAGTCGGCGGGGCTTCCCGGGCAGGTGTTCCATCCGCTGGGGGTCGGCGGCTTCCTGATCCACGCCTGGCGGGGCGGGCGCACGGTGTTCATCGACGGGCGGAACGATCCGTATCTGGACGACGTCCTCGAGCGCTATCTGTCGGCGGTCGACGACCCGGTGGCGTTCGAGGCGGTCGTCAGGCGCTATCAGATCACGTCGATCCTGTGGCCGCACCGTTGGGCGATCGAGGGCCGCACGCTGCTCTCCTACCTGGGACGCACCCCCGGCTGGCGTCTGGTCCACCTGGACGCCGGGGCCGCGGTCTATGTGCGGGTCGATCCGGACGTGCCGATTCTGGTCGAGGCCGACCCGCTGCTGGGGGTCCCCGACCGCCGCGATCTCTACGCGCGCCTGCGGCACGCCCTCGAGGCGAAGCCGTTCGACGGGCCGCCGATCCGCGAGGCGGGCCTGGCCGAGTACTTCAACGTCGCCGGCGACCCGGCCGGGGCGGAGTTCTTCTACAGCCTGGCGCTGCGGCAGCTGCCGCGCAGCGCGCCGCTGCTGCATGGCTACGGGCTGGCGCTGGAGCGGCAGGGCCGGGCGGGCGAGGCGCTCGAGGCTCAGCGCGCCGCGCTCCGGGCCTCCCCCGGCTTCGCGCCGTCGCTGTCGGCGGCCGGGGCGTTGCTCGTCGACGCGGGGCGGACCGAGGAAGGGGAGCGGTTGCTCGACCAGGCGTACCGCGCCGGCGATCGCAGCGCCCGCTTGATGATGGCGCGGGCCGGGCGGCTGGAGCGGCGGAACGAGATCAAGGCGGCGGTGGACGTCTATCGGGAGGCCGTCGCGGCGGCGCCGGGCAACCCGCAGCTGCTGCGCGACGTTGCGCAGTTCTACCTGCGCCACGACGACCCGAAGACGGCGCTGCCGCTGTACGAGCGGGCCCGCGCCCTGGCGCCGGGCGACCAGCGGATCGAGCGCGAGCTGAACCAGGTGCTGCAGGCTCAGTGATCGCGCACGAAGGCGCGGAAGGCGTCCTCGGCGGACTTGAAATCGTCGAAGGTGTCCTGGAAATCGGGGGCGTCGACGCCCAGCTGTCGCGGCACCTGCACGATGGTCAGTTCCCAGCGACCGGGCCATTTCTCGAACAGCGCGTCGTAGGTGTGCCCCTGCCGGCTTTCCAGCCGGCGCCGGGCCGGGCTCTTCGGTTCCGGCTGCGGCGGTGCCGCGGGTCTGGCCGGCCGCACCGGCTCGGGCGCCGCGGGACCGGCGGCCGCAGCCTCGGGCGCCGCCGCGGCAGTCGCTGACCCGGCCGTCGAGGGCGCGCCGGCTTCGTCCTCGTCACCGCCGTCCTGCGTCGCCAGCAGCTTGATTTCGGCGCACCACTCCTGGTACGACTTGGCGAGCTGGGGCTCGGGGCGCGTGAAGGTCAGCCCCATGGTGGGGCTGCTGGCTTCCTTGTCGCTGCCGCCCCACACCACCCGCGCCCGCAGCCGTACCGTGTGCCGGGGGAACTGCACGAACACCAGGATGATGGAGTTGACCGGGAACGTTTCGGCGCTCTGGATCCGCAGGCCGGCCTCGGAGATGTCGAGCACCGTGCCGCCGCCCATCTTGGCGTCGGTGCCGAAGCGAACCGGTAGCCGCCGCTGGTAACGGATCTTCCGGCGCCGTTCGTCCCCGGTGCCCATACCTGGGGTAAGTTAATTCTCCCGGGCCGCCGGCGCCACCTCCCCTGCGCGCCGGCAGTGATACGATGGCCATGGTGACGGAGTCCCCGGGCGACGAGCCGGGCGGGAAGTCCGGCAGGGAGGTCGCGGACATGGCGAAGAAGAAAGTCCTGATGGTGATCGCCCCGGACCAGTTCCGGGACGAGGAGTATCGCGAGCCGCGCCGCATCTTCGAGCAGAAGGGGTGCGAGGTGACGGTGGCCTCCACCGTGACCAGGCCGGTGACCGGGATGCTCGGGATGGTGGTGACCCCGGATGTGACCATCGACAAGGTGCGGGCGGCGGATTTCGACGCCGTGGTGTTCGTCGGCGGCGCCGGCGCCCGCGAGTTGTTCAGCGACAAGCGGGCGCACCTGCTGGCGACCGAGGCGGCGGCGAGCGGCAGGCCGCTCGGCGCCATCTGCGTGTCGCCGACCATCCTGGCCAACGCCGGGGTCCTGAAGGGCAGGCGGGCCACCGTCTGGCCGGACCAGGCGAAGGCGCTGACGGCCGGCGGGGCGCGCTACACCGCCGAGGCGGTCACCTCCGATGGCTCGATCATCACCGCGGACGGCCCGCCCTCCGCCGCCAGGTTCGGCGAGACGGTGGCGAAGGCGCTCGGACTCTGATGCGGCGCGCGATCGCGGTCGCGGCGCTGTCGCTGGCGCTCGGCGCGTGCGGGTGGGGCGGCGGCACGAAGGTGGCCCCGCCCCCGCCGCCCAGGCACTTCCCGGTGCCGATCTTCGACGGCCTGTCGCTCGGCATGTCGCGCGACGCGGTGGGGCGCGTCCACTCGATCCGCTCGTCGCTCACCGCCGGCGGCAGAAACCGCCGCGTCTGGATCTACGACCGGCCGGGGGAGTACGGCGCCGAGCTGACGTTCACGTCCGAAGCCGCCGAGGCGCGGCTGGCGCGCATCGACATCCACTTCGGTGCGAGCGATGCCACGTCCGAGCAGATGGTCGCCCGCTTCGAAGCGACGCTCGGCGCCCCCGAGGTGAGCCGGCGCAAGGCGATCGTGAACGCCTACGGCGACCAGGCCCACGAGCAGTACGACACCATCTGGTCGGACGCCGACCAGTACGTCTACCTCACGGAGCGCGTTCCGGAGAGCGGCGGCCGCCGGCCGGTCTACTACCTGACGGTGAAGCGCAAGGAGATCAAGGCCGCCGGCCCGCCGACCGGCTACGTGCCGCCCCCGCCCCCGAAGGGGAAGGACGGCAAACCGATCGACGAGGCGCCGTTCTGAGGCGGTCATGCGCGCCCTGCTGAACGGCGCGATCCTGGCGCGCCGCATCAAGGAGCGCGGCGCCGAGCTCGGCCTCGGCCGCATCGGCATCGCGCCGATCCGCCCGTCGGAGCACGAGACGTTCTTCCGCCAGTGGCTCGAGGAAGGCCGCGCCGCCGGCATGTTCTGGATGCAGCGCACCGCGGAGCAGCGCCTCGACCCGCGCCGCCGCTTCGCGTGGGCCCGGACCGCCATCGTCGCCGCCGTGCCGTATCTTCCTTATCGGGAGGACCGCTCCGGCCAGCCAGGCCTGACGCCGCGCGTCGCGCGGTACGCCGTCGGGCGGAACTATCACCGCGTCCTGGTCGAGCGCCTCGAGTCGCTGGGCGGTTTCCTCGAACATGAATGCCCCGGCTGCCGGAGCCTCGCCTATTCCGACACCGGCGCCTTTCTCGAGCGCGAGCTGGCGGCGCGCGCCGGTCTGGGCTGGTTCGGCAAGAGCGCCAACCTGATCGGGCCGGGTGGCGATTCGTGGTTTCTGCTCGGCGAGCTGCTCACCGATCTCGAGCTGCCCGGCGACGAGCCGGTCGCCGATCGCTGCGGCACCTGCACGGCCTGCATCGATGCCTGTCCGACCGGGGCGATCCTCGACGCCCGCCAGGTCGATTCGAACCGCTGCATCTCGTACCTGACTATCGAGCTGCGCGGCCGGGTGCCGCGCCCGCTGCGGGAGGAGATCGGCGGCTGGGTGTTCGGCTGCGATGTCTGCCAGGAAGTCTGCCCGTGGAACCGCCGGGCGGAGCCGACCGCCGATGTGACGTTCCGGCCGGGGTCGCATCTCCAGGCGGCCGGCCTGGCCGACCTGGTGCGGCTCGATGACGCCGGCTTCCGGGCGGCCTACAAGGGGACGCCGCTCGAGCGGCCGCAGCGGCAGGGGCTGGTGCGCAACGCCCTGATCGCCGCGGGCAACAGCGGCGACGGCGAGGCGCTCGAGGCGGCCCGCGATCGGCTCGTCGATCCCGACCCGGTGGTGCGCGGCGCGGCCGCCTGGGCGCTCGGCCGGCAGGGCGGGCGGCGCAACCGTGCTCGCCTGCTCGCCGCCCGCGCCCGCGAATCGGACCCGGAGGTCCGCGCCGAGATCGAAGCGGCGCTCGACGACCCCGAGGCGGCGCCCGAGGATCGCGAGGCGGCGCTCGAGGATCGCGAGGCGCCTGCTCAGCGCGTGACGCGCGCCGGGCCGAACAGGAAGGTCCGGCCGTCGCGCATGGTCATCCCGACGTAGAAGTCCCGCCCGTCCCTGCGCTTGGGGACGGTGAAGCTGTAGGTCGCGCCGTTGGCCGTCACGCACTGCTGGCAGGGGATGGTCGCGGTGTTGACGATCCTGCCCCCTCGCTGCGGGTTGAAATCCACGATCTCGAAGCCGGCGACGCCGACCTCGCGGTAGGTCGTCCACGTCAGGATCGCCGAGCCGCGGCTCGAGTACTCGAGATCGACGACCGGGATGATCTGCGAGGCGCACGCCGTCGGCTCCTGCCCCGGATTCGATACGGTGGGGCAGGTGTCGCATGCCGACGCCACGCCGTCGTCGTCGGGATCCAGCCCCTCCGGACCGTCATCGACCCGGAGATTGCAGTTGTTGTCGATGCCGTCGCAGATCTCGGGCGCCGCCGGATGCACGGCGGCGTTGGCGTCGTCGCAATCGCCGGAGCAGCCGCTGGAGCCGTCGCCGTCGGCATCGGCGTCCGTGCAGCCCTGCGAGGGAAGATCCACGAGCCCGATGATGGCGCCGCTCTCGCGCCCGCCGATTAGCGCCGTGTTGCCGACGTACAGGCACCGGCCGGCCGGGGGCGGGGCCAGGATCACGGTCGCCTCGCCGGTGAACGGGTCGGCGCGCGCGCCGGTGTCGGTCCAGCGGCTCGCGTCGAGGTCGGTCGCGCCGGAGCACGGCTGCAGGCTGCTGTAAATGCCGGCCACCGAAGGGTCCGCCCGGAATCCGTCCGGGCAGGTCTGCGGTCCGATGAGAGCGCCGAGAGAGCCGGGGTCGCAGTCGCTGTGCACCACCGGCGCATCGAAGCGGAGAGCCGACGCCAGCCGTCCATCGGGCAGCTGCGTCACGGAGAGAATCCGCGGCCGCCCGCCCCGGTCGCTGCAGGAGAGGGGCAGGATCGCATCCGCGGCGGCCGTGACCGGATGGGCGAGCTCGACCAGGTACCCGAAGCCGGGGTCGGCCCCGCTGAGTGACACGACGATGCTGCCGCCGTCGCCGGCCCGGGCGACGATGACGATTCGTTGCGGGGCGTCCTGGGCGATCGGGCAGCCGATGAATTCCCGGTTGAACCAGTCGGTATAGATGGTGAGCCGCCCGTCCGCCGCCCCGCCGCTCGCCGGCGTGAAGCAGTTGCGATTCGGATCGAAGGTCTCGCAGGTCAGGTCCGCGACCCCGGAGTTCGCACCTGCCGGATCGGCGAGCACGTAGGCGAACCCCGGCACCGGAGCCGAATCGGCGCACGCCAGCCAGGAATCGTACAGGTGTCCCAGCGGTACGGGGCTCGGACAGGACGCCCGGGCCGGCGACGAGCCGGCGGCGAGACACGCCCAGCCGATGGCCACGACGGCGAGACGACGGCAGCAGCCCTTCATCGTGCTTGTATACGGCGGAAGCGGGACCCGGGCAATCGGAGATTGGGGGAGTGTAGGTTGGGGGAGAACCGGCGGGCGGTCGGCGCGGCCCGGCTGGACACCCGGGCTAGGGCGTGAAGGTGCGGTAGTACGGCTGTTCGGACAGGAGTGCGCGCAGCGTCCGGCCGTCGATCGGGGAGTCGAAGCGGAGCCGTTCGGCCGAGGCTTCGTCGTCGAGGCGGAACTCGCCGCCGCGCAGCGGCGTCACCGTCCGCTCCTCGCCGTCGGGGGCGATGAACGCGAGCGCCCCCTTGCGCAGGACGATGCGGAAGTTCGACAGCCACGGATCGACGGAGCGGTAGTGACCGGTATAGGTCGTCCACTCCTCGGGAACGTCGAACGTCCGCGGTCCCGCGTAACGCTCGCCGGCATACCAGTCCGGCCCGAAGAACGCCTCCACGGCCTTCCCCTCCGCGTTGCGACCGAAGCGCAGCAGGAACAGGTCGAAGTCGGGATGGTCGACGCGAAACTGGTCATCGTCGACAGGCTCGAGACCGATCCGCCGGTCGCCGCGGGGCTTCAGCTCGCCGCCGGTCGGCCCGTCGCCGCGCGTCAACACGAGCCCGTTCCCCGTGGCGATGAAGGTCAGCATCTTGCCGTCGGGCGAGGTATAGGTGCCGGCGTAATCGCCCGGGGGTGGCACCGGCTGCTCCCGGGCGGGCGGCTCGGGCGGGAACGGCGTCCCGGCGCGGGCGGCGCGCGCCACCGCCAGGGCGTAGGCCGCGATGCGCGTGGGCGTCTCGGCCCCGTTGACGAACACCACGACGCCGAGGCCGGCGTCGAAATCGCCGATCATCCGGGACGAGTACCCGACCATCCCGCCGGTATGGCCGAACAGGTGATGACCGGCCTCGTCCCACAGCCGCAGGCCGTAGCCGTAGAAGGTCTCGTCCTCCTCCCGGATCGCCCGTCGGGTGAGCAGCTCGAACGATGCGGGAGACAGCAGCCGCCCGCGCGGTCCGGCGCCCCGGTTCAGCAGCATCCGCACGTAGATGGCCAGATCGCCCGGCGTCGAAGAGATGCTGCCGTCGCCGAGAGCGTACTCGAGCCAGGTGGCGCGCGCCAGCGGCCGGCGCGGGTCGTCGGGGCGATCGTCGTACAGCGGCTCGTAGCCGACCGCCAGCCGCCGGCGGAGGTCATGGGTGATGGTCGCCTCGGTGCGCGTCATGCCGAGCGGCTCGAAGATCCGGCTGCGGATGATGTCGGCGTAAGGCCTCCCGGCGATCGCCTCCAGCGCCGCGCTCAGCGTCTGCCAGCCGACGTTCGAATACGAGTAATGCGCGCCGGGCGGCGAGCCGGTGACGTGATGGCGCAGGTCGAACACCGTGTAGAGCGACGACGGGATGTCGTTCTGGCTGTCGGGCAGGCCGGCGCTGTGCGTCAGCAGATCGTGACCGGTGATCGGCGCGAACTTCGATCGCACCTCGAACCACGGCAGGTACTCCGTGATCGGCGCATGCGGATCGAAGCGGCCGGCGTCATGCTCTTGAAGCAGGGCGATCGCCGTGAACGACTTGGAGATCGAGCCGATCTCGAACAGGTGCTCCGGCCTCACCGGCAGCTTCGCCTCGAGATCGGCATAGCCGAAGGTCGCGACCCGCAACAGGCGATCCCGATCGGTGATCGCCAGCGCCAGGCCGGGGGCATGCAGTCGCCGCATCTCGGCGGCCGCGAACCGGTCGATGCGCGCCTGCGCCGCCTGCCAGCGCGGCGCCTCCCCGGGGGACGCGGCAAGAACGGGCGCGGCGAGGGAAAGAGCGACAACCGGAAGCGCGCCAAGACGAAGCGCTCCGGAAATGAGCGCGCCAGCAACGCCCGCGGCGGAGGGCGACCGCCGGGCGGACGGTCGATTCCGGCGGCGGATCACAGGTCGGCGAATTCGCTCAGGCTGCGATAGCGATCGATCCGGTCGCACAGGAAGGTGAGGACGCTCAGCCCCTGCGCCGCCAGCCGGCGGGCGACGCACATGTTGGTGCCGGACGAGGGGCCGACCGGGAA
>JAGYID010000101.1 GCA_018606725.1 Acidobacteriota bacterium
GTATTCGACATACGTTGACGGGTGCGAGCCGCGAGGACGCCCGTCAGGGCGGCCAGATCCGCGGTCGCAGCAGAAGACCGGTGAGAAATCCGGGCTAGAACCCGGCCCTCACTCCCACGGACCCCAGCCAACCGTCGGCCTTGTTCCCGGTCGGATCGTCGCGGGTGAACAGATAGCGGATATCGGACGTCAGGGCCAGCGGTCCTTCGACGCTCCCCGACGCATACCGGCCGTGCAGCAGCACGTCGAATCCGAATCCGGCGTGAAAGCCACCGTCGGAGCGGCTCTCGTCATCGGGCGTCGGGGTCACGTCGGGGTCGTATTCGTACGAGCTCATGTAGAACCCGACCCCGGCGACGCCGTACGGGCGGCAGATGTGCTTGACGGTGAACGGATAGAAATACACGCTCCCCTGCAGGGCATAAGTCGATCGCAGGTAACGGTCGAATTCGGGCGAGTGATAGTCGAGCGACCCTTCCAGGACGAAGCGGGGCGCGAAGTAATATCCGCCGAGCACCCCGATGTTGAGGCTGCCTTCGTCGACCCCCTCGGCCTTCAGGAACCCGATCCGGCCGCCGACGCGGTCGACCTGCGCCTGACGCACCAGGATGTAGTCGGTGTCGTAGGTCGAGATCGCCACGATCGACACCCCGCCCTCGGCCAGCGGCGCGGCCGCGGCGGCGAGGATGCCGGTGGCCGAGAACTCGAACGGCCCCTCGAACTTGATCAGCCGCCAGCCGTCCTCCAGCTGCACCCCGGCCGGCACGTTCTTCTCCGGGCAGACGACCGACAACTCGTCGGCGGTGTGCGTGACGCTGAAGAACGGCCCGCGCGTCGCCCAGTGGGGCACATCCGCCTGCGGCCCGAGCCGGCAGACCGCGTAGCGGTCCGGAACGAGCGTCAGGGAGAGGCGGACGGCGGCGCTCATCGCCCCGCCGGGCTCATCGTCCCGCTGCGCCCGCGACGGCGACCCGCGGCTGCAGCGCCCCTGCGCGCGCGGCGGCGGCCCGCTTCGGCGCCCCCGGCCCGAGGATCACCTGTCCGGGTCGATTGCCGGTGACGCGGCCGTCGCTCCAGACCAGGCTGCCGTTGACCCACACCCTGAGAATTCCGGCCGACAGCACCTGCGGTTGCTGCGGCGTGGCGCGATCGATCACCGTCGCCGGATCGAACAGGACGAGGTCGGCCTGCATGCCGGGCTTGACGAGGCCCCGATCGGCGATCCCCATGTGGGCGGCGGCCAGCCCTGTCATGCGACGGACGGCGCCCTCCAGCGTCAGGACCCGTTCGTCGCGCACGTAGCGGCCGAGAATCCTCGGATACGACCCGAAACCGCGCGGGTGCCGGCCGTCGAGCTCGCCGTCGGTGCAGATGTTGCTGTGCTCCCAGGCGGTCAGCCGCCGGACGTCGTCCTCGTCCATGCTGGTGCCGATGACGCTCTCGGTGTCGGGATGGCGCTTCGTGCGCATCGCCTCCGACTCGCGGATCATGTCGATGAGGGTGGTCACCGGGTCGGTGCCGCGCGCTTCGGCGATCTGCGCCAGGGTCATCCCGACGTAGCCCGGGTTCGGTTCGAACCGCCCCATCAGCAGGCCGTCCGGGGCGGCGACTTCTTTCAGGACGAACGCCGCCGCCTCGCGGTTGGCGAAATCGCGCTGCGGGAACAGCACGGTCAGCGTCGATTGCCAGTAGGTGTACGGATAGACGTCGGCGGTGATGTCGACGCCCGCGGCGCGCGCCGCGTCGAGCCGGCTCAGCAGCTCGTCGCCCCGGCCCCACAACGACCGCATCGCCAACTTGAGGTGCGACACCTGCACCGGCAGGCGGGCCTGGCGGCCGATGTCGATGATCTCGTCGATCGCCTTCCAGAAATCGCGGTCCTCGCTGCGGACGTGGCTGATGTACCGGCCGCCGCGCGCCGCGGCGACCCTGGCGAGGGCGACGACTTCGCCGGGCGCCGAGTAGATCTCCGGGTCGTACTCGAGCCCGCTGGCGAGTCCCAGGGCGCCGGCCCGCATGTCGTCGGCCAGCATGTCCTCCATCCGGGCGACCTCGGCCCCGGTTGCGGCGCGCCGGAAGTCCTTCCCCAGCACCCGCTCGCGATAGGTGCCGTGCCCGCCGTACATGCCGACGTTGATCGCCGCCGGGTGGCGCCGCAGGCGGGCGAGGAACTTCTCCAGCGGGTAAAACGAGCTGCCGTCCTGCCCGCCGATGACCGTGGTGATCCCCTGGCTGACCGCGGCCAGCGCATCGGGGTGCGCGAAAATGCCGGAGTCGGCGTGGCTGTGGGTGTCGATGAACCCGGGCGCCAGGACCAGCCCAGTCCCGTCGACGACGCTTTCTCCTGGCGTCGGCTGAAGCGGCGTGCCGACCGCACTGATCAGCCCGGCCGCGACGCGCACATCCGCCGGCCGGCCCGGCGCGCCGGTGCCGTCGATGAGGGTGGCGCCGGCGATCAGCGTCGGTCCGGAATCGGGGGCGGGTTTGGACGCGCGGGCCGGCGCGGCGGCGCCGAAACCGACGGCGAGAGCGGCGGTGGCGCCGGCGATGAGAACGAGCGGCACGAGGCCGCCCATCGGGGGCTTCTTCGTCATCGATGACCTCATCGGGAGCCCATGCCGCGCCCGAGAGGGGATGACGCGCCGGGCCATCGCGCGAATCCGGGCGAGCGTGAGCCTATGCCGCGCCCGCGCGTGGCGTCAAGACTGACGGGGGCCGGGCTCGGACAGGGCGGGGACCGCCGCGCTCAGGATGACATCCTGCGGCGCCACACCTAGCCCGGATTTCTCACCGGTCTTCTGCTGCGACCGCGGATCCGGCCGCCCTGACGGGCGTCCTCGCGGCTCGCACCCGTCAACGTATGTCGAATACGTTTCGGGTCCCCGCCGCTGCGGGAGCTCGTCATGACGGCCATCTGCGCGGTCTCGCGACGAACCCCGGTGAGAAATCCGGGCTAGGTCGCGCACTCGCCTTCGCCCATCTCGATCTGGAACGGCTCGCTCTGGCCGAGATCGCGATAGTCCTCGGGCGACAGGCTGTCGGGCGTGAATGCGACCAGGTCGGCGAGCGCCTGCTCGACCCGTCGCAGCTCCACCCGCTTGAAGAACGACAGCGCCGATTCGTCCGGCTGGCGCTCGTCGCGGAACACGGCCAGGAGACGCGTCAGCGCCTCGGGGACCTTGTGGGCCGGGATCCTGACCGAGCGCCGCCCGAAGTGCGCCCCGTCGCCGTCGACATGGCCGCCGAGGAGCATCTGGTAGGCCGGCACCGCCTTCCCGCCGACGTGTTTGGCGGCGCCGTGGAAGCCGAGCCCCGCCACGTGATGCTGGCCGCAGGAGTTCGGACAACCGCTGATCTTGATGCGGAGATCGCTGGCCGCCGTCACCAACTCGCGCCCCCCGTTCTTGGCTGTGCGCTCGAGCGTCTGCTTGACGGCGAGCGCCAGCTCGCGCGAGCCGGTGACGGCGATCTTGCAACTTTCGGCGCCTGGGCAGGAGGTCGGATCGAGCAGCCGCCCCGCCTCGCCGGACGCCAGCCCGAGGCTCTCCAGGGCCGCGTGCACCGCCGGCAGGTCCTCGGTCCGGATCCAGCGCAGGAGGAGATTCTGGTCGACCGCGGTGCGGAGCGAGCCGAGGCTCCACCTCTCGACCAGGTCGGCCAGGGCCTCGAACTGGGCCGCGGTGACGTCGCCGCGCGGCAGGGTGACGAAAGCCATGGCGTAGCCGGCCTGGCGCTGCGGCCGGACGTTGGTCCCGGCCCAGGCGCGGAACGCCTCCGACCCCTGCGTCACGATGCGGGCGTGCAGGTCGGCGCCGACGCCCGTGCGCGGCGGCGGCGTCTCCTCGGCGTACCGCTCGACGGCCGGGTCGCGGGTCGGCTCGAGCCCCGCCAACTCCTTCTCGACCTCGGCCCGGAACGCTTCCCAGCCGAGCTTGCGGATGGCGTATTTCATCCGCGCCTGGCCCTTGTTCTTGCGGTTGCCGGTCCGGTCGAACACCCGCACCACCGCCTCGCACAGCGGCAGGAGCCGCTCCGGTTCAACCCACTCCGACAGCACCCAGGCGTTCTGCGGCGACACCGACAGGCCGCCGCCGATCAGCACCTTGAAGCCGAGAGCAACGCGGCCGTCGTCGTCGCGGGTGCGCGCGATGAGGCCGATGTCGTGAAAGGCGCCCATGGCGCAGTCGCCCGGGCAGCCGGAGAGGGAGATCTTGAACTTGCGCGGCAGCGCCTGGCAGAGCGGGTTGCGCAGGAAGAAGCGGGTCAGCGCCTCGCCGTAAGGCGTCACGTCGAACGGCTCGTCGGGGCAGACGCCGGACTGCGGGCAGGTGGTGATGTTGCGCACCGTGTTGCCGCACGCCTCGCGGGTGGTCAGGCCTGCCTCTTCCAGGACCCGCAGCGCCTGCGGCACGACCGCCATCTTGACGAAGTGGAACTGCACGTTCTGGCGGGTGGTGACGTGCCCGATGCCGCGCGAGAACTCGCGGGCGACCCGGGCGAGGGCCCGCAACTGGCCCCCGCCCAGGATTCCCTGCGGGATCTTGACCCGGATCATCTGGACGTCGTCCTGACGCTGTCCATAGATGCCGCGGGTCAACCGGAAGGTCCGGAAATCGTCGGCGCCGAGCTCGCCGCGCTCGTAAGCCTCCAGGGTCCTGACGAACTCTTCGACGTCTTTCTCCGAAGCGAACCGGCGCGGTACCGCCGCGGCTCGAACAGTATCGTCAACGGACATCGGACTCCTCCCGGAGGGGGGTCTTCACCGCGCGCCGGCCTTGTCGGTCTCGAGGTGCAGCCCGCACTCCTTCTTGGCGAAATTAGCCCAGCGGCCGGCCCGCGGATCCTCGCCCGGCTTCACGGGGCGCGTGCAGGGTGCGCAGCCGATCGACGGGTAGTTGCGGTCGTGCAGGGCGTTGTACGGGACGTCATTCGCCCGGATGTAGGCCCACACGTCGTCGGAGGTCCAGGTCGCGAGCGGGTTGAACTTCACGAGGTTGAAGATCTTGTCGAACTCGACGAGCGCGGCGTTGGCGCGCGACGGCGCCTGGTCGCGGCGGATTCCGGTGACCCAGGCGTCGAAGCCGCCCAGGTGGCGGCGCAGCGGCTCGACCTTGCGGATCTTGCAGCAGAGATCCGGCTGGCGGCCGAACAGATCGGTGCCGTGTTCGGCGCTCTGCTCCTCGAGCGTCACCAGCGGCTTCACCGCCACCGGCTGCATACCGTAGCGGGCGGCGATCCGGTCGCGGACCTCGGCGGTCTCGGGGAACAGGTAATCGGTATCGAGGTAGAACACCGGCACCGTGCTGTCGATGCGGGCGATCATGTCGACCAGGGCGACATCCTCCGCTCCGAACGAGCAGGCAAGGGTGATCTCCCCGCGGAACTTTCCGATCCCCCACTGGAGGACCTCTTGCGGTGTCTTCTGTTCGAAGGCCTTCGAGAGCGACTCCAGCTCGGTTGGATCGATGTCCGTGATGGTCTGAATGACGTCCACGCCGCCTCCTCCTTAGAAACAAAAAACCCACCGCCGATGGCAGTGGGTTTGGTTTTGACTGCTTACGAGGGCTACGAAACTACTTCAGCGCACCCCCATCCCGCTGCCGCCGGCCGGCCTCGTGGGCCGACAACAACAACAACAGCAGGGCATCGCTTCCATGGTCTCCGTGGCATCGGACACGCACGAGCACACGGCGACCGCGTCGTTCTTGACCGTCGTCGCCATGTCGTCCCGAGTCGTGTGCACGAACTCTCCTCAGAGGTAGAGGGATATACGCGCAAATCGGACCTCTGTCAACCGATTTCCAACCCGGTGCCACATGGAGAAACAGGGCCGGTGGCAGGGCTCGGTCCGGCCTCGATCGGGGAGCGGAAGACCGAATGGCGGGGTCGACGGGGCTCGAACCCGCGACCTCCGGCTTGACAGGCCGGCGTTCTAACCAGCTGAACTACGACCCCGCGTTCGGACAGGCAGGCGCGATGCAGGGGACCATTGGTGGGCGATACTGGATTCGAACCAGTGACCCCCTGCTTGTAAGGCAGGTGCTCTCCCGCTGAGCTAACCGCCCAACGGCCCCGCCGCGCGCCCTTTGCGGAAGCGGGGAATGGTAGCCCCGCGCCGGAAGGCGTGTCAAGGAGGACGGGACCCAGGACGCCCGGGCGCGACGGCGACTACGCCGGTCCCAGGATTTTCACGTTGCGATTCTTGATCTGAATCACCACGGCGGCCGAGTTGTTGGTGTAGCTGACCTCGGTGATCAGATGCGTCGAGTTCGATTCGTTCTCCAGGACGTACTGTCCGTCCGGAAGGTCGGTCACGTCGATCCACTGCCCGTCCACGAAGCCGTAGAGGCCGGGTTCGTAGATATCGGCCCAGCAGACGCTGAGGCCGGCGTAATCGCAGCTGACGTAGGTCTGCGGATCGGGAATCCGGGTGCAGGACTGGCTGGCGACGGAGATCTGCCCCATCATCAAGACGTCCCAGAAGCACAGCCCGAGCTTGTTCCCCTTGACGAACTGGCCCGCGAGATCGGGGTTCGCATCCATGACCTGCTGGGCGCACAGGCCGGGGTTGGCGGCCCGGAGCGTCTTCCAGCGGTCGTAGCCGGCGGGCGTCCACAGGCGATAGGCGGCGTAGTCCTTGATGTGGTAGTGCCCGTGACAGGTCGAGTAATCGAACCAGTCGGGGTGGTCCGCCGGGTTGCCGAGGAACAGGGCGCCGGGACCGTCGTTGTTGCTCTGGGTGCCGAACAGGAGCATCCGGCGCGTCCCGGCGGTGGCCATCCCCTCGACGACCGCGCAGTCGGTCGCGGCGAAGGTGTGCATGTCGATGGAGATCAGCCCCTGAAGAACCCCCTGATCGATGCTGAGGTCCGGACAGCCGCGCGGATCGGAGCACGGCACCAGCGGAGCGCAGATCGGAGCCGGCTTCTTGCCCCAGGCCTCCGGTGCGACGGTCAGGACCGCGGCGAGTGCCAGGCCCAGCCGGACCCAGCCCGGTCCGAGCGTGCGGGCGGGATGAGAACGTCGAGGTAAAGCCGCTACGACAGACATGGAAATCCTCCCTTCGAGTGATGATTCGTGCGGACCGCGGCGCCCGTTGCGGACCATCTACGATCGATTGGCTCCACGGTCAAGCCGAATCTGTGGCCGGCATGGCCTCAGTCGGGCCCGCAGCGTCTGCAGCATCCGGCGGACATGGGTCGCCCGCCAGTAGATCCGGCCGCAGGCGGGGCAGCGGCGGAACCGCCGCTGCGTCCGGTGGACATAGGGCGGCACCAGCGATTTCACGATCGCGCGCGCCACCGCGCGCGTCGGCCGGTTGCAGCGGACGCAGCGACGGAACAGGCCGTCGCGCCTCGGACGGAGGCGCTTCGCCACCAGCACCGTGCGGATCTGGCGGGTCAGGTCGTGGCTGTCGATCAGGACGTGGTCGCGGGCGCCGCGGCGCTGCACCAGGCGACGGTCGGCGGTCAGGATGGTCCGCTTCTCGGCCAGCGCGATCCGCACCAGCTCGGCGTCCTCGATCCGCCGGAAATAACGGACGTCGTGGCCGAGGATGATCAGCCACTTGGCAAGCGTGCCGAGCATGCAGTCGGCGATGAACTTCACCGGTTCGGCCCTATAATCGCCGGTCGATGCGCTTCATCCTACCGCGTCTCGTCGCCGGCGCGATCGTCGCCGGCGGCCTCGCCGGGGCCATTCTCGTCCGGGCCCAGGCCCCGCCACCCGCCGGGGCGCCAGGGCCGGCGGGCGGACCCGCCGCGACACCGTCGCCGGCGGCGACGCCGACCGCTCCCGCGGCCGTCCCGGGAACGGGACCGCAGCGTTCCATCCTGGGCCGGATCCGCGGCACCGTCTACGGGCCGGCGAAGAAACCGCTTGCCGGTCTGCTCGTGCAGCTGACCTCGCGCGGTGAAGCGAATCTCCTGAGGATCACCAGCACGAACGAACGCGGCGAGTACGTCTTCCCCGACCTGCCGGCGGGAACTTACGACGTCCAGGTCGGGTCGGGAGGCTTCGCGCGCCAGGGAAAACCGAACATCGCCGTACGTCCGCCGTTCCGCAACATCGTCGATTTCGACCTTGTCCCGCGGGATGCCGCCGGCGCCGCCACGCCAGACCCCCGCTCGACCGGCGCCGCCACCGCTCCCGGTGGTCCGGCCCCCGGCGGCGCCGAGCCTGCCGCCGCGGCGCCGGCGGTGGTGGTGCGCGGCACACTCGTCGATCAGGAGAAGCGACCCGTCTCGGAAGTCTCGGTGACCTTCGCGGCGCTCGACGGCCGCGGCATCCATCAGGCGTTCTCCGGGATGGACGGATCGTTCAGTCTCTCCGGCGTGCCACCGGGGCGCTACCGGGTGGTGGTCTCGTCGCCCGGCTACGTCGGTCTCGACCTGAAGGACATCGAGGTCCCGGCCGGCGCCGGCCTGAATCTGCTGCTGTCGCTGGTCGATTACCCGCTGAACTTCAAGGGGCGGGGCGACGAGGGGCTGCCGCGCGAGGAGCCGCGTCCGGCGCCGACACCCCCGCCATCTGCGACACCCGCGCCGTCATTGACGCCCGCGCCATCGTTGACGCCCGCGCCATCGTTGACGCCCGCTCCGTCCGCGTCGCCCGCGGCTTCAGTCACGCCCTAGGGAAGTGGACGGCGCACGCCGTAGTAGCCGGAACGGGTGCGGACCTCGAAGTCGCGCCCGGGGGCCGGGCCGAGCTTGATCTTCCGCCAGCGACCGTTGTAGTCGCCGTTGGTCGGCTCGTAGGTGATGTAGTACTGGCTCTTCAGCTCGTTGGCGATGTCGGCGTACACCTCCCGCAGCTCGTCGACCTTGTCGGGGAAGAAGGCCCGCCCGCCCGACTCCTCCGCCAGCGACTTGAGGATGCGGCGCAGCTCGACATCCAGCACGCTGGTCCCCAGCCCGATCGAATAAATGATGATGTCCGACAGCTTGGCGCCGTCGAGGACGCGCTTGAAGGAGAAGCGGCTGGCGGTGTCGTCGCCGTCGGTGAGCAGGATGATCGCCTTGCGGCCGTCGATCCCCTTGAGCTTGCGGTACGAGGCGTACAGCGAGTCGAACAGGGCGGTGCCGCCCAGGGCGTTGGTGCTGACGATGGCGGTGCGCAGGGAGTCCTTGTCGGCGGTCAGGTCCTGCAGGAGATAGACCTTCTCGTCGAAATCGATCACCAGCGCCCGGTCCTCCGGGCCGAGCGCGCCGACGAAGCCCGAGGCGGCGTCGTGCACCTTCGGCAGCGACGGCTGCATGCTGCCGCTGCTGTCGAGGATCATCGCCAGCGTCACCGGCCGCGTCTCGATGTAGAAGTCGATCATCTTCTGCCGCGCGCCGTCCTCTTCGAGAACCAGGTCCTCCGGCTTGAGGTTGGCGAGATAGCGCCCCTTCTGCCGGGCGGTGGCGTAGAGCAGCACGCGGTCGACGCGCATCGAGTAGTTCAGGTAGACGCGCCGCAGGATGACGGTGTCCGACACCGTGACGCCCTCGCGGTGATACGCCACCGACCGGATGACCCACGAGCGCGGCTCGCTGCCGAAGTCGAACATGCACTTCCAGGGGGCCTCCTTGTCGATGAACACCAGGCGATCGTCGACGTAGAACTCGACCTTCTCGACGAGCGCCGGATCGGCGGCGGTGACCTCGGCCTCGACCTCGGCGCGCCCGAAGCGGAAGTCGTTATTCTCGGGGTTGGTGATCCGGACCGCAAACCCCTTGCGGCTGCGGACGGGGGGTCGCGTGGGCTCCGGACGTTCGGGCTCGGCGGCGTCCGGCGCCGGCGCGGCGGACTCGGTCGCCCCAGGCGTCGGCGGTGGTGCCGGCGATGGCGCCGGCGTGCCGTCGGCCGGCGGCTCGGCCCCGCGCGACCCGCCCGGTCCCCAGCAAAGCACTGCCAACAGCAATAGCACCAGGACGAACGGCCGCGGGACGAAGGACCTCCGGAGCCCGAACGATGGAGCGGCGGCGGACGCGACGAGGCGGCGGCTCATGATCCGAGGATCTTCAAGATGCGCTCGACCTGGTCGGCGTCCGGCGGGGAGGCGTCGGCCTCCAGGTAGGCGCTGTAAGCGGCGCGCGCTTCATCCTTGCGGCCCAGGCGGTAGAGGGCGTTCGCCAGGTACAGCCGCGCCTGGGGATCGCCGGGGACGAGGTCCAGGTAGGCGCGGAACGATTCCGCCGCCGCCGCATCGAGCTGCAGCGCGGCGCGCGCCACCCCGAGGTCGAACAGCGCCGTCGCGCGGAGCGCCGCAGCCGGCTCGCCGAGGGCGGGGTCGCGGGCCACCTCGTCGAACAGCTCGAGCGCCCGGGCGTGCTGCCGCACCCGGCAGAGCGCCACGCCGGCCTCGATCCGCAGCGCGGCGGCGGCCGCCGGGTCGGCCGACAGGGCGGCCGCGGCGAGGAACAGGTCGGCCCCCTTCTGGTGGGCCCCGGCCTGGTCGACGAAGCGGGCCAGCGCCGCGACGTCACCGGCCTGGGGCGGCTGCCGGTCGGCGGCCGCCCGCAGCGGCGCGTAGCGCGCCGCATCGGACTTGAGGCGGCGGAGCGCATCCGCGACCCGCCGCTTCATCAGCGGCTC
Source organism: Acidobacteriota bacterium (assembly GCA_018606725.1). Lineage (GTDB taxonomy): Bacteria > Acidobacteriota > Polarisedimenticolia > Gp22-AA2 > Gp22-AA2 > JAGYID01. The sequence continues at coordinate 10,579 of JAGYID010000101.1, forward strand.
GGTCACGCCGCGCTCGTGCAGCTCCTGCACGACCCGCACGGCGCCGGCGAAATCCTCCTGCGCCTGCCTGAGGCCGGCAAGCACGATGATCGCCAGCGGGTTGTCGGGGTCGAGCGCCATGGCTTCCTGGATCTCCTCGTCGGCGCGACCGAGGCTGCCGAGATCGAGGGCGATGCGGGCCAGGGCGACGTGCGGTTCGGGGTCATTGGGCGTCAGGCCGAGCGACTTGCGGGTGGCCGCGATGGCGTCGTCGTAGCGCTTCTGGCGGGCGAAGGCGATGCCGAGGCGCGTGTAGGCGCTGGCGAAGTCGGGCCGCACGGCGATCGCCTTCAGGAACAGCTCGGTGGCGTCATCGAGTCGTTGGCGGCGCAGGAACATCTCGCCGAGGTTGGTGTAGGCGTCGGCGAACGCCACGTTGATCTCCAGCGCCTTGCGGTACTGCGTCTCGGCTTCGTCGTCCTTGCCTTCGCTCTCGGCCAGCCGGCCGAGTCCGTTGAACGCCGGGGCGTAGTGCGGCTGCAGCTCGAGGGCGCGCAGGTACTCGGCGCGCGACTCGGTGAGGTCGCCTCCCTTGAGGTAGGCATCGCCGAGCGCCAGATGAGCCTGCACGTAGTCGGGCTGCAGGTCGAGGGCGATCTTGAGCGGCTCGATCGCCTCGCCGTAGCGCCTCTCGGCCGACAGGCTCAGTCCCAGGTAGTAGAAGG
>JAGYID010000198.1 GCA_018606725.1 Acidobacteriota bacterium
GATGGCGATCGTGTCGTCCGGCAGCAGGGCCCGCAGCCGCTCCTGGTCGTTGGCGAACCACGAGCGCCAGACCGCCTCGCGTGCGGTCAGGATCTCCTGCGGCAGGAGGCCGGGCGCGCGGGCCGGGCGCGCCTGTCACCTTTCGAGGAACAGTTCGTCGGTCCGGCCGTCGAAGCCGAACAGCTCGGCGAAGCGGCCCCATGACACGGCGATGTCGAGCTGCTCGCCGGTCTGGTCGCCGACGTCGGCGCGCAGCCGCTCCAGGAAGAAGTCGCGGAAGACTGATCGCATCAGGTGCGCCTCGACCAGATCCGCGACCGCGGCGCGCGCCTTGCGTCACGCCGAACCCTCTTCCGGGTGGCGTGCCAGCCTTGAGGAACTCCACGAAATTGTCGGTCGCGCCTTCCCGCACACTCCAGGCTCGTATCGCTTTCAGGTCCGCCCGCGTTGCCTCCACCCACCCCGCCGCGAAACCATGTCTTCTCCGTCCCCGGAGAGCGAGGATCGCGAGACCAACATGGTTGGCCCTCTGACAGAAATTGTTGACCCAGGGGTGAATCCTGAACGAGGAATGGATCAGCGCACTGCACGAGCACTATAGAACGAGCACGGGCTCTTGACCGCGCCAGGCGACCGCAGTAGCATTCGAATACGTTTCCCCATCCGCACAAGGAGGCAGGTATGATTCAACGATTGAGGCTCTTCACGGCGAGCTTTCTGTTTCTATGCCTTTCTTCATTGACATCCTCCAATGCGCGTCCTCCGGTTTGCGATACGTGCGATCCAGGTGGCAACAGTGGCCCCACCTGTCTGGTCTGTGTAGCCAAGATAAACACAATTAAGGGCACTGTGTCTTATTCATGCGACCCCCCAAAATTCTGCAACCAAATCGGCTACACAGCCTGTTCTGCAGGTTCGACCGGATGTTCAACCTCCGGAGTAACCTGTTCCAAGACCTGCGCATAAGGAGTACACCATGGCGAAGCGAGCGATCGTGACTGTGACCATTGCCGTCGCGATCATCGTCGTGCCGTTGCTCGGAGAATTGTGGGCTGCGGAGCGCGCACAGGAAGCCCAGGAGGCGCAGGATGCACCGATCGTCAAACTGGTCAGTCCAGCCCGGACCGGCTATGTCATGCTGCCGGCCGGTCGTGACAAGCTCCCGATGTGCCTCGAGATCATCGATGCATCAGGGGCAGGGATCGAGACCACCTCGAGCGGACTTCCCAAGTTCATGGAGCCGAACGAGAATGTCGCTCTCTTCCTCGACTATGTGACCGCGCGCGGCACCTACACCAACAACAAGGGTCAGTCGGTCACGCAGCTGGTGGCGCTGGTGCCGGTGCAGAAGATGCACACCGGGGAAGGCAAGTTCAGTCCCCCGATCGATCTCAGGAGCCTCGGTTCGATCGAAGGAGAGCGCGAGATCCACTTTCAGCCGTCCGACATGGTGGATGTCGCTCTGTTCAACTTCCGCGTCCGCGACCTGCGGGGCGCGATGTCCCGCGCAGAGGAAGGCGCCGGGAGGATCGCCTTCGCCACGGAGCTCTACAAGCCGGCCGCGGCCGTCAAACCGGAGCAGTGAACCGGTCGCCGCGTCAGGTCTCGAGGAACAGCTCGTCGGTGCGGCCGTCGAAGGCGAACAGCTCGGCGAAGCGGCCCCACGACACGGCGAGGTCGAGCTGCTCGCCGGCCTGGTCGCCGACCTCGGCGCGCAGCCGCTCCAGGAAGAAGTCGCGGTCGACGCGCCGGTCATCGTCCTGCTGCAGCGTCTCGAAGATCCAGTTGATCATCGGCACGCGCAGGATGCGGCCGGCGACCAGCTCCTTGCGGGTCAGGATCGAGGCGTCGGCGTACGCCTGGCCGAGCGGCGTGATCAGCAGATCCCCTTCCTGCACCCGCACGAACCCGAGCAGCTCACCCGCCTCGACGATCGGCAGCAGGTCGTCCAGCTCCATGACCAGGTCGGCGCTCAGGCGCGGCAGGTCGGCGCGGCCACCCTCGCCGGCGAGCCGCTCGACCAGGCCGGCGAGGGCGTTCAGCCGCGCCCTCGGCAGCCTCTTCCCCGCCTGCGCCAGGGTCTCCGCCTCCGGGCGGGTGCGGCCGGCGACGGCGGCATAGACGGTCTCCACGATCGCCTGGAAGGCGGTGTCCTGCCGGCGGCGCGGGTGGTGCAGCGGCACGGCGATCGTGGTCACCACCCGGCCCGGGTTCTTCGCCATGACCACGATTCGGTCGGACATCAGCACCGCCTCCTCGATGTTGTGGGTGACCATCAGGATGGCGCGCGTCGGCAGCGCCTTGTTGAGCCACAGCTCGAGCAGCTCGCCGCGCAACGCCTCGGCCGACAGCACGTCGAGCGCCGAGAACGGCTCGTCGAGACACAAGAGCTCCGGCTCGACCGCCATGGCGCGCGCGAACCCGACCTTCTGGCGCATGCCGCCGGACAGCTCGCGTGGATAAGCCGACTCGAAACCGTCCAGTCCGACCGTGTCGATCAATCGCACCGCCCGGGCGCGGCGCCCGGCCGGCGCGACGCCGCGCGCCTTCAGGGCGACCTCGACGTTCTGCAGCACCGTCAGCCACGGGTAGAGGGCGAATGTCTGGAACACGATGGTCGCATGCGGATTGACCTCGAGCACCGGCGCGCCGCGGTACAGCACCGTGCCGGCGGTCGGCCGCGACAGCCCGGCGACCAGCCTCAGGAGCGTCGACTTGCCGCACCCCGACGGTCCGAGCAGGCTGACGAACTCGCCCTCCCGGATCGACAGGCTGACGTCCCGCACCGCGACCAGCTGCTTCGGACCGGCGCCGTAGGACTTGGTGACGTCCCGCACCGCCAGCAGCTCGCCAGGGTCCGCCGCGGGCGTTGCGATGGCCATCGAGTCTCCCTCCAGGCGTCCGATCGCGCTGTTCGGCACGCGCCTTAGTCCATACGATAGCGCCGCTCGGCGAGCCGGTACAGCCGCCGCCACAGCGTGCGGTTGATCGTCACCACGCTCAGGACCAGCGCGAGCGTTCCGGCCAGCAGCAGGGGGTAGTCGCCGCGGCCGGTCGCGTCGGCGATCAGCGCCCCGATGCCGGTGGTGCCGAGCTGCCGCCCGCCGACGGTCACGTGCTCGGCGATGATGCTGGCGTTCCAGGCGCCGCCGGCGGCGGTGATGGCGCCGGTGACGATGTACGGGAACAGGGCCGGCAGGATCAGCGTCCGCCAGCGGTCCGCCCGGCTCAGATGCAGCAGGTCGGTCATGTCGCGCAGATCGAGCGGGATGGAGGAGGCGCCGGCGATGATGTTGAACAGCAGGTACCACTGCGTCCCCATCAGCATCAACAGCACGGCCGCCAGGTTCAGACCGCCCGGGACCCGCAGCAGCGCCATCACCACGATCGGGAAGATCGCCGTCGCCGGGATCGACGCGACCACCTGCACGGCCGGCTGCAGTACCGTCGCCAGCCGGCGGTTCGTGCCGATGAGCACCCCGACCGG
>JAGYID010000199.1 GCA_018606725.1 Acidobacteriota bacterium
GGGCTTGCGGGTCGCAGACAAGGAGCGAGGAGGACAATGACCTTGGTCGGTCATCGACGACGAGCGACGCCGGCTGCGGCCGCAACCCCCATGCGCCCTCCGGATTCCGGCGGCGTGGGGGCGTCTGCGTCGTTGCCGCTCCTCGGCGATTGCGCAGCATCGCCTGCGTCGCGGACGCCTCGCAGCCGGTCCCACGGCGTCCGGAACGCGGCCCGGCCCAATACTCGGACCGGCTCCTAGCGCTTCAGCCATTCATTCAGCTTGCTTGCCGCTTGATCGGTGATCTTCTCCCAACCGCCCTTGAGCTCCGCCTCGGCGTCCTTCAGGCGCGTCTCAAGTTGCTGCTTGCGCTTCTGTGTCTCGCCCGTGGCGTCGGCCGCCAGCGTTCCCATCTGGGCCTTGATCTCGTTGATCTTTGCCTCGACGCGCAGCTTCAGCTCCAGTTTGCTCAACGACATGATGTTCTCCTTTCGAAGGTACCCGCTCAAGCCCACGGGGTCACCATGAAAACCTCACTATATCGTTGCTGGGCGAAAGATGTCTCGACAACCGGGGCGCACCCCAGGGCGCAACGCGGGCCCCTTAACTCGCTGCGGCCATCTGCGGCCAGCCGTCTCCACAATGTCTCCAAGACTGGGGAGGACTCCAGAGGACTCCAGTGCACTCCAGAGGACAACAAGTTGACCACAAGGCAGCGAATTACCGGACACTTACGACGAAAAGTCGCGCGCCATCAGCCAGTTAGCGTTTTGGGGTGGCGCGGGTTCGACTCCCGCCGCCTCCACCATTCAATTGATTACGGTCTATGGCGCCGGAGCGATCTCTCTTCGATCTTGCTGACCCGCTTGAAGGGCGCATTGGATCGCCGGGCGGACTCCCGGGAGCAGGCCGCGTTCTCACAGCCGGCACCGGCTGCGACATAATCGCTTCATGGTGTCCCATTCACCCTGGCTCTCTCCCGGGAATCGCCAGCGAAGGAAAAGCGCGCCCCGGGTTTGGAGAGCGACCGTCCGCCGCCTCGCGAGGTTGGGCCGGCGCCTCACGCGGCTGCGCCGGCGCTTCGCCCGGTTGGTGCGGCGCTCGATCGTGGCGTTGCGCGCCGCGCCGCCCATGGTCCGGGTCGTCGCGGGCGTGATCGTTCTTCTGGCGGCCTGGGCCGCGGCCAATTGGGCGTACCAGGCCATCCGGAAGCCGACCGAGCTGTTCTTTCCGGTGAGCGGCGCGCTCGACAAGAGCCCGGCCGAGACCTGGCGGAGCTACGGGCCGCTCTTCAACGAGCACTCGACCTCCGTCATCACTCCGCCCCTCCTGGCGGCGCTCGCTCAGGTCGAAGGGTCGGGCAACCCCGTGGCGCGGACGTACTGGCGCTGACGTCTGGCGCGGAATCCGTTCAAGGTCTACCAGCCGGCGTCGAGCGCGGTCGGCATGTACCAGATCACCGATGCGACATTCAGCGAGGCGAGGCGTTACTGCATCCACGACCACGTGGTGGTCGAAGAGGGCCCGTGGCACGACCCGTCGTCGTGCTGGTTCAACAGCCTCTACAGCCGCGTCGTGCCGAGTCACGCCATCGAAATGACGTCGGCCCTCCTCGATCGTCGTGTCGCGAGCGCCATCGGGCATGGTCGCATCGCCACCGCCACGCCCGAGCGGCAGCAGGATCTGGCCGCCGTGATCCACCTGTGCGGTCCTGCGGCGGGCGACGCCTACGCGGCGCGCGGTTTCCGTCTGGCCGCCGGCCAGCACTGCGGCGACCACGACGCTGGCGCCTACCTCGCGCAGGTCAACGCGATGAAGCGGCTGTTCGCCCGAATGGCAGCGGCCGACTGACGCGGCTCAGGGAATGCGGACGTAATCCCTGTCCATCTCGACGAGCAGGAATTCGGTCCGTTCATCGAGGTACGGCGTGCTCGGGTTGCGCGTGTAGGAGCGCGGGCTCGGGATCATCGCCGCGAGCCGGGCCGCTTCTTCGGGCTCGAGTTCCGCGGCAGCCTTCCCGTAGTAGTGCTGCGCGGCGGCTTCGGCGCCGTAGATGCCGCTGCCCCATTCGATCACGTTCAGATAGATTTCGAAGATGCGCCGCTTGCCGAGCGCGCGCTCGATCATCGTCGTGATCACGGCTTCCTGCCCCTTGCGCAGCCAGGTGCGGCGTGGCGACAGGAACAGGTTCCGGGCGAGCTGCTGGCTGATCGTCGAGGCGCCGCGACGGATGCGCCCGCTGGTCGCGTTCTTCTCGATCGCTTCCCCGATCGCTTCCACGTCGAACCCGTGGTGGTCGAGGAACCTCTGGTCCTCCCCCGCGATGACGGCCCGCTTCAGGTTCTCCGAAATCCGGCCGTATGGCACCCAGCGGTGCTCCAAACGCGCCTTCGGGTTGACCGACTGCAGGCGTTCGAGGCCGTACCACATGAATGCGGTCATGCGCGGGTTGTGCGCCCGCAGTTGCCACACCTGCCAGAAGATCCAACCGTGGTACCCCGCGAGCGCGAGGGCGAAGATGGCGAGCAGCCGGACGCACCAGCGGCGGAGCCGCCGCGGGCGCGCCGGACGGGCGCGTCGCACTGCCGGGTCCATGCTCTTGCTCAAGGGCGGCTTCGCCCTTCGCCATCCCGGGGACTCATCCGACGTTCCAGACCGGATGCCGAATTCGATGCAGGATGAGGCCGGGCACTAAGAAGCAGGCGATGAATCCGATGACCGGCATCGCGCAGACCCCCGGCTCGAGAACCGCCATCCCCGGCTCGTCCGGGTCGTAGTGGACGGTCACCGACGGTCCCTCCGGGTATCTGTTCTGGGCGTCCCGGGCTGCACCGCCCTGGACAGAGAGACCCGAGAAATCGAGAAGGCATCCACCGAAATTCATGCCCCGGACGCGGTACTGATAGCGAAGGACCAGCTGGACGGTGCGCCTACGCCGTGAGTGCCTGCCGCCGACCGTCACCCAGTCGAATCTGGACGCTGTCACCCGGCCGGTCGTGGCGGGCCAAGTGGTGCTCGCGTGCCCCAGGCCCATCAGGCGGGCCGTCATGTACACACACCACACGCCCGTCAGGAAGCAGGCAACATAGAGCGCGGTCACCCCCAGGCGAATCCGCCTCCGCTGCGTTCGATGCCCGATCGCCGTAACGGTACCGTAACCGCGCTTCTTGTCGCCGGCGCGGCCGGAACCTAGGTTGTGTCCGTCAGAGGAGGGGTGCGATGTCGCGAAATCTGGTCCATTCGATCACCGTCGTTTCACTGCTCGTTCTCGGTGGCTGCGCCAGCAGTCCGCCGGTGCGCCGCGTGTGGGTCGGACCACGCGTGGACCTGAAGCCGTTCGAGACCATCGGCATGGTCGAATTCTCGTCGCCGTCGAAGGGAGCGCTTGCGGGTCTCGCGACCCGGCGCTTCGAGGAAGCCGCCCGTCGCGACCAGGACATGCTGCGAATGATCGACGTCGGTCCACGGCAGCAGGCGCTCGCGTCCGTGGGGCGGGGCACGTGGGACCCGGAGACTTTCCGGGTCATCGGGCGCAAGCACGGCGTGCGGACGCTGTTCCAGGGCACACTGACGATCTCCAATATCCGCCCGACCGTCCAGCTCTCCGCCTTTCTGAATTCCGGCCAGGTCACGGCCCATGTCGATGCCACGCTCGAAGTGCAGATGATCGAGACGGAGACGGGTGCCTCGATCTGGAGTCGCTCGGCCAGCGCCAGCCGGACGCTCGGCGGGATCAGCGTCTTCGGAGGCAAGAACTTCACCTTCGATGCCGACGATCCGCAGGCCGCCTACGGCGACCTGGTCGATTTCCTCGTGGGCCAGGTGGCGCGGGATCTCCAAGGATCCTGGCAGACGCAGCAGTAGAGTCTCTGATATGTGAGCTGCGTCGCGGCAGAGGCGACGCTACCGCTGCAGCCGCCCGACGGCCGTGAAGATGTCGGAACGGCCCAGGCGGCGGTCCCACCACACCGGGACAATCAAGTCTCCCGACACCGCCATCCAGTTGTAGTCGCCGCCGAAGCGAGCTCCGGACGGCGACGTCACGGTGGAGACCCTGACGTTTGGCAGGAACGTCGTACCGTCGAAAGTGTTCGAATAGAACGCATCGAAGCTGCTGTTCTTCGGATCCAGGCGCTTGTCCTGCCAGGAAATGCTGAGAAGACCGTCGGGATGCGTCGCGACCGCCGGGAAGAACTGGTCCGCGGCGCCGGTGTCGTCGCTTACTGTGACCGGCGCCGACCAGTCGACCCCCGCGTTGTGCGACACCGAGAGCCACACGTCGCTGTTGCTGCAGGCGGGCTCCGCGCCGAACTCTGAAAAGAAGACGCAGGAGCCCCGGGTGACGTCGGACCAGACCACGAAGAGCGTCCGATCGGTCCCCGCGGCAGCCCTCGGCAGCGCATCGGCGACCATTCCGTAATACGGCTGCTTGCCGAATTGCTTGCTTTCGTTCTTCAGACGGAAGAAGGCGGGGCTCGGCAGCCCGGCGACCACCGGCGCAGGCGGGCTCCAGGTGTCGCCCCCGTCCTCCGATTTCGAGAACTCGATGCTCATCGGCGGGCCTGACTCCACGAAGCGCGACCAAAAAACGTAGGCGGTCCCGTCGGACGCTATAACGGGGACAGCCCCTATCACGACCTCGCTGAAGCCGGGCGCGGCGGCCGCGAGAATTCTCGGCGCCGACCAGGAGGCGCCGCCGTCGCCCGACACCACGACGCGAAGATCAATACCGATGCCGCTGCGGTCGCTGTAGGCGAGATAGATCGTCCCCCGCTGCCTGCTCCGCGCCGACGTATCGACGGCGATCAACTCCTTGTCCGGGAACGATCCGGAGACGGCCACTGAGAAAGTCGGGAAAGTCCGGCCGCCGTCCGTGGATTTCGCCACGCGCACGAAGAACTCCGATCCGCCGCCCGCCAGATTGAAGGCATCGAGGTAGGCGTAAAAGAAGTTCCCATCAGGGTCGGAAGCGATGGAAGGGTCGGCGTTCAGGTCAGCGCTCGAGGGGACGCGTCCCCCGTAGGTCCAGGTGGATCCGCCGTCCGCACTGTAGGAGAAACCGCAGACCTGCGCGTTGGGCCCCGGGTCATCGATGAAACCGACCACCAGGTTCGTCGGGTTCAGGGAGTTAAATGCGTTCGCGGGCTCCACGGCCCCGCGGGTCCTCCGGTCCCCCGCCGCCAGCAGATCCGGCCCGAAAGTGACGGGGACGGGACTTGACGAAGGAGCGCGTGGGTCCTCCATCTGCGCTCGCGCCGGCGGCATCGGGGGAGTGAGGAGGATCAGGCCCACGCCAAGAACGGCCAGAGCGTAAATCGAGCGTCTCGCCACGAACACACTACGGGTGTGGGAACGCATACGTTCCTCCCTCTGCAATCGGTCGGTCCAACGATTCAGGCGAGCCGTTTGGCGTTGGGATCTATCTACGGCGAAGCGCAGTCGAAGTCAACCCGAAATCCCGGCAGTTACGACGAGGATCGCACGCCATCAACCGGTTAGCGCCTTGAGGCGGCATGGGTACGACTCCCGCACCCTCCACCAAGCCGCTCTCTTTGCTTCCTGTCGGGGCTCCGTTCTCAGCGCGAGACGAACGTCTTGAACCCGCCCCAGAACATCCGCTTGCCGTCGAACGGCATCGCCTTGGGGTTCATCATCTTGGCCAGGCGCGGGTCCTTCATCACCCTGGCGTTGATGCGGTCGCGCTGCGCGCGGGACTTGTAGACGATGTAGGCGAACACCACCGTCTCGTTGCGCTTCAGCTTGACGCTCTGCGGAAACGAGGTCCACTTGCCCGGCTTGACGTCGTCGGCGACGCACTCGATGTACTCGATCGCGCCGTGGTCGCGCCAGACTCTGCCGGCCTTCTGCGCCATGCGCCGGTAGGCCGCGAGATTCCTCTTCGGAACTGGAACGACAAAGCCATCAACGTAGCGTGCCATGGTTCCCTCCTTACATGAACGCGTCTACAGGTCCGCGAACACCGGCGCGTGATCCGAGGGGGTCCGATCGTCCTGCTTCTTCCGGTACTCACGATCGATCTCGACGGACTGCAGCCGCTCCGCGAGGTCCCGGGTCCCCAGGAGAAGGTCGAGCCGCAGGCCTTGATTACGCGGGAAGGCCCCGGCCCGGTAGTCCCACCAGGAGTATGCGCGCGCCTCGGGATGGATCCGGCGGAACAGGTCGAGCAAGCCGCCCTCGACGATCGCCGCGAAGCGGGCGCGCTCCTCGGCGGTGTGGAAGATCGTGCCCTTCAGCAGATCCTCGTTCCAGCTGTCGATCGGGGCCGGGCAGATGTTGAAGTCGCCGCACAGGACCGCCGGACGGTCCAGCCGATGAAGATCCCGCAGGTGCGTCGCGAGCGCCTCCAGCCACGCGAGCTTGCGCGGTTCCAGGCCTTCTGGCCGTGAACGACCGCCCGATACCCCTCGGCCTCGAAGAGAGCGTGGGGAAATTGCTCCTCCGTGAGCTTAAGCTCCTGGAGCCCGACCAGGTCGGGGCGGCGCTCGCGCAGCCAGCGCACCAGGAACTCCAGCCGGGCCCGCAGGCCGTTGACGTTCCACGTCGCGATGCGCATGACTTTCCTCCGGCACCCCGCCGATCGCCCCTCGATTCGGCGATGTATCCTACCGCCTCGGTCCTCCTCGATGAACGCCGATCGTCGAAGTGTGGTAGTTTCAACGCCGGTTGAAAGGAGGTCCACGCATGGTTCCCAGTCGATCGCGACGAAACCTTGTGCTCATGACCCTGGCGGCGCTGCTGGCCGGATCGGTGGCTCTCCTGGCCGCGGGGCCGCCGCTGTCGGCGATCTTCAAAGTCGCCGACGCCAGGGTTTCCGGTGACTCCGTCCAGATGACGTTCTCGTTCAGCCTGCGCTGCGGCCAGCCCAGCGACCTGGTCGTCGAGGCGGTCAAGCTCGGAAATCCGTCGGCCGCCGATCAAGCGTACGCGACCTTTCAGGGCGGCACCATCCCGGTGGGCGGCGAGCTGAAGGGCAGCGACAGCGTCACGGTCCCGAAGAGCATCTACAAGAAGTGGAAGGCGGGCGAGCCGGCGTCGCTGTTCGTCAGGACGCCCGGCGACAGCGGCAGCGCCGTCTGGACCCGGGTCGACGCATCCGCCGCCGGCCCGATCCAGTAGAGTCCGCCGGCGCCCCGGCATCCAAACGATGGCGCTCCTCAGATGAAATCGTTCCTCCGTTTCAGCGCGAAGCACCTGCTGCTGTTCCTCGTCTACGGTTCGGCCGGCGTGGTCATCACGCTGGTCGTGGCCTACATCGGCTGGAATGTGAGCCAGCGGCCGGCCCTCCAGCCCTGGCACCGGGCGACGCTCGACGAGGAGTTCACCCAATCCGACGCCGGCCGGGTGCCCGATTTCGACGCCTACCTGAAGCTCGAGGACCGGCTGTTCACGCAATTGCGGCACGAGGTCTACGACCGGACCGACCGGGAAGAACGGCAGGCGATCAACCGCTATTCGGCGGGAAGCCTGGCGGACCCGGGGGGCCGCCCGGTGGACTGGAGCCGATCGTACGAGATGCGGCGGCCTTCGCCGCGCCTGGCGGTGCTCCTGGTCCACGGCCTGTCGGACTCTCCCTATGTGCTGCACCGGATCGCGGAGCGGCTGCACGCCCAGGGGGCGTGGGTCGTCGGGCTCCGCCTCCCAGGCCACGGCACCGCTCCCTCGGCGCTGACCCGCGTGCGCTGGGAGGACTGGGCGGCCGCCGTCCGGCTGGCGGCGCGGCACCTTCACGATCGAGCCGGTCCGGACGTGCCCCTCTATCTGGTCGGGTTCTCGACCGGCGCCGCCCTGTCGGTGGAATACGCCCTGGCCCGCCTCGAAGGAGAGGATCTGCCGGCGGTCGCCGGTCTCGTGCTCCTGTCGCCGGCGATCGGCGTCGATCCGCTGGCGCCGGTGGCGCTCTGGCAGTCGCGGCTGGCGATGCTCCCCGGGCTCGAGAAGCTCGCCTGGCTGTCGATCGGGCCGGAGTACGATCCGTACAAGTACGTGTCGTTCGCCACCAACGCCGGCTACCAGATCTATCGCGTCACGCAGCGCATCGGCGAGCGGCTCGATCGGCTGGCCGGTCCGGCTCCGCTGCGCGGCTTTCCCCGCACCCTCGCCTTCCAGTCGGTCGCCGACGCGACCGTCTCCGCGCCCGCGGTGGTGCGGGCCTTCCTGGGCCGCCTGGCCCCCGAGGGGCACGCGCTGGTGGCGTTCGACGTCAACCGCCTCGCCGAGGCCGAGCCGCTGTTCCGGCCCGGGGCGCGGCTGCCGGCGGAAAAGCTTCTCTCCGGCGAGGCGCTCCCTTTCGATTGCACTCTGCTGACGAACGAGGGTCTCGAGAGCCTGTCGATCGTCGCGCGCAGCCGCGCGGCGGGAGGCTCGGAGGTGTCCGAGGAGTCGACCGGGCTCGAGTGGCCCGCCGGGGTGTTCTCGCTGTCCCACCTGGCGCTGCCGATCCCCCCGGACGATCCGGTCTACGGGGCGCAGCGCCCGAAGCGGTCGCCGATGATCTATCTCGGAAGGCTCGGGCTTCAGGGCGAGGACGGCCTGTTGGCGATCCCCGCCGTGTCGCTGGTGCGACTGCGATTCAACCCGTTCTTCGCCTACGAGGAGAAGCGAGCCATGACCTTCCTGTCGCTGGAGTCCCGATGAGCGAGCCCCGCGAGCGCCTGCTCGACCCGGTCGAGCGATTCTCCGAGATCCTGTTCGGCCTGATCATGGTCCTGACGTTCACGGTATCGATCAGCGCCGCCGAGTCGGGCCGCGCGGAAGTGCGGACGATGCTGTTCGGCGCCCTCGGCTGCAACCTCGCGTGGGGGATCGTCGACGGGATCATGTACATCCTGTCGGCGCTCGCCGAGCGGGGGCGCGGCCTGATGACGCTGCGGGCGGTGCGCCGGGCGGCCGACGCGGCGCAGGCGCGTCGGATCATCGGCGACGCGCTGCCGCCGGTCGTGACGTCCATCCTGGAGCCGGAGGCGCTCGAGCGGATACGCGCCGGCCTGCTGCGTCTTCCCGAGCCGCCGGCGCGTCCGGGCCTGACCAAGGACGATCTCCTCGGCGCTCTGGCGGTGTGCATCCTGGTCTTCCTGTCCACGCTCCCGGTGGTCATCCCGTTCATCTTCATGGGCGACGCGATGCGGGCCCTGCGCGTCTCGAACGGCATCGCCATTGTGATGCTGTACTTGACCGGGCATTCGCTGGGGCGCTACGCCGGGTACCGCGCCTGGATGGTGGGCCTGTCGATGGTGTTCATCGGCGTCGTGCTGGTGGCGATCACCATGGCCCTCGGTGGCTGAGGGGCACTGACGCGGGGCGATCCCGCCGGGAGGTGCGTTCCATGCTCTGGCTTCTGGTCTTCGCGCCGGTGGCGCTGGTTCTCGAGCACATCCACGGCGTGCCGGCGCCGTTCGTGTTCTTCAGCGCGGCGCTGTCGATCGTGCCGATCGCCGCGCTCATCGTGGAGGGGACCGAGCACATCGCCGAGTACACCGGCCCGACGATCGGCGGGCTCCTGAATGATGTTCCTGGCGGCGATCAGCATGTCGATCCCCAGCGCCTTCCACCGCTTCTTCGGGGCCGAGCACGGGATCCCCCACGAGGCCGCTCTCGACACCAGCGTGGCACTCGTACTCCTGCTGACCTACGGCCTGTACCTCGTCTACCAATTGAGAACCCACAAGGAGGCGTTCGCGGCGGCCGGGGCCGGAAAGAAGGCCGCCGGGCACGGGGCGGAGTGGAGCGTGGGCCGCTCCGTCACGACGCTCGTCCTGGCGTCCGGGGCGGCCGCATGGATGAGCGAGGTGCTGGTCGGCGCCGCCGAGACGACCGGCGAGACTCTCGGGATGTCACCGACCTTCATCGGTCTCGTCCTGCTGGCGGGGGTCGGCGGGGCGGCGGAGATCGGCTCGGCGATCGCCATGGGGCGCAAGAACAAAATGGACCTGTCGGTCGGCATCGCCCTCGGATCGTGCATCCAGATCGCGCTGTTCGTGGCGCCGGTGCTGGTGCTTGTGGGCGGCCTCGTCGGCCCCCGCCCGCTCACCCTCTCCTTCGGCCGCGGCGAGATGGGGTTCCTGCTCATCGCGGCGCTCCTCGGCGCCATGGTCGTCTCCGAGGGGCGGTCGAACTGGTTCAAGGGAGTCCAGCTGCTGGCGGTGTACGCCATCCTCGCCGCTGTCTGCTACCTGGTGCCGGCGGGCGCGGGCCACTGACAGGCCTCGTGACCGGGCGTTCGACTTCCTATCGGGCGTTCGATCCCTTGTCGTCGCGGTGTCGCAGGTGGCCGGCGACCAGCACGGCGAGGATGACGGTCGTGAACGCCATCCCGATCAACCCTTCGAGGACGGTG
>JAGYID010000200.1 GCA_018606725.1 Acidobacteriota bacterium
CCGTTCGTCGGCCGGGCCGGGCAGCTGCTCAATCGGATCATCGAGTCGATCGGGCTGACGCGCGGGCAGGTCTACATCGCCAATGTCGTGAAGTGCCGTCCGCCGGAGAATCGCACGCCGCTGCCGGACGAGGTCGCCACCTGCTCGCCGTTCCTGTTCCGGCAGGTGCGCGCCATCGCGCCGCGGATCATCGTCTGCCTCGGCACGCCGGCGGCGCAGACAGTGCTCGGCACCAGCGCCACGATCACCCGGTTGCGCGGCACCTTCCACGATCTCGACGGCATCAAGGTCATGCCCACCTTCCACCCGGCCTACCTGTTGCGCAACCCGGCCGCCAAGAAGGAGGTCTGGGACGACATGAAGAAGGTCATGGCGGCCCTGAAGGCGGAATGACGCCGCTGCGCGCCTCGGTCGCGGTGCCGCGGCCGATCCGGCACCTGTTCACCTACTCCATCCCGGCAGCGCTCGAGCCCCGCGTCCGGCGCGGGGCCCGGGTGGTCGTCCCGTTCGGGCGCAGCAAGCTCACCGGCTATGTGATCGCCGTCGACGCCGGCCCGCCGGCCGCGGGCGAGCCGGAGCTGAAGCCGCTGCAGGAGGTCCTCGATCCCGACCCGGTCCTCGACGAAGCGGTCCTGGAGCTGACGCGCTGGGGGGCGGAGTACTACATCGCCTCCTGGGGGGAGATGATCCGCGCCGCCCTCCCCGGGATGAAGGCGGCCCTGACGCGGATCGTGGCGATCACCCCGGACGGGGAGCGGGCGGCGCGGGGCGGCGCCCTGCTCGACACTGCGGCGCCGCCGGCCGCAGCCACTCCGGCGGGGCGGCTGATTCTGGAGGCGGTGGCGGAATTCGCGTCCCGCCATGGCGGCGCCATCCGCCTGGCCGATCTCAAGCAGAGGCTGGGCAAGGGCTTCAGGGACGCCGCCCTCGCCGCCCTGACGCGCGGCGGCCTGATCGTCCAGGACGCAGTGGCGACCGGCATGGCGCCGCGGCCCGGCACCGAGCAGCACGCCCTGCTCATCGCGCCTCCCCCTGAGGGTGCCGCGGTGCGCGGGGCGCAACAGAAGGCAATCCTGGCCGCCCTGGCCGGCGCGCCGCGGCTCCGCGTCGCCGACCTGCTGACTGCGGCCGGGGCGGCCCGGCCGGCCCTGCGGGGGCTGGTGAATCGGGGCCTGGTGCGGCTCGAGGCGGTCGCGATCCCGCCCCGGCCGTTCGCCGAGCAGGGCGGCGAGCCGCCACCGGCGCTCCTGCCGACGGCGGACCAGCAGGCGGCGATCGATTCCATCGCCGAGCCGCTCGCCGCCGGTCGCTTCGCCACCTGCCTCCTGCAGGGAGTCACCGGCAGCGGCAAGACGGAGGTGTACCTCCGCGCCATCGAGGCGGCCCGCGCCCGCGGGCGCCGGGCGCTGTACCTGGTGCCCGAGATCGGCCTGACGCCGCTTCTTGCCCGGCGCCTGCGGGCCCGCTTCGGCGAGGTCCTGGCGCTGCTCCACTCCGGCCTGTCCGACCGCGAGCGCTACGAGGAATGGCGCCGGATCCGCGAGGGGAGGGTCGAGGTCGTCCTCGGGGCCCGTTCCGCCGTGTTCGCGCCGATCCCCGATCTCGGCCTCGTCGTGGTGGACGAGGAGCACGACGCCTCGTACAAGCAGGACGAGCACCCGCGCTACAACGGCCGCGATCTCGCCATCGTCCGCGCCCGGATGGCGGGGGCCGTCGTCGTCCTCGGCTCCGCCACCCCGTCGGTCGAATCGTACGACCGCGCCCGGCGCGGCCGCTACCGGCTGCTGCGGCTGCCGACCCGGATCGGCGCGGCCGGGATGCCGTCGGTCGAGCGCGTCGACATGCGCCGGGAGTTCGAAGAGGTCGGCCGGGAGTCGATCGCCTCGCGGCGCCTGATCGAGGCGCTGCGCCAGCGGCTCGAGCGCCGCGAGCAGAGCCTGGTGCTGTTGAACCGGCGCGGCTTCTCCACCTTCGTCCAGTGCCGCGCCTGCGGCGAGCAGGTCACCTGTACGCGCTGCAGCATCGCCATGACGCTGCACCTGCGCGAGCGGCGGCTGCGTTGTCATTATTGCGATGCCCGCCGGGCGGTGCCGGAGCGCTGCCCGGGCTGCGGCGGCGAGCACCTGCATTTCGGCGGCACCGGCACGCAGCGTCTCGAGGAGACCCTGCGCGGGGCGTTCCCCTCGGCGCGCATCGAGCGGATGGACCGCGACACGGTCGGTGGGCGGCGCGGATCGGTCGAGCGATTGCTGACGCGGGTCGAGCGGGGCGACATCGACATCCTGCTGGGAACCCAGATGATCGCCAAGGGACATGATTTCCCGAACGTGACCCTGGTCGGCGTGCTGGCGGCGGACGCCCTGCTCGGGCTGCCGGACTTCCGGGCGGGCGAGCGGACCTTCCAGCTTCTGTCGCAGGTGGCGGGGCGCAGCGGCCGCGGCGAGCGGCCCGGCGAGGTGATCGTGCAGGCCTACGACCCCGACCACCACGCCATCCGGGCCGCCTGCGAGCACGACTTCGAGGCGTTCGCCGACCGCGAGCTGGAGTTCCGGCGCGCCCTGGCCTACCCGCCCTACATTGCGCTGGCGATCCTCCTGCTGCGCGATCGCGATGCCGGGAAGGCGGGGCGCGCGGCGGCCGAGGTGGCGGCGGCGCTGCGGGCTCTGAAGCGGCCGCATCTGCAAGTTCTCGGGCCGGCCCCGGCGCCCCTGGAGCGGTTGCGCGGCAAGTACCGGATGCAGATCGTGCTCAAGGCGACCAACCGGCGCGAAATGCAGGAGGCTCTGCGGGCGTTGCTCGCCGAGCTCGATCGCCGCGAGACCCGCCAGGACGACCTGACCATCGACGTCGACCCGGTTTCGACGATGTGAGGGGCGGGACCGAAGGCCGGACCGGCTACTTGACGAACTCGAGGCCGGGCACCCCGTCGGCCTCCACCACCTCGCCGATGTCGGCCGCGACGCTGACCCCCCGCTCGCGCAGCCGGGCGACCAGCGCGGGCGCCTGCGCCGCCGGCAGGGCGATCAACAATCCGCCGGACGTCTGGGGGTCGACGACCAGCCAGCGCTCCGCCTCGCTGAACTCGCCCGTGAAGGTCAGGTAATCCCGGGCGACCTGCAGGTTGGCGGCGGTGACCGAGGTGGCGACGCCCTGCTCGATCAGCGCCAGGCTCTCCTCGTACTTCGGCAGGTCCCGGAAGCGGATGCGCATCCTGACCTTGCTGCCCCTGGCCATCCCGAGGGCGTGACCCGACAGGCCGAAGCCGGTGATGTCGGTGCAGGCGTGCGGGTCGAACTCGAGCATGGTCTCGCAGGCGACCTTGTTGAGGGTCGCCATGAAGCCGACCGCGCGCTCGAGCAGCCCATCCGGGACCAGCCCCCGGCGGAAGCCGGTGATCAGGACGCCGGTGCCGATCGGCTTGGTGAGCACCAGGTGGTCGCCCGGGCGCGCGGCCGCGTTGGTCAGGATCCGCTTCGGG
>JAGYID010000102.1 GCA_018606725.1 Acidobacteriota bacterium
CTGGCTCCTCAGGTAGGACTCGAACCTACAACCCTCCGGTTAACAGCCGGATGCTCTACCATTGAGCTACTGAGGAATGGTAGTCGGACTGCCATGAACTGCCCGGCCGGGGGCGGGCCGGACGCTACTAATAATGATAGAGCGTCGGGGACGCAACCTTTCCGGGAAGCGCTGCATTGTAAGGGAGTTGCGGAGATTCGGTCAAGGGCGGGGCGAGTCCGCGACCAAAGCGGCCCCGATCACGAAATGGTCACCGCTCAGAGGCCGAACTCGCTCTTCTTGAACAGCGGGATGTAGCGGTACTTGCCGAGCGCCGCCTCGCCGCCCTGCTCGCGATCGACGACCGCGACGACCGCCACCACCTTCAAGCCCGCCTCCTCCGCCTTGCGGATCGCTGCGAGCGTCGAGCCGCCGGTGGTGACGACATCCTCGAAGATCACCACGCGCGCGCCGGCCGGGATGTCGTTCTCGATCAGGCGGCGGGTGCCGTGATCCTTGACGTCCTTGCGCACGAGGAAAGCGCGCAAGGGGCGCCCCGCCGGCGCGGCGGGCGACGAAGCGGCGCCGCCGCCATGAGTCCCGCCCGGACCTTGCGCCCGCTCCCACGAGCGGCCGGCCACGTGGCCGACGACCGGGTCGGCGCCGATGGTCGGGCCGCCGATGGCGTCGATCGGGGCGCCGTCCTGCCCGGCGAGGCGGTCGACGACGTCGAGGATCAGGGTGGCGATCAGATGCAGCCCCTCCGGGTCGAGGGTGGCGCGCTTGCAGTCGAAGAACACCTTCGAGCGCTGGCCGGAGGCGAGGACGAAGTCGCCGTGCAGGACGCAGCGCTCCTGGATGAGCGTCTTCAGCCGGGCGCGGGCTTCGGTGATCGTCCTCATTTGGGGCCTCCGGACGCGGCCGGGCGACTCGTCGGACGGCTGCTATAATACTGGGGTTCGACGGAACCTATGCCCTCCAAAACGAAGCCAGAAGGTCACGACGACGCGGCCGCGCGTGGCGGCGAGTCCGAGCCGGTGTTCAGCGTGCCGGACTACCGGGCGCCGCGGCCGCGGCGGCCGGATGTCGTGTCGCTGGCGGCGCTGATGACGGCCCGGCTGCTGCGGCTGAAGCCGCGGCACGGGCCGAAGGTGACCGGCGTCGTGGTGCGCGACGGGTTGGAGGTGCCGCGCTGGGCGATGACGTTGGGTATCCTATTGACGCTGCTCATCTTCCTGGCGCTGCTGGCGTTGTTCTTCGTGTCGGGCGAGGCGCGCGCCGCCTCGCTCGGCGTGATCAACCTCGACAAGCCGACCAAGGACTGGTACCAGGGCCCGGTGCGCTACATCCTGACCTCGCAGGAGGTGAAGGCGTACAAGTCGCTGGAGACCGAGGTCGATCGGCAGAACTTCATCGACTGGTTCTGGAAGCGGCGGGACTTTGACCCGACGACGCCGGCGAACGAGTATCGCGCCCGCTTCGAGCAGCGGGTGTTCGAGACGCTGCGCATGTTCGGCGACACGGTGAAGCCGGGCTGGAAGACCGACATGGGCAAGATCTACATCGTCGTCGGTCCGCCCGACGAGATGAACAAGGACACGATGGCCAAGACGCACCGCGGCATCGTCACCTGGGTGTATCGCAAGCCGCCGTTCCCGGACCTGCCGACCAACACGGTCATCGCCTTCGCCAAAACGCCCGACGGCGAGTTCCACCTGAGCACCAGCCCGACGCTCGATTCGGACGTGGCGCGCGGTCTGCAGTTCAGCCGGGTCAAAAGGACCGCCGACGACCGCGTCCTGCGGCCGGGACTGGGCGACCCGGCGCTCCTGGCCGCCGGCGCGCCGGTGAACCAGAGCGAGATGGAGTTGCGGATGATCGCCGCCCGTCTGCAGCAGCTGCCGCCGTACGAGGAGGAGATGTTCCGGGCCTTCGCCTCGACGCGCGAGTTCTACCAGAACATCCCGGCGCAGTCGCGTTTCGACTTCTACCGGGCGGGCGATGGCACCACCTACACGATGCTGACGGTGGCGGTGAAGAGCACCGCGGTGCAGTACAAGAGTATCGGCGGCCGCGAGGTCCCGGACGTGGGGGTGTTCGGCAAGCTGATCAACAAGAACGACGCCAGCGA
Organism: Acidobacteriota bacterium; assembly: GCA_018606725.1. Classification (GTDB taxonomy): domain Bacteria; phylum Acidobacteriota; class Polarisedimenticolia; order Gp22-AA2; family Gp22-AA2; genus JAGYID01. The sequence continues at coordinate 2,111 of JAGYID010000102.1, forward strand.
CGTGTACGCGCTGGCGGGCGACAGCAACTTCACCGAGAGCCTGGAGAACGCAACCGCCGGCCCCGACGACCCGCTGATCTTCCAGGCGATCGGCAACTTCAAGCCGGGGAAGTACCAGCTCGTGCTCGGTATCGAGGACCGGGTCAGCAAGAAGATCGCCTCGCTGCGGCAGGAAGTCGACGTGCCGGATCTCGGCGGCGCAGGCCTGACGCTGTCGTCGATCACCCTGGCCGGGACGATGGAGCCGGAGGACTACACTCCCAGGAGCGCCAAGCCGTACTACCTCGGCAAGTTCCGCATCGTGCCCCGGCCGGAGTCGAGGTTCAGGCCGTCGGACGAATTGAACGTGTATTTCCAGGTCTACAACCCCGCACCCAGCGAAGAATCGGGCCGGCCCAACCTCAACGTCCTGTACGCCTTCCGGTCGATCGCCGAGGATGGCACCTCGACTGACATGGGGGCGTACCAGATCAAGGAGAGCGCCGCGCAGGTGCAGGGGTACGCGGTGCCGCTCGAGAAATGGCCCGAGGGGCACTACGAGGTCAAGGTGAGGGTCAAGGACAACGTCAGCGGCGCCGTCATCGTATCGCCCGCCATCCCGTTCGACATCAAGAGCGACTGAAGCGCCACCCGCCTCAGAGGCCGAGCAAGCGCCGGCCCTCGGCGCCGGCGAGAAACGCCGCCAGTGCGGCGAAGGCGACGCCGCGGTGCGAGACGCGGTTCTTCCGGTCCTCCGGGACTTCGGCGAAGGTCACGCCCCAGGGCGGGTAGTAGAACAGCGGGTCGTAGCCGAAGCCGCCGCGGCCGCGCATCTCCGTGGCGATCCGACCTTCGACGGCGCCGTGAAACAGCCGGACGTCATCGTCGGCCTCGGCGGGGGCACTGACCAGTGCGGCGGCGGCGCCGGTGGGCGCGGCGGGCGGGCGCGCGATCGCCGCCACCGCGACGTAGCGCGCCGCGCGCCGCTCCTCCGGCACCCCCTGCAGCGCGCGCAGCAGCAGCAGGCAGCGGCCGGCGTCGTCGAGCGCCTCGCCGCCGTAGCGCGCCGACAGGGGACCCGGGGCGCCGTCCAGCGCCTCGACCTCGATCCCGGAATCGTCGGCGATGGCCGGCAGTCCCGACAGCCGCGCATAGTGCTGCGCCTTGCCGCGGGCGTTCTCCTCGTAGGTGGCGCCGGTCTCCTCGTACGGCGCGTCAATGCCGCGCTCGCGCAGGGTCACGGTGCGATAGCCGGCGGCTTCGACGAGGCGGCCGAGCTCGCGGGCCTTGCCTGGGTTGAAGGAGGCGACCAGCAGCGGCCCGCCGGGGGGCGGCGGCATGCCGGCCGCGGCGCCGCCCGGTGGCCGCGACCGGGTCACGGCCGGGGCAGCAGGGACGGCAGCGCGTCGCCGAGCGATTTGCGCTGGTGCTCGAACAGGAGATTGGTGCCGTGCGCCGCCAGCTCGAGCATCGCCTGCATCTCCTGGGGGGAGAACGGCGCCTTCTCGCCGGTGCCCTGCACCTCGACGTAGCCGCCGGAGTCGGTGCGCACGACGTTCATGTCGACCTCGGCCTGCGAATCCTCGGCATAGCTCAAGTCGAGGCACGGCACGCCGCCGAGGATGCCGACCGAGGTGGCCGCCACCATGCCGCGCAGCGGGGGCGCCTGCAGGATGTTCTTCTTGCGCATGTGCCGGAGCGCCATCCCGAGCGCCACGAAGGCGCCGGTGATCGAGGCGGTGCGGGTGCCGCCGTCGGCCTGGATGACGTCGCAGTCGATCCAGATGGTGCGCGGCCCGAGCGCCTTGAGATCCGCGACCGAGCGCAGCGACCGGCCGATCAGGCGCTGGATCTCCTGCGTGCGGCCGGAGGCGCGGCCGCGGGTGGCCTCGCGCTGGGTGCGCTGGTCGGTGGCCCGCGGGAGCATGCCGTACTCGGAGGTGATCCACCCCTGGCCGGTGTCGCGCAGGAATGGCGGCACCTTGTCCTCGATGCTGGCCGTGCAGATGACGTGCGTGTTGCCGATCTTGATGAGGGCCGAGCCCTCGGCGTAGATGTTGACGCCGGTGGCGATCTCGATCGGCCTCAGGTCGCGCTCGCTCCTGCCGTCCAGCCTCTGCATCGTCTCGCTCCGCCCGGTGTTTCGGTTCATTCCGCGATATCGATCAGCTCGAGCCGCGCCACCGGCGCGCCGAGGAAGCGCGACCCGACCTCGCGGAAGCGCTCGGACGAGTCGGTCACGAAAAAGTGGTCGCCGTCGCCCGGCGGGCCGGCGTCCGCCCCGCGACCGGCGGTCCCGCCGCCTTCCGGCGCCAGCAGGCCGCGCTCGCGCAACCGGTCGCGCACCACCGCCGCGGTCGCCTCGGCCGAGTCGACCAGCGTCACGCCGTCGCCGACCGCCTCGCCGATGACCTGCTTCAACAGGGGATAGTGCGTGCACCCCAGCACCAGCGTGTCGAGCCCGCCGCCGCGCAGGTCGCCGAGGTACTCGCGCGCAACGAGCCGGGCGACGTCATTATCCACCCAACCCTCCTCCGCCAGCGGCACGAACAGCGGACAGGCACGCCCGGTGACCCGCGCGTCGGGCAGGTGACAGGCGATGGCGCGCGTGTAGGCCTGGCTCTTGATCGTCGCCGCGGTGCCGATGACGCCGATGACGCGGCTCCGGGTGACGTGACAGGCGACCTCGGCGCCGGGGCCGATGACGCCGACGATCGGGAACGGGTGGGCGCGGGTCAGCGCCGGGACCGCCACCGCCGACATGGTGTTGCAGGCGACGACCAGCGCCTTGATGCCATGCCGCCCGAGAAATGCCGCGCCCTCGAGGGCGTAACGCACGACGGTCTCATCCGACTTGGTGCCGTACGGCACGCGCGCCGTGTCGCCCAGGTAGATCAGCCGCTCCGAGGCGGGCAGGGCGCGGCGCAGCGCCTTGAAGACGGTCAGCCCGCCGATGCCGGAGTCGAACACCCCGATGCCGCCGGTGGCGATCAACCGCCCTGCCTCCGGTCCATGTCGACGATCGACAGATCCTGGCGGTAATCGCGCCGCAGATCGAGGTGCGCCTTGAGCGTGTCGCGCTCCTCGCCGTTGATCAGGAAGTGCACCCGCTTGATCTCCGGCAGGTTGTAGGTGAGCGAGTCGACGATTGAAAAGATGGTGGCGATCTCCTCGTCCGACCCGCCGGGGTGCAGGGCGACCAGGTCGTCGCTCAGGTCGACGTAGGCGGTGCCGGCGCGATCGAAGTACAGGCCGCGCAGTCGCGTCTGCGCCGGCAGCGTCGCCAGGAGCTCCTTGTCCTGGGGTCCGTTGATCAGCTCCTGGACGATCTGCTTCGCCTGGTCGGCGGAGGAGGCGGTCAGGAAAATCTTCCGGCGTTCCGGGCCGAGAGCGTCGCTGCTGGACTCCTGGAAGAACAGGGTGACCTCGCGGCGGTTCTGCTCTCCCGAGAAGGCGGCGCCCCCGGCGCCCGATACCGGGGCGGTGACCGCCGGCGTCGCGGCCTCTTCGGCGGCGGCGCCCGCCGCTGCGGCTTCGCCGCCCGTCGACGTGCCCTCGCCGCCCGCCAGCGGACCGCTCGCCGCGCCTTCCGGCGCGGGGCCGGACAGCGTTCCTTCCTGCACGCCGCCGGCCGCCGGTTCGCCGGCGGAGCGGTGACCGCGCAGGAGCAGCGCGGTCAGCAGCAGGGCCAGGATCGCCGCCCCGGCGGCGCCGAGAAGGATCCGGTTGCGGGTCATCCTCCCCGTCACCGGCGTGCCTGGTTGCGGACGAACTTGTCGTGGAAGCGCTCGATGCTGTCGCCGATGGTGGCCGCCAGCCGATCCTTGAAGACGCCGTCGCGCAGCCGGCGCTCCTCGTCGGAGTTGCTGATGAAGGCGATCTCGACCAGCACCGCCGGCATGGTGGCGCCCATCAGGACCCGGAACGGCGCCTGCTTGATGCCGCGGTTGTTGATCTCGAGCGCGGTGTTCAGCTTGTCCTGGATGATCTCGGCCAGGGCGCTCGACTCCTTGAGGAAGGCGGTCTGCGCCAGGTCCCAGAGCAGCATCTCGAGGTTGTTGTTCCCCTGCACGCCCGCGTCGAGACCGAGGGTGTTGTTCTCGATGGCGGCGACGGCGCGCGACTCGTCATCGGTCGCCTGGTACGACAGGAAGTAGGTCTCGGCGCCGCGCGCGTTGGTGCGCTTCGATGAGTTGGCGTGGATCGACACGAACAGGTCGGCGCGGGCGTGGTTGGCGATGGCGGTGCGATCGTCGAGGGACATCGTCTTGTCGTTCTCGCGGGTCAGCAGCACCTCGACATCCATGGCGCCCAGCAGCCGCTGCCTCAGGCGGCGGGCGACATCGAGGGTGACGTCCTTCTCGGCCAGCCCGGAGGGGCCGAGGGCGCCGGTGTCGTCACCGCCGTGCCCCGGATCGATCACCACGACGAAGGCGGCGCGCGGCGGTGCAGGCGGCGGGGCGGGCGCGGCCGGAGCGGCGACGCCGCCCCCTCCCTGCTGGATCGGCGGGGCGCCCGCGGCGGCGCCGGAGCCGGGGCCGCCCGGCATCGTGCCGGTGCCGCCGGCCGGAGGGGCGGCGCCGGGAGCGGTGGCGCGGCCGCCACCCGACGGCACGCCGATCGCCATCGTCGGGGCGGACTTGCGCCGGAAATCGATCACCAGCCGGAACGGCTCGCCCATCTCGAAGGTCGAGAAGATGGCGAACTCGTCGCCGGTGTAGAAGACCAGCTCCGAGGTGCGGAATCCCTCGATGAACTTGATCTTGTCGACGACCGTGCCGCCGAGGTCCTTCTTCTTGAACGGCGGCTCGACCGCCTCCTCCTTGAGGGTGACCAGCACCCGCCGTCCGTCGTTGCGCACCTCGTAGACGGGCTTGCGGGTGAACTCGAGGATGGCGCGCACGCCGGCCTCGTTGTCGATCGTCTTCAGGGTGAAGCGCAGCGGCTCGCCCTGCGCCGCGGCCGGGCGCGCGGCGAGCATGGCCGCGGCGACGGCGCCGAGGCAGAGCGCGAGAAGGGCGACGAGGCGGGGCGGAGCGGCGACGCTCCTGCCGGCGCGCCTCATGCGTCCCCCCGATCGAGCAGGTCGCCGCCGGTGAAGTGACGCGAATGCCACAACTGCAGCATCAGCAGATTCCACAGCAGCCGGCCGTTGTCGCGCTGTCTCGCCATGTGCTCCTCGAAGAGCGCCGTGACGGCGTTGGGGTTCAGGATGCCCGCGGCGGCGATCCGGCGCGGGTCGAGGGCGCGCCGCATCAGGGGCTCAAGGCCGCGGTGCATGAAGCGCGACAAGGGGATGTTGAAGCCGCGCTTGCGGCGCGAGCTGACTTCGGCCGGAAGCAGGTCGCGCATCGCCCGCTTCAAGATGTACTTCGAGGTGAAGCGCCGCAGCTTCATCGACGCCGGCAGCCGCACGGCGTACTCGACCAGCGGGTGGTGCAGGAACGGCGCGCGCACTTCGAGCGAGGTCGCCATCGAGGCGCGGTCGACCTTGGTCAGCAAATCATCTTGAAGGTACATCAGGAAGTCGATCAGCAGCAACGCATCGAGCGGATGGCGCGTCGCGAGGCCGCCGAGGAGCGCCTGCACCTCCTGCAGCGGATCGTTGGCCGGGTCGGAGGCCGACAGCCGGGCGAGCGCCGCGGGGGACAGCAGCTCCTTCTGCCGGTCCGGCGAGAACGCCCCGAACCACACCTGGTGCCGCGCCGCCTGCGGCAGGTCGGCGGCGGAGACGAACTTCTTCAACAGATACTCGGTGCCGACGTTGTTGAAGGCCGGCGGGATCGATTCGACCGCCCTCCGGATCAGGGCGCGCGCCGCCGCCGGCAGGCGGCCGTACCAGCGCGCCAGCCGGTCCCCGATGTAGGTCGGGTAGCCGGCGAACAGTTCGTCGCTGCCCTCGCCGCCGAGCGCCACCTTGACGTGCCGCCGGGCGAAGCGCGACAACAAGTGGGTCGGGACGATCGACGCGTCGGCGAGCGGCTCGTCGAGGACGCGTGCCATCGCCAGCAGCGCCTCGAGCATCTCCGGCTCGCCGACGATCAGCTCGTGATGGTCGGCGCCGATGTGCGCAGCCACACGGCGGGCGTAATCGGCCTCGTTGAAGTCAGGGTCGGTGAACCCGAGGGTGAACGTCGGCAGCGGGCCGGGCGTCTGACGCGCCGCCAGGGCGGCGATGCTGGACGAGTCGACCCCGCCGCTCAGGAACACTCCCACCGGCACGTCGGCCCGCAGGCGCAGGTGGACCGCCTCCTCGAGCAGGCGCCGCACCTCGGCCGCCGCTTCGGCGTCGGTCGGGGCTTCGGCGTCGGGGCGCGCCGCCGCCCGGTTGACGGCGTCCCGCAGCTGCCAGTACGGCTCGATGCGCAGCCGGCCGCGCTCGGCGATCAGCAGATGCCCCGCCGGCAGCTTGCGGATCCCCCGGAACGGCGTGTGCGGGGCGGGGAAGTAGCCGAACAGCAGATACCGGGTCAGGGCCGGCAGATCGATGTCGCGGCTGACGCTCGGGTGCGCCAGGAGCGCCTTCATTTCCGAGGCGAACATCACCTCGCCGTCGCGTTCGAGGTAGTAAAGCGGCTTTTCGCCCGCCCGGTCGCGCCCCAGCACCAGCCGGTTCTCGCGCGCGTCGAACACCGCGAACGCGAACATGCCGTTCAGGTGGTCGACGAACTTCAGCCCGTACTCTTCGTAAAGGTGCGGGATGACCTCGGTGTCGCAGCGGGTCTCGAAGGTGTGGCCGCGGGCCAGCAAGTCCCGCCGCAGCTCCGGGTCGTTGTAGATTTCGCCGTTGCAGATGGCCCGCAGGCGGGCCGACTCGTCGGTGTAGACCCGCGCCCCGGCCCCCAGGTCGAGGATGCTGAGCCGGCGGAACCCAAAGGTCAGGTGGGAGGCGTCGGGGGCCCCCACCTGGAGCACCAGCGACCCGTCCGGCCCGCGGTGCACCATGGTGTCGTTCATGATCGACACCAGTCCGGGGTCCGGCCGGCCGGCGCCACTCAGGTCCGCGATGCCGACGATGCCGCACATGGGGCGGAAAGGATAGCACGGCTGAGGGTTAGGGCCGACCACGGGTTGCGGGAGCGGGCCGCGGGGCGCCCCCGTCTGATTCAGCGGGCGGTCTCTCCGGCCCGGACGAACAGCCCGGCGCCGAGGTCCTCCCAGATCGGCTCCGGGTTCAGCAGCCCCTCCGCCTGGGTCCTCAAGGTTCGATACTCCTTGCGGGGGGCCAGGATGAACACCCGGCGCGAGGCGTCGCCGAGCAGCAGACGCAAGTCCGCGTAGGTGATCATCCGGAACGACGGGTCGCGCCGGAACTCCTCGAGGTGGTACTTCATGTAATTGCTGGTGAAGGGGGTCCCCTGGCCCTTGGCCAGGACCAGCCAGCGCTTCAGATAGAAGTTGAGCCCGGGACGGTATTGCTCGAAGCAGACCAGGACGTCGTCACGCCCCAGCCGGCCGGCCAGGAACTCGCTGACCGGGCGCGACGAGCGGGCGGCGTCGATGTAGCCGGTGGCGGCCCGCCCGAGCGGCACCATGATGGCGATCGACAGCGCCGCGGCGGCGAACGTCGCCGCCGGGCGCGGGTGGTGGCGCAGCAGGTACAGCAGCCCGGCGGTCGCCAGGAGCGCGAGAGCGGTGAGCACGAACAGGCTGCGCCGCGACAGGAGCGGGTCGTACTCTCCCTCGCCGGAGCCGAAGACGCGGCTGAGAGGACCGGCGAGGAGCACGCCGGGGGCCCCGGCGGCGCAGACCACCGCGGCGATGCCGGCGCCCCACCCCAGGTCGCGGCGCGCCTCCACCGCCTCGCCGCACCAGGCCGCCTCGAAGGCCGGACCGGGCCCCGGCTGACCGCGCAGGATGTCGATGAGCCGCCGTCCGCCCTGGAACGCCCCGGCCCACAGGCAACCGGCGACGAGCGACAGCGGCACGGCGCACGGCAGCATGTAAGCTGGCCGCTTCGAGGCGATCGACGAGAAGAACAGGATCAACACCGCCAGCCAGGTCGCGCCGTACAAGATGACCGGCCGCCGCGACGAATCCTCCCGGACCAGGTCGGTGTGCCAGCGGTGCAGACGGCCCTTCACCCCGCGCAGGCCCGCGCGTGGGCCGCGCGCGGCCGGCGCCGCCGACAGAAGCCTGCGAACGGCGGTCGCGGCGGCGAACAGGATCCAGGGGAACAGCCCGGGGACGATGACCTTCACATAGAAATAGAACGGCCGGGCGGTCTCGAACATGTTGGACGACATGCGCCGGAGGTTTTCGCCGACGACGGCGTACTCGAGGTAGCCGGGATTGGCGGTGGCGGCCAGCGCCAGCCACGGCACGACGATGGCGGCGTAGATGAGCCCGCCGGTCCCCCAGCGCAGCCGGCCGAGGGCCCGCGCCCGGCCGCGCAGCAGCGCCCAGGCCACCGCCACCAGAACCGGGATGATGAACGCCACCGGCCCCTTGGTGATCGTCCCGAGCCCCGCCGCGGCGAAGAACAGGGCGGCCGCCAGCCGGCCCCGGCCGCCGGCGCCGGCTTGACCGGGCGCGCTCGCCGCGCCTGACGGCGCGGGCACCCCGTGCCGAGCCGGCGCGCCCTCCAGCACCTCGAAGGCCGCGAGGGCGCTCACGGTCATGCAGAAGGTCAGCATCATGTCGAAGATCACCAGCCGACCGAAGATCATGTAGAGGGGCGTGAGCGCCAGCACGAGGCCCGACAGGAACCCGGCGCTCCAGCCGGCGTGCCGGGACGCGAACCAGCCCACGAGCGCGATGCCGGCCAGCGCGAAC
>JAGYID010000103.1 GCA_018606725.1 Acidobacteriota bacterium
CGACGAGTCGGTCTACCCGCCGATGAGTACCATGCTCCGCGACAAGGGGATCCGACTGATCGAGGGCTATCGGGCGGAGCACCTCGACGACCGGCCGGACCTGGTCATCGTCGGCAACATCGCGACCCGCGATAATCCCGAAGCAGTCGCAGCGGCCGAAAGGGCGATCCCGTGTCTCAGCATGCCGCAAGCGATTGGCCGCTTGTTCCTCGAGGGTCGCCACGCCATCGTCGTCGCCGGGACGCACGGCAAGACGACCACCAGCGCCCTGATGGCATGGGTGCTGACGGCCGCGGGACGGGATCCGTCATTCCTGGTCGGAGGCGTCCTGCGGAATTTCAACCGCTCGTACGGACTCGGGCGCGGTGAGGACTTCGTCATCGAAGGGGATGAATACGAGACGGCGTTCTTCGACAAGGGGCCGAAGTTCCTGCACTACCAACCCCGGACCGCCATCCTGACGTCCGTCGAGTTCGACCACGCCGAGATGTTTGCCGACCTGGAGTCCGTCAAGGGCGCATTCCGGCGCTTCGTCGCCCTGATTCCTGCTGACGGAACGCTGGTCTACTGCGCCGACGACCCCAACGTGCGCGAGGTCATCGCGGCGGCAGGTGCGACGCTGGTGCCGTATGGAAGCGGTCGGGGGCCTGGCTGGCGCGCCCGGATGCGCGATGCCGGTCCGGAGGGCATGGAGATCGAAGTGGAGCGCGACGGCCGCCTGTTCGGCATCTTCCGCACCCCGCTGACCGGTCTCCACAATCTCCGCAACCTGCTGGCGGTGACCGCCGTCGCCAGCGCCCGAGGCGTGGCCGCGGCGACCATCGGTGAGGGGTTGGCGACATTCGCAGGCGTCAAGCGGCGCCAGGAGGTGCGCGGCAATGCCGCTGGCGTGCTGGTGGTCGATGATTTCGCACACCATCCGACGGCGGTCCGCTTGACGCTCGGCGGCACGCGCGATCGCTACCCGGGCCGGAAGATCTGGGCGGTGTTCGAGCCGAGAACCAACACCTCGCGCCGCAGCGTGTTCCAGGAGGAGTACGCGAGGAGTTTCGATGACGCGGACCACGTCATCATCGCCGCCGTCGACCACCCGGAGCGGGCCCCGGACGGCGCGCGTTTCTCGCCCGAGCAGGTGGTGGCCGACCTCAAGTCGCGGGGCAAGGACGCGCGCTACATCCCGGCGGTGCCCGACATCGTCAGCGCCCTGGCCCGCGACGCGGGCAAGGGCGACATCGTGCTGGTCATGTCGAACGGATCGTTCGGCGGGCTGCACGATCGACTACTGACGGCGCTCGGCAGTCGCGCCTGAGGTCAGCGCTTCCCGAGCAAGGTCCGATCGCCCATGGCGAGCACGCGCACCAGCTCTTCGTCAAAATGTTCGGTGGTGCCGGACAGATGAGCGGGCACACGCGCCTCGTAAGCCTGGCGGCTGCGGTCGATCTCCTTCCTCAGGCGGTTGTAGAGGTCGCGGTGCTTGCGGCCCTGGACGACGGCCTCCTCGTTGTACAGGACCAGCTCGGACACCAGCAGATGGGCGAAACGGCGGGCGTCGGCGAGCCGGCGACGATCGTCCTCCGGCAGGGCGTCATCGCCCGTGTCCCGGCGCGGCTGGTGAGTCATCTCTCCGAGGATCGCCTGTAGTTCCGCGTCTTCAGGAGGCGTCGGGTGGACGGCATGGACCGGCGCCTGCGCCCGGTCTCCGCCCCGCGGAGGAGTCGATTGTGAATCCTCGGCTCCCGTCCCGGCATGATCGCGGCGCCCTGCGCCGATCAAGCGTTCCATCGCAAGACCGGCGAAGCGCGCGACGATTTCGAAGCCCACGGCATGACCGGAATCGCCTCCGGGGCCGCTGTCCCCGTAGAGGATGGCGACCGGCCGCCCTCGCACAAGGATTGGGGCGGCGCTCGCCTCGCGGGACCGCACGCTCCCAAGCGCCCGCAGCAGCTCCTCGCCCGGGCCCTCGTTCCCCGACGTCACCAGCCCGCGACCCTGTGCCGATCGGGCGAGAAGATGATGACCGTCGGCGGGGATCACCAGCCCGGTGACGTGCTCGCTTCTGAATCCGCCTTCGCCGAGGAAGCCGAGCCCGGCCCAGCCGGTGAAGCTGCCGCCCTTGACTGCGAACAGCGCAGCGCGCGGGTAGAGGGCGCTCCCGGCGTCGAGCAGGGCGGTCATGATGTCTCGCTGGGTATCGCCGCGGGCCATCGCCTCGAGAGAATCGCGCACGACTTGGAAATGACCCGTTCCTCCGGCCGCACCCCATTCGCCGGGCGTCAGAGGGAAGGCCAGCGGCTCGCCGAGGGCGGCGAGCGCTTCGTCGATGGCGCGGCGGGCGCGACCGAGTCGCTCTTTCATGATCCGGTTCGCCTCCTCCTCCACTCGGTCCCGCAGTCGGCCGCTCATCTGGTGATCTCCATCGGCGCTGGTCAGTTGCAGCCCGACGGCCCGGCCCGGTGGCCGACGTCGGCGCTGCGGCTCCGCAGGCGTCTGTCGCAGTGGCGCGTGCGCCATTTATCACAGCGTGCCTGACCGAGTCAAAGGGGTGCCGCTTGGCAGCTTTGATACAGCGACTGTGGTTTCCTTGCAACTCGTCAGGCTCATTGCCACTCAAGCCGGCTCACGGATGATCGACGTAAGTTATTAATAATAAGCCTCTTGCTCTGAAAGCCCGCCGCGCTGTTCGATATGGCACGGCGGGTGCACTATGAACGGGCGAACGGACATGGGTGGGGGATGTTCATGGTTCTGAGCCAGCGGACGATCGCGCGCATCATCGACATCGAGGGGATCGGACTTCACACCGGAGTCGCCGCGAGAGCCCGCATCCTTCCCGAAGACACCGACCGGGGCATCGTGTTCGTGCGCCATGACCTCGACGGCGCGGAGGTCCCCGCCGCCGCAGAACACCTCGTCGAGGGAAACGGCCTGTCCACCACTCTGGCCCGCGGCGAAGCGATGGTGGTAACCGTCGAGCACCTCCTGTCCGCGCTTCGCGGCCTGGGGGTCGACAACGCCCGCATCGAAGTTGACGGCCCCGAAATCCCGATTCTGGATGGCAGCGCCCGCCCCTTCGTGGAGCTGCTGCGTGCGGCCGGCCTGCGCTCCCAAGGCAAAGCGCGGCGCTATCTCACGCTTACCAGGCCGGTCTCGGTGAAACAGGGAGACAAGGCAATCCTGGCGCTGCCTGCGAATGACCTGCACGCGACCTATGCCATCGACTTCCCACATCCCGCGATCGGATCACAGGTGCTGGCGATACCGTTGACCGAAGACGCCTATGTCGCTGGCATTGCGCCGGCGCGGACGTTCTGTCTGCTCCGGGATGTCGAGGCGATGCGCCGCCGAGGACTGGCGCTGGGCGGCTCCCTGGACAACGCCCTGGTGTTGACCGAGGATGGGGTCCTCAACGAGTCGTTGCGGTTCTCCGACGAGTTCGTCCGGCACAAGGTGCTCGATCTGGTCGGGGATCTCGCCCTGCTGGGGGTGCCCTTGCGTGCCCACCTGATCGCCTTCAAAGCCGGTCACCGCCTGCACGCGGCCCTGGTGAAGCGGATCGTCGCGGACCGCAGGAACTGGTCGCTTTGCACGTCCGACGAGTGGCTGCCGGCGGCCCGCCTGGCGGAATTCGCCCACCTCCGGGAGCGCGTCATCCCGGCCCAGGCCGCCTCCATCCCCTGACCTCTCCGGGCCGTCACACCGTCCCGTCAGCTCTGCCTGCCCCGACCTTGTCATGCCCCGACCCGACCGACTAGACTGCGCACCGTCGGGTTGGCGTCACTGCTACGCGACCCGGGAAGCCCGCAACCGGAGCGTGCATGTGCAAGAGCCTCGGTGTGATCTCGATCTGCATTGTGGCGACGCTGGCAGCGGTCATCGCGACCCCGATCGCGACCGCGTCTGCGACCGCCCCCGCAGCCCCGGACCGCGCTGAATCATCCGGCCCCGCCGCGAGTTCGGCCGCGGATGACGGCTCCGGGCGCGGCGGCTCACCGGCTCTCAGCGACCTTGCCGTCAGGCGCCAGGGGGCGCAATGGACCGCTTCGGTCCGCCTGAATGGCGGCCTCACACCCGACATGCAGGAGAGGATCGAGGCCGGACTCGAAACGACAATTGAGTACCGCTTCCAGGTGTGCCGACGCCGGTCGTTTCTTCCCGACCAGGTGCTCGTCAAGCGACGCGTCGAGTGCGCCGTCCGCTACGACGCCCTGACGCAGCAATACACGCTGACACGCCGCGTCGATGGCGAGCTTCAGGAAACGAAGGTCACCGATGACCGGGGCGTGATGACCGGCTTCCTGACCGCGCTCCGGGAGGAGCCCCTGCTCCCCGCCTCGGAGATCACCGAGGGGCAGGAGTACTACGTCAAGGCAAAATCCAGCTTCGGGCTCATCTGGCGCTTCTACCTGATCCCATGGGCCCTCGACACCGGGTGGGTGAGGATGCCGCTGCAGGGGTCCGAAGGAGACGCCCTTGCGACCCGACCCTGAGGCGGATCGGCCGCCCGCCGGCCCTCGACTCCGCATCGATCGCCTCCTCTGGTTCGGCGTTCTGATCGGCCTGATCGCCCTCCCCGCCGGATATTACCTTCTGCGCAAAGCGGCGGACATCTCCTGGCCCTACATCACCAACTCGGTCGTGCTGCTCACGCTGTTGGTGACCAATCTGATTCTCGTGCTGACGCTCGTGACGCTGCTGATGCGCAACCTGATCAAGGCGCTCATGGAGCGACGCAGGGGCATCCTCGGATCGCGTTTCAGGACCAAGCTGGTATTCTCCCTTCTGCTGCTGTGGTTGGTCCCCTCGGGGATCATCTTCTACGCCGCTCTCCACCTGATCCAGCGCAGCGTCGACCGCTGGTTCAACGAGCCGATGGATCGCCTGACCGAGGCCTCACAACAGATCGTCGAGGCCTACTATGGCGATGCCCGACGCCGCGGTGCCGCGTTCGCCGCCGAGATCGCCCGCAACCTGGGCGGCCAGAGCCTGCTCGAACAGGGCGCGCGCGACAATCTGCACGGGGCGCTGGGCCGATTTCTGCGCGAGTACGATCTCGACCTGATCGCCGTCCAGGCGGGCCGCGAGTCGTACCTCGTCGTCGATCCCCACGTGCCGGCGACGCGCGATCTGGAGGCGGTACCCTCCGAGTTGGTACGCACGGCGATCGCCGGTGAGCCATACTCATGGACCAGCGAGTTCCGGGGCGGGCACATGATCCGCTGCGGTCATCCGGTGCGCGATGGCACGGGGGCGGTGGCTGGCGTGGTGACGGTCGGCATCTATGTGCCGCGTGATCTGGCACGTCTGGCGACGGCGGTGACGCGCAGCAACGAAGACTATCGGCAGATCCGCGTCCAGAAGGTCGTCATCAAGCGCGTCTACGTGCTGGTCTTCGCGCTGATCACCCTAGTCGTCCTGTTCTCGGTCACCTGGATCGGTCTGTACCTGGCGCGCCGAATCACCGAGCCGATCCAGTCGTTGCTCCAGGGGACCCGGGAGATCTCTTCCGGCAATCTCGAATATCGCGTCGAGCTCGAAGGAGGCGACGAGTTGGGGATCTTGGTCGACTCGTTCAATCGCATGACTGCCGAGCTCAGGACCGGCAAGGAGATCATCGAAAAGCGCAATCAGGAGCTGTCGGCCAGCAACCGGCAGCTGATGGAGCGGCGACGCTACATCGAGACGCTGCTGCAGGGGATCACCACCGGGGTGATTTCGCTCGACACGGCCGCACGGGTGACGACCATCAACCGCGCCGCGGAGCGGCTGCTGGGCCTGGACTCCGGCGAAGACCCCGTCGGGCGCGCCCTGTCCGCCTTGTTGCCGGTCGAAGGACGGCCGGTCATCGAGCACCTCGTCGGGAAGGCGGCGGGCGGCGATCTGCAGGCGGCGCGCGAAGTCGAGTGGACCATCGGCGGCCGGACGACGACCCTGGCGGTGAGCGCTACGGCGCTGCGCGACGACGCCGGCGCTCACCTCGGCTCGATCCTGGTGCTCGAGGATCTGACCGACCTGATGCGGGCCCAGAAAATCGCCGCCTGGCGGGAGGTGGCCCGGCGACTGGCGCATGAGATCAAGAATCCACTCACTCCGATCCAGCTCTCCGCCGAGCGCATCCGGAAGAAGTACCTGGAAAAGGGTACCGATCTGGATGACATCGTGGAGGAGGGCACGACCGCCATCGTCAAGGAGGTCGCCGCGTTGAAGGGTCTGGTCGATGAATTCACCCGTTTCGCCCGGCTGCCGGCCCTGAACCCGGTGCCAACGAGTCTTGGGGAAGTCATCGATTCCACCCTGAAACTCTACAGCTCGGCTCATGCGGAGGTCGACATCCGGCCGATCCTCGACCCCGATCTGCCGCGCGTCCTCCTCGATCGCGAACAAATGAAGCGTGCTCTGGTGAACCTGCTGGACAATGCGGTCGAGGCGATCGGGGGTCGGGGGACGGTCACCATCGAGGCTCGCCGCGACCCGGCATCGGGTGCGGTGCGACTCGAGGTGGCGGATGATGGACCGGGTATTCCGCCGGGCGACCGCGATCGGCTGTTTCTGCCGTACTTCTCCACCAAGAAGAAGGGCACCGGGCTGGGGCTGGCGATCGTGCACCGCATCGTGTCCGACCACCGCGGACGGATCCACGTCGAGGACAACCAGCCGCGCGGCGCGCGCTTCGTCATCGAACTGCCTGCAATCGCCGCGTGAAGGGCGGTCAAGTAGAATAGCGCCATGGCCAGGGAACGGGTGCTCGTCGTCGATGACGAAGAGGGCGTGCGGAATTCGCTGCGCAGCATTCTCAAGGACGAGGGTTACACCGTCGAGATCGCGGAGAGCGGCGAGCGCTGTCTCGAGATGGTGCGGCGCGCCGCCTATCACGCCGTCCTGCTCGACGTATGGTTGCCGGGGCGGGACGGTCTGTCGGTCCTCGAGGAGATCGCCGCCCTGCCCGCGCCACCGCGCGTCATCATGATCTCCGGTCACGCGGACATACCGGTGGCTCACCGGGCCGGCCGGCTGGGCGCCTTCGATTTCATCGAGAAGCCGCTGTCGCTCGAGAAGGTAGCCCTGACGCTGCGCAATGCCGTTTCCGACCGCAAGAAGGATGACCGCATCCGTCAGCTCCGCGAACAGCTGCAGGGGCGGATGACGCTCATCGGTGACAGCCGCGCCATCCGCGACCTGCGCCAGAAGATCGAGATGACCGCCCCGACCAACGGGCGGGTGCTGATCTTCGGCGAGAACGGCACCGGCAAGGAGCTTGTTGCCCGCATGATCCACGGGTTGTCGGCGCGGCGCGACGAGGCCTTCGTCGACATGAACTGCGCCGCCATACCCGAGGAGTTGATCGAGAGCGAGTTGTTCGGTCACGCGCGCGGCTCATTCACGGGAGCCATCGACGCAAAACCCGGCCGTTTTGCCCTGGCCGACGGCGGCACCCTGTTTCTCGACGAGATCGCCGACATGTCGCTGCGCACTCAGGCCAAGGTCCTGCGCGTCCTCGAAGAACAGGCGTTCGAGCCGCTCGGCAGCGCGAAGATGACCGTCGATGTTCGGGTCATCGCCGCGACCAACAAGGACCTCAAGGCGGAGATCGCCGCCGGCCGGTTTCGTGAGGATCTCTACTTCCGGCTGAACGTCGTGCCATTGAGGGTGCCGCCGCTGCGGGAACGCATCGAGGACATCCCGCCGCTGGCCCACCACTTCGTCGAGCAGTTCTCCGGCGAGTATGGGAAGCTCAAGACGCTGGCGCCGGAAACCCTGTCGACGCTGCAGGAGCACCGCTGGCCAGGCAACGTGCGCGAACTGAAGAATGTCATGGAGCGTCTGGTGATCCTCGTTCCGGCTGACGTCATCAAGCTCGCCGACCTCCAGCAGGTGCTGCGCGCCGATG
This sequence comes from Acidobacteriota bacterium, assembly GCA_018606725.1. Classification (GTDB taxonomy): domain Bacteria; phylum Acidobacteriota; class Polarisedimenticolia; order Gp22-AA2; family Gp22-AA2; genus JAGYID01. Next base: position 7,886 of record JAGYID010000103.1, read on the forward strand.
GCGACCGGCCGCGGGATCCGTTCCAGGGAGTCGCCTCGTTGAGGGAGGGGCGGGAGCGGTTCGAGCGCGAGTTCATCCTGCGGCGACTGCAGGAGGCGGGCTGGAACATCCTGCGGGCCGCCGAGTTGCTGGGTCTCGAGCGCAGCAACCTGTACCGCAAGATGAAGGCCTACGGCATCCGGGGCGGGGAGTGAGGCGGCCGGGGTGGCCGGCGGGGCGGAACCCAGCGCGCGTGGCCGGCGGGGGCACCGGAGGCGGAGTGCCTTGACAACTCCTTTGGGCTCTGTTAGTAATCCATTGCTTCGGGCGTCATAAGGGAGGCGTGATGCAGTTGACCAAGGGCGTCGAATATGGCATCGAAGGCATTTTGTACCTGGCACGGCGCGACCGATCGGAGCCGCTGCTGATCAGAGAGATTTCCCGGGCCACGGCGATCCCGGAGACATTCCTCTCCAAGATCTTCCAGAGGCTGGCCAGCCGCGGGCTCATCCGCTCGCGACGCGGCTTTCGCGGTGGCTTCAGCCTCGCCCGGCCGGCCCGGCGGATCACCTTGCGGGAGATCGTCGAGGCCGTCCAGGGCCCGATCGAGTTCCACCGCTGCTTCAATCACCTGCGCGAGCGGGGTCGGCAGCATCATTGTCACCTGAAGCGCGTCTTCGGTGCGGTGCAGAAGAAGGTGGGGTCCATTCTCGATAAGACGACGCTGGAAGACATCCTGCACGTGACTTCATGAATCGGAGGCGGCCTTTTGCGCATCCGACATCAGGACGAAGAAGGTCCTATTCGTCCGCTCGCATTGATGACGCCCCGGGTTCACCGATGACCCCGATTTTCGAAGAGGAGGAGTCCATATGAGCCAGGCTGGAGCCAGCGTGCAGGAACAGGAGGAGGTCCGCACGAGCACGCCGACGCTGCGTCCCGCGCCTCCGGCCGTCGTTCCGCGGCCGGGCCGGACGAGGAGGGGGGCGGCGCGCTATCTCCGTCCCGGTGTCGTGGCGGGGACGACCCTGAAGGGGATCGCCAACCTGGCGTGGCACGCGTTTCAGGCGATCAATCGACTGGTGCCCTACGGCGTCGTGCACCCCAAGTGGGCCCCGGGACCGCTGCTGAAATCGCACCAGCGGACCTTCCCCGAGCTGGGGTTCCCGCGCGAGACCGATTCCCTCTGCCCGGAGTGCGTCAAGGAGGTACGTGGCAAGATCGTCAACGGGGAGAGCGACTGGAAGGTCCTTCTGGACGGTCGGCCCGGTGAAGTGCGCGCCCGCATCGTCGAGCGGGGCGGCGAGGTGTGGATGGAGAAGGACTGCCCGCGGCACGGCCGATGCGAGGACATGATGGCGATCGACTCGCAATTCCTGCGCCGCATGGAGAAGCTGTATCCGGGGCGGGATTTCCGCATGGCTCCCGACCCGTTCCACAATCACGGGTCTTCGACGGTCAAGTACGGTCGCGGCGCGGTCCTGACGGTGGACCTGACCAATCGCTGCAACATGATGTGCAACCCGTGCTTCATGGACGCCAATCAGGTGGGCTACGTCCACGAGCTGAACTGGGACGACGTCCGGCAGATCCTTGACAACTCGATCAACGTCAAGCCGCGGCGGCAGATGTCGGTGCAGTTCTCGGGCGGTGAGCCGACCCTGTCGCCATTCTTCATCGACGCCGTCGCCTACGCGCGCAAGGTCGGCTACATGAGCGTCCAGTGCGCCACCAACGGCATCCGATTCGCCCAGGACCTCGATTTCACGCGGCGGGCGGCGGCCGCTGGTCTGCGGCTGGCCTATCTCCAGTTCGACGGTGTCACCAACGAGGCGAACGGCCACCGCGGCGTCGGCAACCTGTTCGAGGTCAAGAAGCGGGCCATCGAGAACCTCAAGGCCACCGGCGTCGATGTGACCCTGGTCACGACCATCGTCAACACCGTCAACAACGACCAGGTTGGTCCGATCGTCCGGTTCGCCATCGAAAACGTCGACAAGATCAACGCCGTTTCCTTCCAGCCCGTGTCATTTACGGGCCGCGACGAGGACATCGACGACGAGACGCGCCGCCGTCAGCGCTACACACTGTCGCACCTGGCGCACGATGTGAAGGCCCAGCTCGGCACCACCGAGCCGCTGCGCGACTGGTACCCGCTGTCCTCGTCGGGGCCGTTCTCGGATCTGCGCGACACGCTGGCGGGCGCCAACGCGGAGTGGGGCGCGATGAAGTGCGGTTGCCACCCGAATTGCGGCATCGGAACGATGTTGCTGGTCAACGAGCAGACCAAGGATGCAGTACCGTTCCCGCAGGTCCTCGATACCGACCAGGTCCTCGAGGATCTGAAAATCATCAATGATTCCTCGCGTTCCAAGACGCTCACCCTCACGCAGTTCATGCTGTCGGTCCTGCGCAATGTTCGCTTCTCCGAGCTGCCGGAAGGGATGAACGTCTGGGAGATGATGAAGATCATCGACGGGCACAACGGCAGCAAGCTCGGCCTGGCCGAGAAGGCGCGCTACAACTGGCGCATCATCATGGTGGCCGGCATGTGGTTCCAGGACCTGTTCAACTACGACTTCCGGCGCACCGAGATGTGCATCATCCCCTACGGGACGCAGGTCGGAGAGGTGTCGTTCTGCGCCTACAACACCGGCGTCGGCTGGCGGCAGATCGTCGAGAAGATGTTCTCGACCCACAGCACGGCCCAGTGGTTCCAGGAGAAGGGCCGTCACCCGATCTTCGCCGCGGGCAAGCATGTGCCGCTGGGGCCTTCCGAGGCCTCGACCAGGGTCGTCGAGCCAACCTTCACCTCCGCGGCAGCCGGGCCGCTGATTGCATCGTCCCAGATCGGCATTCCCGGCCGGCCAGCGGCGATGCAGCCGACCGGCACCGGACAGGATGCCGGCTGCGGCACCGGTTGCGGCTGTCACTGACATCCTGCGCGCGAGCGGGCGATCCCGGGGCGGGGGCCGTGAGGCCCTCGCCCCTTCCCGT
>JAGYID010000201.1 GCA_018606725.1 Acidobacteriota bacterium
ACCCGGACGACCGGCACCTGTTTCACAAGATCCTGATCGACTACCAGCGCCCGGGGACGACCCACCCGCGCCTCGTCGACTGGATCGCGCGGATGGACGAGCGGCCGCGGGTCTAGAAGGCTGTCCGACTATTCGGCCGGGCCGCGCGTCACGGGCACGCCGGGGTCAGGCGCTCCGCGGTCGGCACCCCGTTGGCGGTCGCGTACCCGTAAGTCCCCGTTCCGCACGGATGCCGGCCTCGCACCAGATACCAGAAGACCTGACCGACGCCGGGGCGGTCGCCGTCGGTGGCCGATGTCGCCGGGACCGCCGTGGCCAGGCAGGTCTCGGAGGCCCCGGCGCCGACCGGCAGCTGGCTCGCGAGACCGCGCGCCACGTCGAACACGGTCCCCGCCGGCGCGCCCGGGATCGGATTCCAGGTCAAGGTGGATTGATCCGCCGAGAGCGAGAGGTTCGGAACCTCGCCGGGCGGCGCGATGGCCGGCCCGGACACGCAGGCTCCCGCCTGGCATTGATCGTTCAGGGTGCAGGCGTTGCCGTCGCTGCACGGTGTCCCGGCGGCGACGATCGTACACGCCGCGGAGCAGCAGGACGCCGCCGTGCCGTTGGCGGCGCCGGCGTCGCAGGCCTCCGTCGGATCGATCTCGCCGTCGCCGCACTTCACCGTCTGGAACTGCCGCATCATTTCGTGGTCCTCGTGCTCGAGGATATGGCAGTGGTAAGCGTACTTGCCCTTGTAGTCGTCGAACCGGGCGATGACCCGCAGGATCTCGTTCGGCCCGACCAGAGCCGTGTCCTTCCAGCCTCCTTCCTCGGCGGCGGGCGGCTGGGGACGGCCGTTCGGGATGATCGCGCCTCCCGCGTCCTTGGTGAATCCGTCGCGATCGAGGACCTGGAACATCACCAGGTGCATGTGCATCGGGTGGACGACGCCCGAGTCGTTGATGAACCTCCAGATCTCGATCGTGTCGAGCTGGGGGTACTCGACGATGTCGTTCCAGCCCAGGCCGTTGATCTCCCACATCGATCGACCGCAGCCGTCGGCCCCGGACTGCTTCAGACGGAAATCCCGGGCCTGGACCGCCTGGGCCGGATCGAGCCGCTCGATCGCCCGCAGGACGTCGGGGACCGGGTCGGTGTCGCCCGCCTGGTTGGTGACCCGGAACTTCATCACCTGCGTCAGGTCGACGGGGCCGTTGGGGTAGGGCGCCCCGGCGCTGTTCTGCAGAAGAATCTCGTCGCCGTTGGCGAACCCGGCGAAATCGACCACCACGTCGTAGCGCTCCCCGGGGCCGATGGTGAGCGATCCGACGCCGCGGGCGGGCGCCCCCAGAAGACTGCCCTCGTTGCCGATGACGGTGAAGCTCAGCGTCCCCGACGGCGGGCGCAGCGCCAGCGTGTAGACGCGCGAACCGGAGCCGTTCAGGAGCCGGAAGCGGTACTTGCCGCGTTTGACGTCGAGATACGGCCAGACCTTGCCGTTGATCATGACTTTGTCGCCGAACCAGTGATCCATATACATGGGCGGATACTTGAGCGTGCCGTCGGGGTTGAATTTCCGATCCTGGATCACCAGCGGGATCTCGTATTGACCGGTCGGTAGATTGATTGCGTCATCCACCGGGTCGCGGAGCAGGTACAAACCCGCCAGCCCCATGTACACGTTCAGCCGGGTGATGCCGAGGGCGTGATCGTGGAACCACAGGGTGCTGGCCTGCTGGTTGTTGGGGTAGATGTACGGCACCGGCGGATCGCCGGGGAGGAAGGTGGCCTCGGGGTAGCCGTCATAGATCGCCGGCACGTGACCGCCATGCAGGTGACCGACGGTTTTCGCCGCATCCTCGGCGCCCATGATGCAGACGTTCCCCGACGCGTCCTGCTGGACGTCGACGTCCAGGTAGTGGTTGGTCCGGCGCGGCACGCCGGTGGCGAAGTCCCGGATGTCGTTGATCCAGTTGACCGTGACCGGCTGCCCGGCACGCGCCTCGATGACGGGGCCGGGCGTCCCCAGGGCGGCCACGCCGTCGTGATAGCCCCAGACCCTCGTCGGCGGCAGCTGGCTGTGGAGCCGCTGCTCGAACTCCCGCATCGTGATGTTGTAGGTCGCCGCGCCGCCCGCCGACCCGATGACGGGTGTGGCGACCCCGGGAATCGGCAGCGGATCGAGGTACGGCGTCAGCTGGATCGGGCAGTCCACCGCCGCGCAGGCGGAGCCGTCACCCTGGTACACGCCGCCGCCTCCCGTGCAGCTGCTCTGGCTCAGGACGGAACACGTTCCGTTGCCGGCGCAGCACGCGCCGGTCGCCACGAAACAGGGATTCGGCGAGCAGGTGGTCCCATCGCCCTGGTAGACGCCGGGCAACCCGAGACAGGCGGCCGGGGTCTGGACGGTGCAGGCCGGTCCCTGGCAGCAGGCGCCGCTGATGACGAGCGGTGTGTAGTCGATCACCAGCCGCGGCTTCCACGACACGCCGCTCGTCTGGCCGGTGCTCTCCCGCGTGGCGAAGCGCTTGGTCGTCTGGATGGTCGTCTCGGTGCCGACGACGATCCAGCCGAAGTTCTGGGAGGGGTTGTTCAACCACGATTGCACGTCCGCCACCAGCCCCGAGGTCGAGCCCCAGGTGTAGAAACCGGTGTTGCCGACGGCCTTCGTCGCGCTCGCGGTCAGCGAGTAGACTCCCCCCGCAATCGACCAGAACCGGTCCGGGTAGAAGGTGTGGCGCCAGGTCGCGTCGCCGGGGGTCGGTGGCTCACCCCGTCCCTGCTGCGAATTGCCGGTGTTCGACGTTCCCTCTCCCCAGTCGGCCAGGAGCCGGTGCAGGCTGACGTTGAAGGTGGTCGTGAGCCCGACCTTGTCGGCGTACAGGGTCAGCTGGACGCTGTTGATGGTGGACCCGGCCGGCAAGTTGCCCGCGACGTTGAACGCCAGGACGGCGCGGCGCACGGCCGGCCTCGTCCCCGTGCCGGGGTCGGCGTCGGCGTCCTTGACCTTGCCCGTGAACATGGTCGGGCCGGCGCCGTCGCTCATGTCGACGAAGCCGTCCGGCGCGATCGGCTCGTAGAGAGTGTTGTCCTTGGTCGGCTGCAGGGTCACGGTGGCGGCGCGGGCCGGCCCGAAGGCCGACACACCGACGATCAGGGACAGAGCCATCGCGTAGAGCAACGCTTTCCTGGTCAAGGTGATCGTGTCCATCCGCCCCTCCTCCCCGGCGATGTTTCTGGCCGGTCTCTTCAATGGCACATGGGCTGCTTCATTCGGGTGACTGCACGCGTTCAATCAGGATGGCGTCATAGCAAGGCTGATGCCAGTGGAGAATTCCGTTGACATTCGCCGTGATGGTGGGAGATTAGATCTGAACCGAGGAGAATTGATGCTCCGCAGCCGATCGAGAACAGCGACGCCCCTGGTGGCCCAATTCCTCTGGAGTCTTGCTCTTGCGCTGGGTGCCGGGTCGGGGAACGCCCGCGC
>JAGYID010000104.1 GCA_018606725.1 Acidobacteriota bacterium
CACCTGGAGGCCCTGTTCGCGCCCGGTGAGTGGGAGCGCCTGCTGCCGAAGCTGGCGCGCCGCACGCTGCGCGAGGCTGGCCTGTCGGAGTCGGTCAAACTGCAGCGCCGCGATGGGAAGGCGTTCCCGGCGCAGGCTTCCTTCGTGGCGGTTGCGGGCGAGGGGAACGCGCCGACCCTGTTGATGGCGGCGCGCGATCTGACCGAACAGCGGATCGTCGAGGAGCGGCTGGCGGCATCCGAGGCCCGCTACCGGCAGCTGGTGGAGGGGATCGGCGATGGTGCCTTCATCGTGCAGGACGACCGGATCGCCTACGCGAATCCGGCCCTGGCGCGGCTCGTCGGAGCGGAGCCCGGAGGGCTCGCCGGGGCCGCCTTCATCGATCTGCTCGACGCCGGCGACCTGTTGCGTGTGCGCGAGACCGTGATGCGGGCCGAGGCGGGAACCGAGGACCGGGGCGAGTTCACCTGCCGGCTGCGGGCCCGCGGCCGGGCCGGCCCGGAGGTGCGCGTCGCATGGGCGGCCGGCGAGTTCCAGGGACGCCGTGCGGTGATCGGCACGATGACCGACGTCACGGCGCGCAGCCGCTTCGAGCGCGCCCTGGCCGAGAGCCAGGCCCGTCTCGAGGCGACCTTGAATGCGGGCGGCGACGGCATCCTGGTGCTGGAGCCGCGCCCGACCGGAGCCGCGGTGGCGCTGGTCAACCCCGCCTTCGCGCGGCTGTTCGGCTGCGGCGCGGATGAGCTGCGCGGCCTCGGCGAGGCGGAGCTGCGGCGGCGCCTCCTGGACCGGGTCGTCGAGCCGGCGCCGCTCGCGGCGTTCCTGCAGGGACTCTCCGGCGCCGGCGCGGCGCGCCTCGATGGTGTGGAGATTCAGGCGCCGGGGCGCGCCATCGTCGACCTGATCGCCGGCCCGGTGATCGCGGGCGGCGAGACCATCGGCACCATCCTGACCGCCCGCGACGAGACCGGCCGGATCGACGGCGAGCGGCAGGTGCGCCGCAGCCTCGAACAGCTGACCGCCGCCAAGACGGAGCTGGAAACGGCCTGCCGCGGGTTGTCGGAGGCGCAGGGCGCGCTGGCGCAACGCAATCAACAGCTGGAGACCCTCAACGCCGAGCTGAAATCGCTCGACGAGATGAAGTCCAACCTGCTCGCCAACGTCTCGCACGAGCTGCACACGCCGCTGGTGTCGATCAAGGGCTACACCGAGATGATCCTGAAGCGCAAGCTCGGGCCGCTGACGCCCGAGCAGGAGCGCGGCATGGGGGTGGCCCTGAAGAACATCGACCGCCTGATCGAAATGATCGACAACCTGCTGTCATTCTCGCGGATGGAGAAGGGCGAGACCAATCTCCATCTGGAGACCCTGCAGCTCTGGCAGGTGATCGACGAGGCGGTCGACCTGGTGGGGGAGCGCATCCGGAAGAAGGGGATCACGGTCACGACCCAGTACGAGACCGACGAACTGATGATCCGCGGCGATCGCGTCAAAGTCGGCCAGGTGCTGACGAATCTGCTCACCAATGCGGTCAAGTTCAACCGCGAAGCCGGGAGCATCACGCTGACGGTGCGTCCGGGGCCGAGCGGTTTCCTCGAGGTCGAGGTCGCCGACACCGGCATCGGCATCCCGCCCGAATCGCTCGACAAGATCTTCGAGCGCTTCTACCAGGTTGACGCCGGCCCCCGCCGGCGCTACGAAGGCACCGGCATCGGTCTGTCAATCGTGCGTGACATCCTGCGCCTGCATGGCTGCGCCATCAAGGTGCGTAGCGAGGTCGGTCAGGGGTCGGTCTTCACCTTCACCCTGCCGCTGTCGCGCGATCAAGCCCCGAGCGGCAGCCGCCCGCCCGCCGGTCGTCATCGAAGCCGCGCCTGAGTTCCGCCGGCCGCGCCGCCGCCCCCGCGGGTCGCCGACGCCTCAACGGAAGCCCCGCTGGCGCGCGGTCTCGTAAAGCAACGCGACGGCGGCGGCGTGCACATTGAGCGAACACGCGCCGGGGGCCATCGGGATCAGGACGCGGTGGTCGGCGGCGCGACGGAGCTCTTCCGGCAAACCCGCACCCTCGCTGCCGACCAGCAGCGCCGTCGGGCGCGTCAGGGCAATCCGAGGCGGGATCGCCTCGCCGCCCAGATCGGCGGCGACGATCTGGAGGCCCGCGGCCCGGCAGGCGATCAACGCCTCGGCGGCCGCCGCCGTCGCGATCGGCAGGCGGAATGTGGCGCCCATGGCGGCGCGCACCGAGCGGCTCCCGAACGGATCGGCGCAGCCCTCGAGGGCGATCAGACCGCGCGCGCGGAACGCCAGAGCGCTCCGCAGCAGGCCGCCGACGTTACCCGGGTCCTGCACGCCATGGGTCAGCAGCAGCAGGTCGGGACCGGCTTCCAGGATGGCGGCGACCTCGTGCGCCGGGCGGCGCACGATGAGGAGGATCCCCTGGTCACCGCTTCCGGCGGCGATGCCGTCCAGGACCCGGGTGCTGGTCTGCCACAGCCGGCAGCCCGAGCGCTCGAGAGCGCGCCGGAGGACGCGCCCCTCCCCGCTCGACGCCAGGACCGGCCCGACGAACGCTTCGGCGATCGACGCTTGAGCGTCGATCGCCTCCTGGGCCAGGTGCACGCCCCACGCGACGTAGAGTCGCTGTGCATCGCGGGCGGTCTTGCGACGCTCCAGTTCCCTGGCGCGCAGAACCGCCGGATTGTGGACGCTGGTGATCAGCGCCGCCCCGCCGTCGTTGCGCCTGCTCACATCCGATCCCCGTGCGACCCCGCCGGCATCCCGGGTCGAACCACCGCGCCGCCTTCTGCTATAGTCGTCCCGGCCCAGCCGTACAACCCGAACAGCCGGGGATTCGCACCATGACCGCGATCCGGCGTATCGATCTCCAGAACCCCGATGGGGCGCTCATCGCCAGCGCCGCTGCGCTCCTGCGCGCCGGACGGCTGGTGGCCTATCCGACCGAAACATTCTACGGTCTCGGCGCCGATCCGCTTAGCGCGGCGGCGGTCGAGCGGGTGTTTCGGGCCAAGGGTCGCCCGGAGCGGATGGCGCTGCCGTTGATCGCCGCCGATGAGGCGGCAGTGCGCCTGTGCGTGCGTGAGTTCAGCGCCGCGGCTCGGAAGCTGGCCGACGCGTTCTGGCCGGGGGCTCTCACCCTGATCCTGCCGGCCGCGGACGCCCTGCCACCGCTGCTCCTGGGAGGCGGGCGGACGGTGGGCGTGCGCATTTCGCCGCACCCGATCGCCGCCGCCCTGGCGCGCGCCACGGGGACGCCGATCGTCGCCACCAGCGCCAACCGATCGGGTGGCCCGGCGCCGGCGACCGCGCAGGAGGTCGAAGCCGCCATGGGGGAGGAGGTCGACCTGGTTCTCGACGGGGGGCCGACCCGCGGCGGGCTGGCCTCGACCGTCCTCGACCTGACCGTCGATCCGCCGCGCGTGGTGCGCGCCGGGGCGCTGCCGCTGGCGGCGCTCGAAGCGGTCCTCGGCCGGCGCCTCGACTGAGGCGGATCCCGCGGTGACCGTCACGGCGCCAGCTCGACGTCCCGCAACGTGCGGAAGTCGGCCCCCGACGTGAGCGTGAAATTGCGCACCCGCTCGCGCATCGCCGCGGCGACGTCGCGGTGCCACAGGCTGACATATGGGAGATCCTCGGCCAGCAGCCGCTGCAGGGCGACGTAGATCGCCCGCCGGGCGCTCTCGTCGAGCGTCCGGGCCCCCGCCTCGATGAGGCGGTCGGCCTCGGCGCTGCGGTAACGCCCCCGGTTGAAGCCCGCCGGTGGCACGCGGCTCGATGAGAACCGGAGCCGATAGACATCCGGATCGCCGATTTCGGTCCACATCGACACCACCACCTGGAAGCGGCCCGCCTTCAGATCATCGTAGAACGTCGGCCACTCGTAGGCGCGGATGTCGAGCGCCACGCCAACGCGCGCCAGTTGCGCCTGCAGGATCGCCGCCTGCTGCTGCGCCAGCTCGCTCGTCGACGTCTTGTAGCTCAACCGCAGGCGCGGCGCCGGGCCGTCGCCGTCCGGGTCGGGATGACCGGCCTCGTCCAGCAACCGCGCGGCCCGCTGCACGTCCGGCTCATGGATCGGCACCTCGGCCGCGTAGGCCCAATGTCCCGGGGGGAGCATGCCGGTCGAAAGCGTCGCCATCCCCGCGAGCAGGTGGTCGACGATGGAGCGCCGGTCGATGGCGAAGGCGATCGCCCGGCGCACGCGGGGATCGGCGAGGAGCGGGTCCGCGCAATTGAACGCCATGTAGACGTAGTTCCGGCCGGGGCGCGTCACGACCCTGTAGCCCGGAGTGCGCCGCACTCGGGTCATCTGATCGGGCGACAGGTCGTTGACGATCAGGTCGACGCTGCCCTTGAGGAGCTCCAGCAGGCGGGCGGTCTCGCCCGGGATGATCTTCAGGCGAATAGTCCGGATGGCCGCCGCGCCGCCGAAGAACCGGTCGAACCGTTCGAGCAGCAGGTCCTCGTCCTTGCGGTAGTGGATCAGTCGGAACGGACCGGTGCCGACCGGCGCACGCGCCGTCTCCCGCCCGGCGCCGCGCCTCAGAATCGGCACGTTGAGATCGGTGAGGATGGGCGCGAATGGCTCCTTGAGCCGGAAAACCACGATGTCGTCGCCGTCGGCCTCCACCCCTTGCAGCACGGCCAGATCGCCGGCTCGAAACGACGCGACCGTCCCGTCCAGGATCGACCGGTAGGTCGCCACCACGTCCTCGGCGACCAGCGGCGCGCCGTCGTGGAACAGGACGCCGCGGCGCAGACGCGCCCGCACGGTCAGGGGATCCGGGCGCTCCCATGCGGCCGCCAGATCGCCCGCCGGCCGTCCATCGTCGCCGACGCGGAACAGCCCGTTGAACAGGAGATCGTGGACCCGACGCGAGGCTTCGTCGGACCCGAGCCGCGGGTCGAGGCTCGCCGGCGAGTTGTCGATCGCCAGCGTCAGGGTGGTCGCCGGGTCGAGACCCGGGCCGCAGCCCGTCGCCGGCAGGATCCCGGCCGCCAGCAGAGCGGCGGCCGCGAGCGCGGCGGCTGCCGGGGTGGTCGCCCTGGTGCGCCAGCCCGGCGGGCCGGGCCCGATCATCGCGATCGGTGGCCGGCGGTGATCGACCCCAGCACCACCGGTCGGGAGGCGCCGGTGGCAGCCGGCAGGTTGTTCGCCATCCCGAGCATCGTCTCGTTGGCGAGGATGGCGATCGCCACGGCCTCCTTGGCGTGGGCCGGCAGCCCGTACTCGTCGCTCTCCTTGATCGACAGCTCGGGGATGGCGGCGCGCAGCTGTTCCATCAGGTAGTCATTGCGGGCGCCGCCGCCGGAAACGATCGCTTCCTCGTAGACGTTGTGCGGCAGAACGAAGCTGCGACAGGCGACGGCGATCGAGTCGGCCGTGAAGCGGGTCGCCGTGGCGATCAGGTCGTAGGGCGACACCGAGGCGTTCTCCTTCAGGATCCGCTCGAGGAATGGCAGGCCGAATTCCTCCCGACCGCACGACTTCGGCGGCGGCGCCTGAAGATAGGGGTGACGCAGCAGGCTCTGCAGCAGCGCCTGGCTGATGGTGCCGCGCCGGGCGTAGCGACCGCCGTGGTCGAACGCCTCCCGCCCGCTGGTCAGGCGGGAGACCAGGCCGTCGATGACGAGATTGCCGGGACCGGTATCGAAGCCGATGACGCGCTCGGCCGGGGCGCTGGCCGGAATGGCGGTGAGGCTTGCGATCCCGCCGAGGTTCAGCACCAGCCGTCCTCGCGCCCGGTTGCGGAAAATCAGGAAGTCGACGTAGGAGTGCAGCGGCGACCCCTGGCCGCCGGCGGCGAGATCGCGGGCGCGGAACTGGGCGACCGTGGTGATGCCGGTGCGCTCGGCGATCACCGCCGGCTCTCCGAGCTGCAGGCTGCCGCGGACGTTGATGCCGGTGATGGACACCGGCGCCGGCAGGTGCTGGATCGTCTGTCCGTGCGATCCGATCAGATCGACGCCCTCGAGCGCGATCCCGGCCTTCGCTGCCACATGCGCGGCGGCGCGGGCGAACAGCTCGCCGAGCAGCACGTTCAAGCGACAGATGGCCGCCGCGTCGCCCCTGCCGCCTTCGGCGCAGCCGAGGATCAGGTCGCGCACCTTCAGCGAGTACTGCAGGGTTTCATGGCGTAGCAGCCGCCAGGAGAGCTGCTCGCCGCTCCCCCGGACGGCGACCAGCGCGGCGTCCACGCCGTCGGCCGAGGTGCCTGACATGACGCCGATGATGAACCGCTCGGCCTTCGCCGCGAAGTCTTGAGCCGCCATTCGTCCCGTTTCTTTAAGTCGCTGGAGAGGCGTCACTTATCGGAAAAGCCGCGGGATGATACCGAAAATGCCGGGCCGGAATCAAATGTTGAACGGGCGATCCTTTGGACCTATAATTTCCGGGCGTCGAACCGGTGTATAAGTTCTTGCAGGGCCGGAGGATCGTGCTTTTGCCCTCATTTCATTTGCCAGCCCGCCGAAGCGCTCCGGCCTTCCCGCTCACGGTGCTCCTCCTGCTGCCGCTGCTCCTCGCCGCCGCCCCAACCGAGCGGTTCGACAAGGTGGTCGTGCTGGGCTTCGATGGCGTCGACGCGCGGCTGGTCGAGCAATACCTTGCCGAGGGGCGTCTGCCGAATCTGGCGCGGCTCAAGAGCGAGGGCACCTACACGCCGCTCCTGAGCAGCAACCCGCCGCAGACCCCGGTGTCCTGGGCGTCGTTCTCCACCGGACTGAACCCCGGCCGCACCGAGATCTTCGATTTCCTGCGTCGCACCGAGGGGACGTATCTTCCCGAATTCGCGATGCTGCGCGAGGGCCGCCGGGTCTTCCTGTTCGGGGCTCGCAATGGCGAGATGCTGGGGGGGCTGATGGGGCTCGCGGGCGCGGTCATCGGCGCCGCCGCCGGCGGCGCCCTGCGCCGGCGCTGGCCGGCAGTCCTGGCCGGCGCCTCAGTCGGTGCCGTCCTGCTCGGCGGCGCGAGCGCGGCGGTGGGCGCGCGCTACCTGCCGCACGAGCTGCCGACGGCGGTCAATGCGCGGAAGGGGATGCCGTTCTGGGCCGCCGCCGCCGACGCCGGGGTGACCGTGAAGGTGCTCAACATGCCGGTGACCTTCCCGGCCGAGGAACACGAGCGGCTGGAGATGCTCTCCGGGCTGGGGGTGCCCGACATGCGCGGCCGGATTGGCTCACCGTCGCTGTATGCCTCCGATCCAGCCCTGACAGTCACCGACAACCAGTTCAGCGTCGAGATCGTCAAGCTCGCCGCCCGCCGCGGGGCCATCGCCACCGCCGTCGTCGGGCCGCTGAACAAACCGTTCTACGACTACGCCCTCGACGAGGCGACGCGCAACATCGCCGACCCGGCGGCCCGCCGCGAGGCGCGCGCCGCGGCCGAGGCCGACCTGGGCCGGCGCGGCGTACCGCGCAGGCTGGACGTGCCGTTCACCCTCGACGCGACGGATGAGTCGATCACCATCGATCTGGCCGGTCGGCGACAGACCCTGCGGCCGGGGGAATGGAGCGACTGGTTCGTGGTGCCGATCCCGGTCAATCCGGTCGTCGACCGCGTCGCCGGACTGAGAGGGATCGTCCGCTTCAAGCTGCTGACGCTGTCCCCCGAAGTGAAGCTGTACGCCTCGCCGCTCAACTTTCACCCGCAGTGTCAGCCGGTGCGGTTCACCGCCCCGCTGCGTTTCGCCAGCCAGCTGCTGCGCGATTTCGGCCTGTTCAAGACGCTCGGTTGGCCGATCGACACCTGGTCGCTGCCGTCCGGGCTGACCGATGAGCGACATTTCCTCGAAGACATGGCGTTCACCGCCGACCTGCAGGAGACGATGATGCGTCGCTTCCTGGAGACCGGCGACCAGAGGCTCTACGTTCAGGTGTTCGATTTCCCGGACCGGGTCGGCCACATGCTGTGGCGACTTCACGACCCCGGTCATCCCCTCTACGACGCCCGCCTCGCGGCGCAGTACGCCGGCGAGATTCCGAAATCCTATGAGCGGATGGATCGGATCGTCGGCGAGGCGATGGCGCGCCTGTCGCCGCGCGCGGCGCTGCTGGTCGCCTCGGACCACGGCTTCGCCTCGTTCCGGCGCGGCGTCAACTACAACACCTGGCTGGTCCAGAACGGCTTCATGACCCTGCGCGAGGGTTCCGCGACCGGTGGCAAGACGCTCGAGGACCTGTTCGACCGCGGCGAAATGGGGCAGTTCTTTCAGTACGTCGACTGGTCGCGCACCAAGGCCTACGCCCTGGGGCTGGGGAATATCTACATCAATCTCATGGGCCGCGAGCCGAAGGGGAGCGTCGCCCCAGGTCGGGAGTACGACGAAGTGCGGCAGGAGATCGCCCGCCGCCTGGAGGAGCTGGTCGATCCCGAGACCGGCGAGAAGCCGGTGAAGCGCGTCTACCGGCGTGAGGAGATCTATCGCGGCTTCGACCCGCGCCTGGTTCCGGATCTGCGCGTCGCCAACGGTGAGCATTACCGGATCGGCTGGCAGACCGCCCTCGGCGAGGTGCCGCCGCACGTATTCGAGGACAACCTCAAGGCCTGGAGCGGCGATCACTGCTCGAACGATCCGTCGATCGTGCACGGCGTGCTGTTCAGCAACGTCCGCCTGGCGGGGCGCGAGGCCCTGATCGCCGACGTGCATCCGACGATCCTCGCGCTGCTCGGCGTGCCGCTTCCTGGAGGTCTGGATGGCCAGAGCCTCTATCCGTAAGCGCCTGCCCGGGCACCGGGCCGAGCCGCCCGCCGCGGGCCGGCGGGTCGAGCTGTGGCGGCCGCCGATCGTGGCGCTTGCCGCCGCGCTGTCTGTCGTCGCGGCCGTCGCCGAGCCCGGCGAACCGGCGGGACGCGAGACGCGCCGGGAGCCGCGGGCGGCCGCCGCCGAGACCGCCCGCCAGCAGGCGCGGCTCCAGAAGGTGCGGCAGGACATGGACGCGCTGCGACAGCGTCTGGCGGAGACCGAGGCCAGGGCCGGCTCGGTCCTCGATGCCATCGATGAGATCGACCTGACCGTGAGCCTGCTGCGCGGCGAGTCGGCGATGCTGCGGGACGAGTTGCGCGCCACGGCGCAGCGCGAGGCGACGGCCCGGCTCGACGCGGAGGTCCTGGCGGGACAGCTCGCCACCAGCGAGGAGGAGATGCGCCGCTGGCTGGGGGAGGTCTACAAGGTCGGGCCCGTCCGCTACGTGCGCCTGCTCGCCTCTGCTTCGTCCCCGGCGCAGATCGTCGCCGGGCGACGGGCGGTCGAGGCGCTGAGCCTCGCCGAGGGGCGGCGCATCGATTCCTACCGCGACGAGCGGGACCGCTTCGATCGGGCTCTGGCGGATCTGGCGGGGGAGCGGCTGCGGCTGGCGGATCTGGAGACGCAGCTCGCCACGAAGAGCGCCGAGCTGCGCGACAGCAGGCGGCGCAAGGAGGCCGTGTTGAGCTCCCTGAAGCGTCAGCGCGCCTCGCAGCGCCTGGCGCTGGGTGAGCTGCAGGACAATGAGCGCGAGATCCGGAGCCTGCTGGAGAATCTGGCGCGTCCGGGGCAGGGCCCGCCGGTCCCTTCGACCGGCATCGCCCGCTTCCGGGGCCAGCTGGCCTGGCCGGCGCGCGGGCGGCTGGCGGTGCCGTTCGGCAACGTGCGTCATCCCCGATTCGCCACCGTGGTGCCGCATCCCGGGATCGAGATCGCATCGGATCCGGGGCAGGAAGTGCGCGCCGTGTTCGAGGGGCGGGTCGCGTTCAGCGACTGGTTCAAGGGATACGGCGAGATGATCGTGATCGATCACGGGGACGGTTTCCTGTCGATCTACGGCCACGTGCAGGAGAGGCTGGCGGCGGCGGGAGAGGACGTCGGTCGCGGGCAGGTGATCGCCCGGTCGGGTGACGCCGGGACGTTCGACGTCCCCGGGCTGTATTTCGAGATCCGGCACGCTGGCAAGCCGGAAGATCCGGTCCCGTGGCTGCGGAGCGCCCCGACCCGGATCGCCGAAGAACGCGCCAAGGGGCGCAGCGGCGCGAGCCCACGCACCGCGCCCTGAACCGATGCGCCCTGAACCGATGCGCCCTGAATCGATGCGCCCTGAATCAATGAAGGAGCCACGATGAAGATCACCGTCGATCGCAAGCTGATGCTGGTGCTGTCCGCCGCCCTCATCCTGTTCACCCTGTCGGGCGCCTTCATCGGCCGCGTCGTGGCGGTGGAGGGAACCTACAGCTATCTCAAGTTGTTCAACGAGGCGCTCTATCTCATCGTCAACAACTACGTCCAGCCCGTCGAAATCGACGGCCTGATGCAGGGCGCCTACCGCGGCATGCTCGAAGCGCTCGACCCGGCGAACGAGTACCTGCCGCCGGCGGCGTACGAGCGGGCCGCCAAGGGTGAGGATGGCGGGCCCGCTGATGTCGGCCTGAGCCTGAGCAAACAGCGCGGCTACATCGTCGTGGTGGCGGCTCTCACCGGCTCGCCGGCGGCCGAGGCCGGCCTGTCGACGGGCGACGTCCTGATCAGCATCGACGGGCGGTCCACCCGGGTCCTCGGCCCGTGGGAGGCGGCCAGGCTCCTGCACGGCCAGCCGGGCAGCAAGGTCATGCTCAACATCAGCGCGGCGTCGGCCTCCGGTCGCAAGAATTTGACGTTGACGCGGCGGGTCCTGCCATCACCGGCGCCCGCCGCGACGCTCGAGGGGGACGCCGGGGTGTTGCGCCTCGTCGCCCTGCGCGAAGGAGACGCCCGCCGCGCCGACCAGGCGATCGCCTCGCTCCGGCGGCGCGG
>JAGYID010000033.1 GCA_018606725.1 Acidobacteriota bacterium
GGCCGCGCCGGCGGCGCCGGCGTCCGGGGCGCTCCGCGCCCGGTCCGGGGCCGGGGCGGGTCTCGGTCTCGGGCGCCGGCGCAACGGCCGATGACTCCGGCGGCCGTGCGGTCGTCGGCAGCGAGCCGGCCACCAGCGCCTCGTCGACCGTGTCGGCGGTGACGATCGGCATGATCTCCGACTCTTCCCGCCGGATCTCCTCGACCTCGAACTCGCTGGCCTTCATCCGCTCCTCGGGCTCGACCTCCACACGGACGCGATGACGCGTTTCCAGGCGCGCCAGATCGTCGCGCTTGTGATTGAGCAGGTGCAGTGCGACATCCGGCGGCAGGAAGACCTTGACCCCGGCGATGTCCCCCTTGACGACGCGCGCCTGGATCTTGCGGAACGCCATCCGGGCGGCCGCCTCCGGCGTGCGCACCGTGCCGTCGCCCTGGCAGGTCGGGCACTCCGTGAATGACGAGGAAGCCTTGGTGACCTTGATCCGCTGCCGCGACACCTCCATCAGACCGAGCTTGCTGATGCGGGTGATGTCGTAGCGCGCCTTGTCGCGGCCCATGGCCTCGGCGAAGCAACGTTCCACCTGGCGGATGTGCTTCGGCGACTCCATGTCGATGAAGTCGATCACGATCAGGCCGCCGATGTCCCGCAGCCGGAGCTGCCTGGCGACCTCCTCGGCCGCCTCGAGATTGGTGCGCAGGGCGGTCTCCTCGCTGTTGGCCGAGCGCGAAGAGCGCGCCGAGTTGACGTCGATGGCGGTCAGCGCCTCGGTCTGGTCGATGCAGATCAGGCCGCCCGACTTGAGCTGCACGGTGCGCTTGTAGATCCGTTCGATCTGGTCCTCGAGGTTGTGCTTGGTGAAGATCGGCTTGTCGCCGGTGTACAGCCGGACCAGCCCGGCCTGCTCCGGCATGTGGGCCTCGAAGTACTTGCGGGCTCTCAGATACGCGGCCTCGTCGTCGATCAGCACTTCCTCGATGTCCGAGGTGAAGTGGTCGCGGATCGACCGCACCACCAGGTCGCGCTCCTGGAATATCAGGGCCGGGGCCTTGACCTGCTTGCTGGCGCTGTCGATCGAGCGCCACAGCTCCAGGAGCGAATCGAGGTCGGACTGCAGATCCCGCGGGTTGGTCTCCAGGCCGGCCGTGCGGATGATGACGCCGTACCCTTCCGGGACCGTCAGCTCATCGAGGAGCTTGCGCAACCGGTCGCGCTGGTCGGAATCCTCGATTTTCCGCGAGATGCCGGCGGCATCGGCCCCCGGCATCAGGACCAGGTAGCGTCCCGGAAGGGAGTAGTAGGTGCTCATGGTCGGTGGCTTGTTGGCGTAGGCGTCCCGGATCACCTGCACCAGGACCTCCATCCCCTTGTCGAGGTGGCGCGCGATGCGGCCGCCGCGCACCTTCCCGCCGGATCCGCCGTTGCGGCTCGGATAGAGCTTGAAGTTGACCTCGTCGAGCGGCAGGAAGCCGGCGCGCTCGGCGCCGTAGTTCACGAAGGCGGCCTCGAGAGCCGTGTTCACGCCCTCGACCACCACCTTGAAGATGTTGCCCTTGAGGTTTTCCCGGCTGAGGGTCTCGATCTCGAACAGATCGAGCACGCCGTTCTCGACGATCGCGACGCGGTTCTCCTCCTCCGCGGTCACGTTCACCAGCATCGATTTTGCCATGCAATCTCCTCACGCTCCGGCTGCGGGATCCACCGGCCGCCTGTCGGCCGGGACCGCCCCGCGCGGGCGTTGCGCGACCGCGCTCGACCGGGCCTCATCCGGAATTGGGAGGCCCAGGGGCGCTGCCGCAAGGTGGGCAGTATACCACCCGCCTCGCCGGGCCTGAAAGATGCGTTCCCGCGGCTCCCGGCGCAACCGCCGGCCGGAAGCCCGTCGGACGGCGCCCGGTGCGGGGCGCGTTCCTCCGAGCCGGGTCGCCTCGCGGACGGGGCCGTTGCCCTGGCCGCATCAGTCCATATAGAATCCCGCCCTCGCCTGGCAATGATCGGGCTCGGAGGAGTCGCCATGGAGCAGACCATCCGCGTCGGAGGCCACGCCCGGGGGCTCGCCGCCACCGGGCGCACCGACCGATGGTGGGTCGGCACGCTGCTGACCCTGCTGGGCCTGACCGGCTTCGTCGCCTACGCGACCTGGGCGGCATTCCAACCCGGGCATTTCTTCCACGATCCGTACATCTCGCCGTTCTCCTCGCCGCTTCTGTTCGTTCGCCCCGGGGCGGCGGGCGCGGCGCCGCTCCAGCACGCCTGGTTCGGCGCATGGCCATCGTGGTGGCCATCGTGGCTGCCGGCATCGCCGTCGCTGCTGATCCTGATTTTCCCGCTGTCGTTCCGGCTGACCTGCTACTACTTCCGGAAGGCGTATTACCGCGCCTACGCCGCCTCGCCGCCCGGCTGCGCGGTGGGCGCCCTGCCGCGCTCGGAGTACCGGGGCGAGACCGGCCTGTTGATCTTCCAGAACCTGCACCGCTACGCCCTCTATTTCATCCTGGTGTTCATGGTCGTGCATTACTACGACACCTTCTGGGCCTTCTTTCGCGACGGCGTCTTCGGGGTCGGGGTCGGCAGCATCGTGCTGACCATCGACGCGGCCCTGCTGACTTTGTACGTGTTCGGCTGCCATTCCTGGCGCCATCTGCTGGGAGGCAAGCTCGACTGCTTCAGCTGCGACGCCTCCTCCCGGCTGCGCCACGGGGCCTGGCGGAAGGCGTCGATCCTCAACGCCAGTCACGGGCTGTTCGGTTGGTTGAGCCTGTTCTGGGTCGCCTTCTCCGACTACTACGTCCGGATGGTGTCGATGGGCCGCATCCACGACTTCAGCACCTGGGGTTGAGCCATGGTCAACGTCTCGGAACTCCTGACCTACGAGCATGACGTGCTGGTGGTGGGGGCCGGCGGCGCCGGTCTGCGCGCCGCCATCGAATGCTCGGCGCAGGGGTTGAGCACCGGGGTCGTCTGCAAGTCGCTTCTCGGAAAGGCGCACACCGTCATGGCCGAAGGGGGGTTGGCGGCGGCGCTCGGCAACGTCGATGCCCGCGACAACTGGAAGATCCATTTCCGCGACACCATGCGGGGCGGCAAGTTCCTCAACCAGTGGCGCATGGCGGAGCTGCACGCCCGCGAGGCTCCGGACCGGGTGCGCGAGCTGGAGGAGTGGGGCGCCGTCTTCGACCGCACCCGGGACGGGCTCATCAGCCAGCGCAACTTCGGTGGGCATCGTTACCCCCGCCTGGCGCACGTCGGCGACCGCACCGGGCTGGAGATCATCCGGACGCTGCAGGATTACGGGATCCACCGGGGCTTCCAGGTTTACATGGAGTGCACCGGTCTCGATTTGATGACCGATGGCGGCCGGATCGCCGGACTCCTGGCTTACTTCCGCGAGACCGGGCGATTCGCCCTGTTCAAGGCGAAGGCGGTGATCCTGGCGACCGGCGGCGCCGGCAAGGCCTGGCGCGTGACTTCGAACTCGTGGGAGTACACCGGCGATGGCTATGGCATGGCCTACGAGGCCGGGGCCGAGCTGATGGACATGGAGTTCACCCAGTTTCATCCGACCGGCATGGTCTGGCCGCCATCGGTGCGCGGCATCCTGGTGACCGAAGGGGTGCGCGGCGATGGGGGGATCCTCACCAACAACAAGCGCGAGCGCTTCATGTTCAACTACATCCCGGAGAAGTTCGCCGCCGAGACCGCCGCCACCGAGGAGGAGGCCAACCGCTGGCTGACCGGTGACAGCACCGCCCGCCGCCCACCCGAGCTGCTGACCCGCGACGTGGTCGCCCGGGCGATCACCAGGGAGGTGAACGAAGGACGCGGAACGCCGCACGGCGGCGTGTACCTCGACATCGCCTCCCGCCGGCCGGCTGACTTCATCCGGAAGAAGCTGCCGTCCATGTATCACCAGTTCAAGGAGCTGGCGGAGGTCGACATCACCCGCGAGCCGATGGAGGTCGGGCCGACGCTGCACTACTTCATGGGCGGCGTGCGGGTCGACCCCGACACGCAGGAGACAACGGTGCCGGGGCTGTTCGCGGCGGGGGAGTGCGCCGCCGGGCTGCATGGGGCCAACCGGCTCGGCGGCAACTCGCTGTCCGATCTGGTGGTCTTCGGGCGGCTCGCCGGGGTCGGGGCGGCGCGCTACGTCCGCGCCCTGCCGGCCGCGCCGCGCGTCCCCGACGAGCAGGCCGCCACCGCCATCCGCCGGGCGACCGACATCCTCAACCGGGAGTCGGGCACCAACCCATACCTGATCCAGGAAGACCTGCAAAACATCATGGGGCGCAATGTCGGCATCGTCCGGTCGGACGACGAGCTGAAGACGGCATTGCGGGAGATGGAGCGTCTGAAGGCCGAGGCAGCGAGGGTCAAGGCGAACGGGGCGGCGCAGTACAACCCCGGCTGGCACGCGGCGCTCGATCTGCGGCCTCTGTTGATCACCGCCGAAGCGGTGACCCGCGCCGCGCTGGAACGGCAGGAGAGCCGTGGCGGCCACACCCGGGTCGACTACCCGGACGAGCGCGCCGAGTGGCTGAAAGCGAACATCGTCGTCCGCAAGGGCAGGGACGGCATGGAGACCCGCCGGCACGAACGGCCGGCGCCGCCCAAGGAACTGGCGGACATCGCCTACGCGAAGATCGAGGACCTGGAGGCTGCCATTGCCCGAACGTAGATTCCGCGTCTGGCGGGGCGACGCCCGGGGCGGGGGGTTTCAGGAGTATGCCGTCGAGGTCGATCCGGGGATGGTGGTCCTGGATGTCATCCATCGCATCCAGGCCAGGCAGGCAAACGACCTGGCGGTGCGCTGGAACTGCAAGGCGGGAAAGTGCGGCTCCTGCAGCATGGAGATCAACGGCCGGCCGCGCCTGGGCTGCATGACCCGCATGAACATGTTCGGGGCCGATGAGGTGATCACCGTGCAGCCCCTGAAGACCTTTCCGGTCGTCAAGGACCTGGTCACCGACGTCGCCTGGAACTACGAGCGCAACAAGCGGATCCCGCCGTTCAAGCCCCGTCCCCGTGGCGCCGACGGACAGCACCGGATGATGCAGAATGATGTCGACCGCGTGCAGGAATTCCGCAAGTGCATCGAGTGCTTCCTGTGCCAGGACGTCTGTCACGTGCTGCGCGACCACGACCGCAAGGATGCCTTCGTGGGGCCGCGCTTCATGATCCGCTTGGCGTCGCTCGAGATGCACCCGCTCGACGCGGCGGATCGGATCCCGGCGGTGCGGGCGGAGTTCGGCTCGGGCCTGTGCAACATCACCCGCTGCTGCACCGAGGTTTGCCCGGAGCACATCGGGATCACCGACAACGGCATCATCCCGCTCAAGGAGCGCGTCGTTGATCGTTACTACGACCCGATCCAGTGGCTGGCACGGAGAATTTTCGGGCGGGGCGGAGAACATTGAAGCGAGGGGAGGTGGCGACATGCCGCGAGCGAAGCAGCTGACCGTGCAACTGGCCAACAAGCCGGGGACCCTGGCGCAGGTGGCCCAGAGCCTCGGCAAGGCGGGCGTCAACATGCGGGCTCTCGCCGTCTTCGAGGGGCGCGCCAAGATCATCGCCGAAGACCCGGCGAAGGGACGCGAGGCGCTGCAGCGGGAAGGGCTGCACGCCTCGATCGAGGACTGCCTGACGGTCGACATGTCCGACAAACCAGGGGCCCTGGGCGACATCTGCGCGCGCCTGTCGGCCGCCGGGATCAATATCGACTATGCCTACACCGGCATCACCCAGTCGTCGGGCAAGGCGGTCGTGGTCATGGTCGTGTCGGATCTGGAGAAGGCCGCCAAGATCGCCGGCTGAGCCGCGGCCGCAGGCCGCCGGCTCCATCCAGGCTCTCCGCCCCGACTACTCCTCCTGATACTTCTGCTTGAGGGCGTGGATGACCGACGGGTCCGCCAGGGTCGTCATGTCGCCCAGCGTCCGCCCTTCGGCGATATCCTTGAGGAGACGCCGCATGATCTTCCCCGAGCGTGTCTTCGGGAGCTCGGCGGTGAAAATGATGTCGTCGGGTCTTGCCAAGGCGCCGATCTTCTTCACGACGTGGCCCTTGAGCTCGTCCGACAGCCGCGTGTCGACGGTGATCCCGTCCTTGGGCGTGACGAAGGCCGCCAGCGCCTGGCCCTTCAGCTCGTGGGTCCGGCCGACCACCGCCGCCTCGGCGACGGACGGGTGGTCGACGAGGGCGCTCTCGACTTCCATCGTGCCAATGCGGTGCCCGGCGACGTTGAGGACATCGTCGACGCGGCCGAGGAGCCAGAAGTACCCCTGCCGATCACGCCGGGCGCCATCGCCGGGAAAATAGGTCTTGTTGTCCCACCTCGACCAGTATGTCTGCAGGTACCGCGCGTCGTCTCCGTAGATCGTCTGCAGCATCCCCGGCCAGGGCCGCGTGATCGCCAGATAGCCGCCGCCGTGCTTGATGACCTTGCCGGCGTCGTCCAGCACCTCGGCGGACACGCCGGGAAACGGGCGGGTCGCGGACCCCGGCTTGGTCGGGGTGATCCCCGGCAACGGCGTGATCATGATCATGCCGGTCTCGGTCTGCCACCAGGTGTCGACCACCGGGCAGCGCTCGCCGCCGATGTACTTGTGGTACCACATCCACGCCTCCGGGTTGATCGGCTCGCCGACGCTGCCGAGCAGGCGCAACCGCGACAGGTCGTGTTTCGCCGGCCATTCGATGCCCCAGCGCATGAACGCCCGGATGGCGGTCGGCGCGGTGTAGAAGATCGTCACGCCATGCTTGTGGCACAGCTCCCAGAAGCGGCCGCGGTCCGGCCAGTCGGGGGCCCCCTCGTAGATGAACACCGTGGCGCCGTTGGCGAGCGGTCCATAGACGACGTACGAGTGGCCGGTGACCCAGCCGATGTCAGCGGTGCACCAGTAGACATCCGGCGGCTTCAGATCGAAGACCCAGCGCGCCGTGGCGAAGGCGCCGACCATGTAGCCGCCGGTGCCGTGAACGATCCCCTTCGGCTTGCCGGTGGTCCCCGAGGTGTACAGGATGTACAGCATGTCGGAAGAGTCCATCGCCTCGGCGGGGCAGTCGGCGGAGGCATGCTGCATGAGCCGGTGCCACCAGTGGTCGCGGCCCTCCTGCACGTCGATCGGGAAGTTGTCGCGCCGCACGACCACCACGTGCCGGACGCACGGCGACCCGTGCAGCGCCTCGTCGGCGGTGCGCTTCAGCGGCACCTGGGCACCGCGCCGGTAGCCGCCGTCGGCGGTCACCAGGACGGTCGACTTCGCATCATTGATGCGGTCGCGCAGCGACTCGGCCGAGAAACCGCCGAACACGACGCTGTGGACGGCGCCGATCCGGGCGCAGGCGAGCATGGCGATCGCCAGCTCCGGGATCAGCGGCAGGTACAGGGTGACGCGATCCCCCTTGGCGACTCCGAGACCCTTCAGCACGTTGGCGAACTTGCAGACTTCCCGGTGCAGTTGCGCGTAGGTGAGCGTGCGATCGTCGCCCGGCTCGCCTTCCCAGATAATCGCCGCCTTGTTGCGCGTCGCCCCGCCGAGATGCCGATCGAGGCAGTTGACGCTGGCGTTCAGCCTGCCGCCGACGAACCAGCGCGCGTGCGGTGGGGTCCATTCCAGGACCTTCTTCCATGGCCTGGACCAGGTCAGCTCCCGTGCCATGGAGGCCCAGAAGGCTTCCGGATCCCGGGCGGCTCTGCCATAAATCGCCGGGTCGCCCTGGTTGGCGCCGGCGGTGAAATTGCGCCCTGGCCGAAACACTCTGTCCTCGTGCAGAAGCACGTCGATGCCGGGCCGGCTCGTCGGCATCGTCCGGCTTGACCTTGCTTTTCGGGTCCTCTTGGGCACGGTCGACCGCCTTTCAGGGTGGGCGCGCCACTATAGGAAAGCGTCTCATGCCCTGTCAATCGCGTCGCGTCCCATCGTCGCCCTGCATGGCCGCGTGCCGCCGGGCGCCTTTGACAGGTGCAATGCGGTTGATTAGACTCGCCGGCCTCGTCGCGGAGGAAGCGTGTCGGCGTTCGATTATCTCGTGTCGCGCGGCCTGCCGTTCGTGCCACGCCCGCTGGTGCGTCATTTTTCCCGGCCGTACATCGCCGGTGAGAGTCTCGATGACGCCATCGGCCTGCTGACCGCCTTGAACGGCGGCGGCTACCTGGCGACGCTCGACGTCCTGGGGGAATCGGTGCACCGCCGCGAGGTCGCGGAAGGGGCGGTGCGCGAGTACCTTGGGGCGCTGCGCGCCATCCGGGAACATCGCCTGGATTCCAACATCTCGGTGAAGCTGACGCAGCTCGGTCTCAAACTCGACGCCGAGTTCTGCCTGGCCAACGTACGGACGCTGGTGCGCGAGGCCGCGGCGCTCGGGAATTTCGTGCGCCTCGACATGGAGGACTCGAGCTGCACCTCCGCCACTCTCGACATCTATCGAAGGTTGAGAGACGAGGGATGCGACAACCTCGGGGTGGTGCTGCAGGCCTGCCTGCGCCGCAGTCTCGCCGATGCGCGCGCCCTCCCAGGAGGGGCCAGCGTCCGGCTGTGCAAGGGGATCTACGTCGAGCCGCGGGCGATCGCCTGGCGCGATCGGACGATCATCCGGAGGAATTTCTCGTGGTTGCTCGAGGACATGCTGGAGCGCGGCTTTTGCGTCGGCATCGCGACCCACGACGAGGAGCTGGTCTGGGAGGCGATGCGAATCATCGATCGCCGCCGCCCGCCGCGCGAAACCTACGAGTTTCAGATGCTGCTCGGGGTGGACGAGATGCTGCGCGGCATCATCCGGGAAGCCGGGCACCGGCTGCGCGTCTACGTGCCCTACGGCGCCCACTGGTACGCCTACTCGCTGCGGCGGCTCAAGGAGAACCCGCGCCTGGCGCGCTACGTTCTCCTCGATGCGCTGACCCGCCGGCGGGCCTGACCGGCCGCTTCAGGCGATCTGCCGATCGGACGGGTCGGCCGTATTGATCTCGAACTCCGGCGGGTGCGCCACCCCTTCGCGTCCCGGCCGGAGCGGCGCCGCCTGCGGGAAGCTCATGGTCACCGTCGTGCCCTTGAACGGCGCGCTCGCGACGCTGATGTCCGCCCCGATGATGTCGAGCATCTGGCGGGCGGTCCACAGCCCGAGTCCCACGCCCTTCTTCTCGGGCTTGGTCGAGAAGAACGGCTCGAAGATCCTCGGCAAATGGTCGGGGCGGACGCCGATCCCCGTGTCGCTCACCCGCGCCACGACGCGGTCGTTATCCAGGGAGGTCTCCACGACGATGGTGCCGCCGCTGTAGGGCATCGCCTCGACGGCGTTGATGATGACGTTGAAGACCGCCTGGTGCACTCGGACGGCCGATCCGAAGACCGGTGGGACCGTCGCGTAGCGCTCCTCGAAGCGGATCTTTTTCTCCGCGGCCCGATGCCGGCACAGCAGGATCGCCTCGCGCAGGAGCGTATTGACGCCGAAGGGCGCCCGCCCCGGTTTGGCCATGCCGTAGCCGGTGAGGTGCTTCAGGTTGGCATGCAGCGCCTCGCCCCGGTCCTTCAGGTGGGCGACGACTTGCCGGGCGCCCTCCGGTAGCGCTCCGTCGGAGGCCAGGCGGTTGATCCCGTCGATGGTCTCCTCGAGTGGCTCCTTCATCTGGTGGGCAAGGATCTCCAGGTACGCGCCGAGGGAGCGGAACGTCTCGTTCGCCATGATGTGGTCTTGGCTGAGGCGAAGCTCCTCGGCCTGGTCGAGGAGCCGCCTCTGGCTGTCGCGCTCGCGGTGCCGCAACGCGAGCACCAGCCCTGCGAGATATGCCACCGCGAACCCCCCGATGGCGAAGGACGCCCGCGCCAGCGGACCGGCGTCGGAGGTGACCCACAACAGAATGGCGCCGATGATGCCGACGCACGCCCCCAGCAGGGAGGGCCTCGCGAACCACGCCGGAATTCCCCTCTTCATCGAGTCCCCCTCACGCTTCACCGCGCCCCCCCGGCTCGCGGCCGGCCCGTGCGGCATTGATCGCGGCCATCCGCCGGGCATCCTTGTTCGGTCCGGCGGGGGCCCGGTACTCCAGGTCGGCGATCGCTCGCCCCGCCACCAGATGCTCGTCGAGGATCCGCCGGGCCTTGTCGGGCGTCACTCCCGCGTACCAGACATCGTCAGGGTAGACAACGACCATCGGACCGTGACCGCACTGATCGAGACAGCCGGACTTGTTGATGCGGACCGAGGCTTTGAGGCCCCGGGCGGCCACGCCTTCCTTGAGGAGACGGTGAATCTGCGCCGAGCCGTCGTGGGGGCAGTAATCGCCGGACGTGCAAACGAAGACGTGGCGCTCGAACTGTCCCACCTTCCTCCTCCGCGGCGCAGGGTATCATAGCGCACCCGGCGGTCGGATGTGCCGGCAGCGGCGGCGGGCCGGCAATCGGGCCGCGGCGGTGGAGGCGACCATGGAACAGGCGAAGAGCGGTATCGGGCTCCTGACGTCCAAGGACCACATGCCGATCTTCCCATTGCCGGGCGTCGTGCTGTTCCCGCACGCTGTGCTGCCGCTGCATATCTTCGAGCCGCGTTACCGCGCCATGGTGGAGGACGTCCTGCGCGGCGACCGGCTCATTGCGATGGCGCTGCTGCGGCCCGGGTGGGAGGAAGGCTACGGCAGCGCCCCCGCGGTCTACCCGATCGGCTGCGCCGGACGGATCGAAGACGAGGTCCGGCTGCCGGACGGGCGCTTCAATATCCGGCTGAGGGGGCTGGCGCGGGTCGAGATCCTCGATTTCATCAAGGAACATCCCTACCGCGTCGCAGCGGTGCGAATGCTGGAGGACCGCCACGAGGAGGACGGGCCGGCCGTCGATGGCGACAAGAAGCGCCTGTTCGCCGCCTGCGCCGGGTTGCTCCAGGAAATGTCGGGTGACGACGCCAGACCCATGGCGATCGAGAGCGACATCCCCTTCGCCGCCGCAGTCAACACCTTGTGTCAGAACCTGGCGATCGAGCCGGAGACGCGGCGGACTCTCCTGGAGCTGGGAGACGTGCGGGAGCGTTGCCGGGCCCTGATCGACATCCTCGGCGAACGCTGGAAGACATTGGCCAGCAGGCAGGCGGCGCGGGAGACGCCCAAAGGCGGGGTGCACTGACTCGGGGGGCGGGTCAATCGACGGCGATGCCGCGCAGGGCCGCGATCGCCGCCACGACCTCGCCGATCTTGTTGTTCGGGGTCGAGGCGCCCGCCGTCAGGCCGATGGTGAGCGGGCCGTCCGGCAGCCAGTCGGAGCTCTCCACCGGGGCGGCGGCGCCGAAGGGCTTGTGCCGGATCAGCCCGGCGTTGACGATGCAATCGGCGTCATCGATGTGAAAGGTCGGCGCGCTCTTCGCCGCCAGGGCGGCGAGGTGGCTGGTATTGCTGCTGTTGTACCCGCCGATCACGATCATCAGGTCGGGTCGTCGGGCGAGGACCGCCATCACCGAATCCTGCCGATCCTGGGTGGCGCTGCAGATCGTGTCGAAAGCGCGGAAGCGCACGTCAATCTCTTCCGGCCCGTGGCGGTCCAGCAGGGCCTGACGCAGCATCTCCTGGATCTCGACCGACTCGGAGGACAGCATGGTCGTCTGGTTGGCCAGCCCGATGCGGCCAAGATCCGTGTCGGGCTCGAAACCGCTGGAGCAGGCCCGCTCGAACCGCTGCAGGAAAGCCCGCCGCTCGCCGCGGCCGCGGATGTATTCACAGACCAGGGCGGCCTCCTCCCGGTCGCGGACCACCAGGTAGCGCCCCGTCGACACCGCCGACATGCGCGAGGCCGTGGCGCGGGTTTCCTCGTGGGCGTACTTGCCGTGGATGATTGCCGTGAAGCCGGCTGTCGCGTAACGATCGACGTTCTTCCAGACGTTGAGAACCGAGCCGCAGGTCGTATCGACCAGGACGCAGCCGATGGAGCGAAGCAGGGTCATGTCCTGCATGGTCACCCCGAACGCCGGCAGGATGACGACATCCTGCGGGCGGACCTGCTCCAGGCCGGGTCCTCCGCCATCGGGCTCCCGCAGGAAGCGAATCCCCATGTCGCGCAAGCGCCGGTTGACATGCGGGTTGTGGATGATTTCGCCGGTGAGGTAGACGACCCGGTCAGGGAACTGCCGGCGCGTTTCATAGGCGTATTCGACGGCGCGATCGACTCCGTAGCAGAAACCGAATTCGCGGGCCAGCAGGAAGGTCATGTCGCCGGCCGACAGGCTGTACCCGGACCCTTTGATCCCTTCGACGATGCGGCTGTGATAATCGGCCCGCAGGGCCGGCTTGATCGACTCCTTGAGGCCGAAACCGCGCTGGTAGTAAGTCATGCGGAAGTCATTCTACACCGGCCGGTCGCCGCCCCTGCGCCCGGCGACGTGGCGCGCGGCCGTCCGGCCGCCCGTCGAGGAGATGCCATTCCAGTCGGAGCGGGAATGCGGCGCGGATGCCGCGGCCACGCCCGGTACAGCCAATTTGGTCTTGACAGGAAAGGGCCCTTCGGCAAGAGTATCCCGGCCAATCCGCCAGAAACGAGACGCGGCCGGGACTGCCCGGGGGAGCCATGCGAAGTCGGATCATCAGGGGATTGCTCGGACTCGGCATCGCCGGTCTCTGCCTGACCGGCACGGCGCTTGCCCAGAACAGGGAGAAGGCCTGGGAGCTCTACCCGTATGTGGGGTATGTCCGCTACGGCGTGCCGAACCTGGGAGACTCAACGACCGTCAAGACCGATGTGCCACCCGGCTTCAACACGACGGACGTCGTCACCTCCACCATCGACGACAACTTCTCGTTCGGCTTCCGATTCGCCTACAACTGGACCAAGCACCAGGAGGTCGAATTCGGCTTCGGCGGCAATTCGACCAAGGCGCAGGTGCTCCTGACCGAAACCATGAAAGACACCCTGCCCCCGATTACCATGCCGCTTCCGACGACGCACGAAGAGGAGCTCAGCGTCGACTTTCTCGTCGGCCAGGTCAACTACACCTATAACTTCTTCCCGACCCGCCGGGACCGGCTCGTGCTCTACGTCAGCGCCGGGGCGGGCGTGGTCAACACCTCCGTCTTCGGACAGACCGCCGACCCGGCCCTCACGGCGATCTTCGACGAGCTCGTCGGTGACGAGGTCGACATGATGTACAACTACGGTGGCGGCGTCAGGTTGTTCGGGGGACGGCGGACCGGCGTCAGGCTCGAGGTGCGCCAGTTCAAGTACTCCGCCGCCCGCGGCGATCAGGACTACCTCGAAGTCACCCTCGGGATCAGCATCGTCGTCGGCGGGGCCTGAGCGCCGCCAGGCTCCTAGCCCGCCGACTCCGGCAGGGCCGCGTCGATCTCGTCGATCAACACGACATTGTCCGCCAGGCAGCGCAAGCCGATGAGCGTCGTCACGGCATTCATCAAGAGGGCGGCGACCGCGAGCCCTCCGTGCACCCAGCCGGGCAGCACCCGCGTGTGCGCCCCCCCTCCGAGGATGAACGCCAGCATAGTCACCAGGGGGGTGAAGGTCAGCCAGGGGAACAGGCGCTCCTTGAACGCGCGGGTACGGGCCCACAACTCGGTGGCGAGACCGTACTCGCGCACCACCTTCTTGATGCGGCTCCCGGTGCCGACAAAATAGAACAGCGTCATCGTCTGGGTGAACAGGACGACGACGATCCCGAACAGAGCGAAACGGATATGAGCGCCGGCATCGAGCGCCCCAGAGGCAGTGCGGAATCCCTGCCAGGCGCTCCAGGAGAGCAGCGCCAGGGATGCGAGCAGCAGAAAGCCGAGAATTTTCGCGACCGGAACCCTGTCGAGCACTGGCGCATTATACGGGAAGCCGGACGCGCGGAGGCCCCGGGCCGGGAACCGGCTCTCAGGCCATCCACCTTGGCAGGCGGCGCTTGAGGATCCAGTCCAGCCCCAGGGCCCGGCCCGCCGCCGTCGCATAGGTCGTCAGCAGGAACACCGCGAACACGATCGGCTGCTCGACGCTGAGCAGCGGCGCGCCGCTGCCGAATGCGAAATTCAGGCAGAGGAAGATCCCCAGCAGCGCGGCGAAACGGGTGGCGCAACCGAGCAACAGAGCGGCGCCGACCGCGCACTCCCCGAGCGTCACCAGCGCGGCGAAGATCTCGGCATGCGGGATCGCCACCTTCTGCAGGAACGGGACATAGATGGAGTACGCACCGTCGGCGGCCCACTTGACCAGGGTCTCCCGCAGGGTCGCGCCGCCGAACCCGCCGGTGAACTTGCCGAGGCCGGCCTTGAGGAAGAAGTAGCCGGCGTACAGCCGGGCCGCCAGTCCGGCCAGCGGCGAGCTGTAATCCTCAATCGCTCCTCTCAGGATTCCCATCATGACCTCCCCGGCACCGCCCGGGCGGTGCTGCATCGATGCAGTGCGCTTTCGGCCAATCGCTTTCCGCTCTCCCTGCCGCGTGTGACAATGCGTCCGTTCCAGGGGAGGGCAGACGGGTGCCCGACCCCAAATCCCCCCGCCGTGCGGGCCATCGGCCCGCACGGCTTCTTTCGTTGTAGGCCCCGAATCATCATCGCGGTCCGCGCTCTGCAGGCCCCGCGTTCGCCGCCGCGTCACTGAGGCCGCCATCGGGAAACGCCTCGGGGTGAAGCAGCCGGGCGATCTCTTCGATGCCGTCGACGACGCGCGGCCCCGGCTGCTGGATCGCATCGCCGACGACGTGGATTCGGTGCAGCCGGACGGCCGGGACCTCGCGCCAGGAGTGATCGCGCTCCAGCCGATCGACCGTGTTCCGGCTGTCGGCCGTGGTGAGAATGACTTCGGGGGCCCGGGCGATGGCGAGCTCGACGTCGAATGCCGGCCAGGCGGCCGCGGCG
The DNA here is from genome assembly GCA_018606725.1 of Acidobacteriota bacterium. Lineage (GTDB taxonomy): Bacteria > Acidobacteriota > Polarisedimenticolia > Gp22-AA2 > Gp22-AA2 > JAGYID01. The sequence continues at coordinate 14,820 of JAGYID010000033.1, forward strand.
TCGGCGGTGATCGAGGATCCGCCGGCCCGGCGCAGCGCGTCCGTCAGAAAAGCGGTCCGTCCGGGGACCACCAGCGGGTCGCCCCACACGACGAACAGCACACGGGCCGGAGTCCGGCCCCCGACGCGCCCGGCCACCGCGTCGAGGCGTCGCTGCAGCGCCGCGCACAGCTGGTCGCCGCGCCCGGGCTCTCCGAGCGCCGTGGCCAGATCCCGCAGGCTCTTCAGAACCGACTCCACATCCGGTGTGTGCACGGCATAGAACGGCACTCCCAGAGCCGCCGCCTGGGTTGCGAAGCCGGGGTCGTTGCCGCTCGTCGAGCCAACCAGCAGGTCGGGTCGAAGCGAGCGGATCGTTTCAAGGTCCGGGTCGAGCATCCCGCCGATGCGCGGCACCGGGCCGCCCCCGTCCGGCAGGCGGCAGAAGTCGCTCACTCCGGCGAGGCGATCGCGCATTCCCAGCGCCAGGAGGGCGTCGGTCACATTCGGCGCCAGCGACACGATCCGGCGGGGATCATCCGGAACCTGCACGCCGCGACCGATCCCGTCGAGGACGAGCCGCGTCGCCGACCGAGGCGCATGAGGCGAGCAGCCAATCGCGGCCAGACCGACGCAAACGACGATCGCCATGCGCGCGCCTCGCGCGTCCCCGTCCGGCTCCATCTCACGCTTCGACATGGCGGGTCGTGGTCCGTTCAGCGGGTCGGCGGCAGCATACGGGCAATGAACCCCCGCAGGACATGCTGAATCCGCTCCGGCACGCCGACGAAGTGAAAGGCGATGAGAAAGGGTCCGTCGCCCTCCGCGCGCAGCGCCAGGGCCGTGAGGACGACCGGATGCGGGGTTCCGGCCGGGTCGGTCAGATCGAAACGCAGGCGGACCGGCCGTCCGAGCGCGACGGTGACGGGCGATTCGCAGAGCGCTCCGCCGAGGCTCAGATCCCGGGTGAGCATCACCGTCTCATCGGATGCCGCCGGTACCCCGAAGGCGACCGCGCGGACCCGGGCGTCAATTCGAACGTCGACGCGGCGTTCCGAATCTGACTGGTCCATCCGTCTCCTGATCCACCGCCTGGTTCAAGGCAACGTCCGGTTCGGGCTGCCCAAGGATATCAGGGCCTTCAAATTATTGACGCCGGGTTCCCTCCTTCGGCTGAAGCAGCATCGGGGTCCCCGGGCCCTGATCGCCTTGAATTGAGAGCCATTTAGCCCTAAGTTCCGATGCGTCTGCCTGCAACTTAGGGGCATGTCAAGGGTTACGCGCGCCGGGCATGGGAGTCGCGAACGCATTGACGGCAATCAACGAAGCCTGGGCCGCGCTCCGGGCGTTCCCCCCGTGGGGGTGGGGCGCCGCGGTCGGCGCGCTCATTTTCGGCTGGATCCTCGGCAGGGTGGCGCGGCGCCAGGCCGCGCCGCGGCGCATCGATCGACCCGAGCCGGAGGTTTCCGTCCTCCGGGACATGAAGGCAACAGCGGCACGACTCGAGGCCGAGAACACCGCCCTGTCGAACTTCTTCCTCCTGCTGCCCGATTTCACCAAGGAGATCAACTCGCGCATGGAGCGGCGCTCGATCGCGCCGTTGCTGGTGAAGATCACCGAGCGGCTGTTCTCGCCGACCCAGGTCCTGGTGTTCCAGATGGACGAGAGGGTGAACAAGCTCATCCTGGTGCACCAGAAGGGCCTGGCGGAAGACATCAAGATGGGTTTCCAGGTCGACATCGGGGAGGGTCGCATCGGCTGGGTCGCCCAACACAAGGTGCCGATGGACACCGGCGATTTCATTCGCGAGATGCGGCAGTCGGGCGTGAGCCTGGAAGTGCCGGCTCACTTCCGCTTCAAGACCGAATCGTGCGCCCCGATGGTGCACGAAGGGAAAGTCCTCGGTCTATTGAGCGTCGGCGGGATCAGCCGGCATTACAAGTACGAGAAGACGATGCTCAATCTGATCGCCGATCTCGGCAGCATCGCGCTGCACAACAACGAGCTGTTCCTGCGGGTTCAGGAGATGGCCAACTGCGACGGGCTGACGAAGCTTTACAACAAGCGCTTCTTCATGAGCCGGCTCTCCGAAGAGATCCTCAAGGCGGAGCGAAGCCATTACCCGGTCTCGGTGTTCATCTTCGACCTCGACCACTTCAAACATTACAACGACAGCCAGGGGCACCAGGCGGGCGACGAAGTGCTCAAGTTGACCGGGCAGATCCTGCGGGACATGGTGCGACCCGACGACATCCCGGCGCGTTACGGAGGTGAGGAATTCATCGTCATCCTGCCGCATACCTCGAAGGACGGCGGCATCAAGGCGGCGGAGCGCGTTCAGCAGGCGCTTGCCGAGCACCCGTTCCCGAACCGCGAAAGCCAGCCCCTGAAAATCGTGTCCCTGAGCGGCGGGGTGGCCACCTTCCCGGACGACGGGCGCAGCGGGCCGGAGCTGATCGCCGCGGCCGACGCCGCCTTGTATCGCGCCAAGCAGGCCGGTCGCAACCGCGTGTATCGGTCCGAGCCGAAGTACTTCTCCGACAGCTCGGAGGACATCATCTACAACGTCAACAACGGCTGATGGCGGACCCGCCCGCATGTCCAATCGACGCCGGAAGCTGGTGCACGACCTCAAGGCGCGCGGCGAGCTGCGCGGCTCGCTGCCCTCCGGCGCCCTGACCGATCTCCTCTACGACGATCTGACCGACCTGCCGACCGTCCCGCTGCTGCTCGGCCGCATCCGTCGAATGCTGCGTGAGTCGCAGCAGCTCGGTCTCCTGTCGATCAGCATCCTGCAGAACGATCGCGTTTCCCAGGCCCTCGGCTGGCACGGCTACGAGGCGCTCATCCGCAACATCGCCGGTTTCCTTTCGGCGATGCGCCGGGTCGCATTGCGTCGGGACGATCAGCTTGGGGAGGTGATGATCAGCGGCAATGCGTTCGTCATTCTGCTGTCCCCGCCGCGCGGCGCCAAGGTTGTCTCATATGACGACGTCGACAAGGTCCGCCGGCGGATAGGCTCACGCCTGATGCGCTACGTGCGCGACACGCTGCCGCCCGAGGTGCAGGAGGGCTTCGGCTTCTTCATCGGCTGCGCCGTGCTCGTCCAGGAGCGGACGGCCCGCTTCGAGCGCCTGGTGTATGCCGCCCTCGAGGAGGCGTTCGCCGACTCGCTCCAGGAACGCCGCAAGGAGCAGCGCGACGAGGCGCTGGGGCTGAAGGAGATTCTTCGATCGGGGAACATCCAAATCTTCTACCAGCCCGTCGTCGACCTCCTGCAGCGCCGCGTCCTCGGGTATGAAGCCCTGACCCGGCCGTCAGGCGAAGCGTTCGAGGGCCCCGATCGCCTGTTCAAGGCGGCCTACGATCACGACCTGGTCTGGAAGCTCGAGCGGCTGTGCCGCGAGCGGGCGCTGCGCGGCGCCGCCGGGCTCCCGCACGACCAGCTCTTGTTCCTCAATACCGAGCCGGACACTATCCACGACCCGGCCCTGCGGTCCGAGTCGATCCTCCAGCTCATCCGCGAGGTGGCGCTGAGCCCGAACCGAATCGTCCTGGAAATGACCGAGCACGCGGCGGTCCGCGACCTCGCCACGCTGCGGCAGGTCCTCAACTACTACCAATTCCTCGGATTCCGGCTGGCGGTGGACGACGTGGGATCCGGGTATTCGGGCCTCAAGTCGATCGCCGAGATCAAGCCCGACTTCCTGAAAATCGATATGGCGTTGATCCGCGACATCCATGAGCATCCGATCAAGCAGGACCTGACTTCGACGATCGTGCGCTTCTCGAGCCAGTCCGGGATCACGCTGATCGCCGAAGGGGTGGAGACGGCGCAGGAATTGCGCTGTCTGCGCAGCCTTGGCGTGCGTTACGCGCAGGGATACCACTTCGCCCGTCCGGGACCTGCCTTTCCGGTGGCGCGGTTCGACGAACTCGATGGTCGGGATGACGAGGACGAGCTGGAGAAAGTCCCCAAAAACAGGTGAGCCGCTTCATGATTACCGAAGCGGCTCAAGTCTGGGGGATTGGACTGCGCAGGTCTTGAATGCGTATCTCAGCCCTCTCGGGCTGGTGCTTGAAAGGCTGCTCCTAAACCGCCCTGCGGGCCGGCGCCTGCGGCGACTGGCTGAAGGCGCTCATGATCAGGCACGTCTTGGCGGTCTCGACCTCGATCCAGCGGTGGTAAACCTTCCGGCGGTTCGGGTCAATCTGGTATGAAACGTTGGCGAAGTTGAAATCGATCATGCCGTGGGTTGCCTTCTTCCTGCTCTGCCGGGCTTTGGTCTTTTTCATCCCGATCGCTCCTCCAGTTGACATTCTTAATAAGCAATTCCTCTGCCATGAGGTCGACGCTCGCTTGCCGCGCTCGCCACCAGCCTGGCTCTAAGGCGCAAGTGATTTTGAATAATTGAGTTAGCCCCGTGATCGAGCGTCCTGCCTTGAGACGGCATGGACCGGCGCCGGGCGGCGGAAAATCAAACATGGCCATGTTGACGTATTTTTCGCTTGCCTGAACTGCGCCAAAGTGACAGACTGACCGCATCGTGGTCGATCGCGATTCGCCTATCCTGGAAGGGAAAAGCATCCTCCTAGTGGGACTCCCGTCCCAGGCCGGGGCCGAGGAGGTCCTGCGCGGCCTCGGTGCGCAGGTGCGTTCCGTCCCGGACCTCCCCGCGGCGCTGTCCCTGGCGGGGCGCGACGAGTTCGACCTGGCACTTCTCGACATGGTCACGGCGGAGGCTGCGACCTCGGCGATCGCCCGGCTGCGCCGCGAAACCTTGATCCCGCTGATCCTGCTGCTCACCGATCCCGTCACCCTCCGGCAGGCGATCCCCCTCCTGGGAGAAGGCGCCGATGATTACCTCGTCAAGCCGCTCGACGAGGCGGAAGTGAAGGCCCGGGTGGGGCGGATTCTCACCTGGCTCGCCGGCCTCGACCGGGCGGTCGTGCTGCAGAAGGAGATGACCCGAAAATACGTCCTCGGGAATCTGATCAGCCGCTCCGGGGGGATGCGCCGGGTCCGGGAGCAGATCCTGCAGGTCGCCGGGGCACGATCGACGGTGCTCATCCTCGGCGAGAGCGGCGTCGGCAAGGAGCTGGTCGCCAAGGCCATCCATTACAACTCCTCGCGCCGTGACGCGCCGTTCATCGCCATCAACTGTTCGGCCATCCCGGCGACGTTGATCGAGAGCGAGTTGTTCGGCCACGAACGAGGTGCGTTCACCGGCGCAAGCGCCCGTCAGAAAGGGAAGTTCGAGCTGGCCGATGGAGGGACCATCCTCCTCGACGAAGTCGGCGAGATGGACCAGCAGACGCAGGCCAAGCTGTTGCGCGTCCTCGAAGAGCGCGCCTTCATGCGCGTCGGCGGGGAGCGCGAAGTCAGGGTCGACGTCCGGGTCCTGGCGGCGACCAACAGCGACCTCGAGGCGCAGATCGCCCGCGGGCGATTCCGCGACGACCTTTACTTCAGGCTCAAGGTCATCACCATCCGGGTGCCCCCGCTGCGGGAGCGGCGGGACGACATACCGGAGTTGGCGCGCGCGCTTCTCGACCAGATCCGTCGCGACAACGGCCTGCGGCGCGCCCGGCTGACCGGGCGCGCCCTGCGCGTCCTGCAGCGTTACGATTGGCCGGGCAATGTGCGTGAGCTCAAGAACGTGCTCGAGAGCGTCGCCATCACCCGGCCGGGGGACGTGATGCGTGAGTCGCATCTCCCCGCGTCATTGCGTGCCGGCGCGCTCGCCGGGCGCGGTCCGAGATTGCCGCAGGCAGGGAGCAGCCTCGAGGAGGCTGAACGCGAGATCATCCGGCGCGCGCTGCGGCGTCTCCGCGGCAACCGCACGCACGCCGCCCGGACCCTCGGGATCGGCATCCGCACGCTGCAGAGGAAGATCAAGGCCTACGGGCTCCGCGTGCCGGTGGGTCGCGGGCGCCCCAGACTGCGTCAGAGGTCGACCGAAACCCCGAGCCCCGGCCTGTCGAGGTCGGGGACCACATAGCCCGCCTCGATTCGCACGCCGCCGCTCGCCACGTCGTCGAGCAGGTCGAGATGACCATCGAGATCGGCCCGCTCCGTGTTGGGCCCCGCCAGCGCGAAGTGCAGCGCCGCGGCGATGCCGATGCGCGACTCGTCCATGCACCCGAGCATGGCCCCGATCCCCGCGGCGTCCGTGATGGCGGCGATCTCGGAGCCGGCCAGGAGACCGCCGCACTTCATCAGCTTGATGTTGACCAGCCTGGCGGCGCCTGTCTGGACCAGGGTGCGCGCTTCGTCCGGCGACCTGACCGATTCGTCGGCCATGATCGGCACCGGCGTCACCCGCTGCAGGCGTCCCATGGCGGCGAGGTCGGCGGCGGCGGTCGGCTGCTCGAGAAGCTCCAAGTCGTCACCCGCCACCGCCGCCAGGAAGCGGCCGGCCTCCTCCTCGGAATACCCCTGATTGGCGTCCGCCCGCAGCACGATGCCGGAGCCGAATCCGCCTCGGAGAAGATGGATGAGCCGCGCATCGGCGCGCCAGTCCTCCCCGATCTTCACCTTCAGGATGCGGAATCCTTCCGCCACGTGCCGACCGGCCTTGCGAAGGACTTCGTCCGGGTCGTCGATCCCGAGGGTGATGCTCGTCGGCAGCCGGTGGCGGCGCATCCCGAGCAGGCGGGCGAGCGGCACGCCGGCGCGCTGCGCCATCAGATCGCACAGCGCGATATCGACGGCGGCGCGGGCGGCGGGCGCGCCCGGAACGGCGGCGCGAGCCCGCGCGTCGAGCCCTCCACGATCCGCCGCGTCGGCGCCGCGCAGCAATGGCACGAGGACATCCTGGCAGGCGCGTCGGCAGGCGTCGGCGCTCTCGCCGGTCACCTCTTCGGCTGGCGCCGCGCAGCCGAAGCCAGTGCGACCATCGGACGTCACCACTTTCAGGATGATGTTGACGGCGGTCTGGAAACTGGCCCCGGCGATGCGATACCCCTCGCGCAGGCGGAAGGTGACCGGCACCGCTTCGGCGTCGACGATCCGGATCATCCGGGGATCGATGGGAAACGCCGCCGCAGTTCGGACAGGATCGACTCGACGCCGTCGCCGAGAGGCTCGCAGCAGGGAATGCCGAAGCGCTCGCCGTACTGGGAGACTCGCCCGCGGACCTGCGCGGGTGTCAGGCCCTCGCGGTTGAGCGCAATCGCCACCACCGGACGACCCGACAACGCTTCGATGAGGTCCTTCTCCTTCTCGACACCGGCGAGGGGGAAATCGGGGAAGCCATCGTAGGTGGCACGTGCCGGCGCATGCTGCAGCACGATGCCGTCCGGACGGGCGGCCGCGAGGATCTCGAAGCCCCCCGGGTAAGCCGGGTGGGTCAGGCAACCCTGGCCCTCGACGACGATGACATCCGGACGCTCCTGCCGCCAGGCTCGGACCACCTGGTGCTCGATCTCCCCGGCGACGAAGTCGTTGACCAGGCTGTCGAGGATCAGACCATAGGGCGCCCCCTGCATCCAGGAGGTCTGGCCGGTGCCGACCAGGACGGCGCGGGCCTTCGAGGCATTGAGGCCCTGAACGAGCTTGACGGCGGTGGTCCGCTTGCCGACTCCGCTGTCGGTTCCGAGGACCGCCAGCCGGATGGCTGCGACCTCGAGAATATCGCCGGTGAACGGATGCATCGACTCGCGCGGCGGCGCGCGCCGCACGTCCCGGATACGCGCGCCGCTGCGGCGCGCCAGCTCGGCGAACTCGGAATCGTCACCCATCAGCTCGTGCAGGCCGGAATCGACGTTGATGCCGCGCAGCAACGCGTCGCGGATCGCGGGCCGGCAGGCGGCCGGCAACCGGCCCCCGTGGGTGGCAACCCCGACGACCAGGGCATCGGGCCGGCGTCCCAGCGTCTCCAGCGCCGCCGGCAGGTCGTTGACGATCGGGATACCGGCCGGCCTGCCGTCGAGCATCTCGCCGGCATCGCGGCCGGCGCAGCTGCTGTCGAGGACCGCCAAAATGCGGTAGCGGTCGGTGTGCCGGACCAGCCCGTGCGCCGTCTTGCCATCCGAGGAAGCGAACGCCCCCTCGCACAGGACCACCGCGGTGCCATCCATCGGTCGTTCGCTCATCACCAGCTCGGCGCGGCTACGGCGCGCCCTCTCCGGACGGGGACTGGGGCATCGTAGCATGAGGCTGGTGCGGCGGCAGGGGCGTCCTTGACGGCCTTTTCGGTGGTGCCCTAAGATGACCCCATGGTAACGGGATTCAACACCGACGTGGAGCACGACGGCAAGGTGTACCACGTCCAGACCGAGGACAAAGGGGTCAGCAACCCGATCATCGAAACCCTCATCTACATGGGCGGTGAGATCCTGGCGGCGCGGCGCACCTCGTACGCCGATACCCTGGTGGAGGGGATCGACGAGAAGGAGATCGCCGACCGGATCGAGACGCAGCACAACCGGATGATCCTCGACATCCGCGAGGGGAAGTACGACCGCAAGAGCAATCGGCCGTTCGGCGAGGGGATCATTACCAGCCGGAGCTTCGACGAGGTCGTGCTGGAGTACCTCACGTCACAGTCGTCGCCGGATCGGATCACCCTGCAGATGGTGGGAGCGAGCGGTTTCGTGGAGGGAGAGAAGGCCCTCATGAACCTGCTGGTCTGCCGGGCCGCCGACGGCGAGGGGCTGGCGGCGGCGCGCGTCAAGGTGAGGCTGATCAGCACGGTCGACAAGCCGAGGACGCTGGCGGAGGGGGAGACCGACGCCAGCGGGCAGGTGAGCCTGACCTGCGACCTGCCGGTGTTGCAGGATGGCACGGCCGCGCTGATCGTTCAGACCAGCGCCGGCAAGGAAACCGCCGAGATCAAGCAGCTGATCAAGAAACCGGTTCACAAGGCGAGCTGACGGGGGAGGCGGTGCAAATTCTCCTCAACGGAGGCGGTTTTGACGCTCCGGAGAGCGCCACGATCCTCCTCCTCCTGGAGTCCGTCGGCCTGGCTCCGGCGCGGGTGGCGGTGGAGGTCAACGGACGCATCGTGCCGCGTGATGAGTACCATCGTCTCCACCTGCACGAGCAGGATCGCGTGGAGATCGTGCGATTCGTCGGCGGCGGTTGAAACGACAAACCCGGGATCCCTCACCCGGAAAGGCTGGCAGCCATGAAGACGGACGCGCTCACCATCGGCGGCAGGACTTACGCCTCCCGGTTGATCGTCGGAACCGGCAAGTACCCTAACTTCGAGATGATGCGCCGGGCGATCGAGGCCTCCGGCGCCGCCATGGTCACCGTGGCGGTCCGGCGCGTCGACCTCTCCAGGCGCGGTGGCGAGTCCCTGCTCGATTTCATCGATGCGAAAGCGGTGACGCTCCTGCCGAACACCGCCGGCTGCTACAACGCCGAGGAGGCCATCCGGACCGCCCGGCTCGGGCGCGAGGCCGGTCTCTCGGACCTCGTCAAGCTGGAAGTGATCGGCGATGAGAAGACGCTGTTCCCCGATAACGAAGGGTTGCTGCTGGCGACGCGGACGCTGGTCAAGGAAGGGTTCGTCGTGCTGCCGTACACCAACGACGACGTGGTGGTCGCCAGAAGGCTGCGCGATGCCGGGGCGGCCGCGGTCATGCCGCTGGCGGCGCCGATCGGCTCGGGGCTGGGCGTACAGAACGAGGTCAACATGCGCATCATCCTGGAAGCGATCCGCGACATCCCGGTGATCGTCGACGCCGGCGTCGGCACCGCGTCGGATGCCGCCCGGGTGATGGAGCTCGGCGCCGACGGTGTTCTCATGAACACCGGCATCGCGGGGGCGGGCGACCCGGTGAAGATGGCCCACGCCATGAGGTGCGCCGTCGAAGCCGGCCGACTGGCCTTCGAGGCCGGCCGCATCCCCAGGAAGTTGTACGCCACCGCCAGCAGTCCGATCGAGGGTGTCATCCGTTAGCAGCGTCGCTCAGCCCTGCTTGCGCTCGCGGATGGCGCCGCGCGCCTCCTTGGTCTGGTCCTTCTCCTTGATCGCCTGCCGCTTGTCCCATAACTTCTTGCCGCGCGCCAGGGCGATTTCGACCTTGACCCGTCCCTTCGACAGATACAGCCGCAGGGGTATGAGCGTCCAGCCGGCGCGCGTCTTCTGAAACAATTTGAGGATTTCGTGCTTGTGGAGCAGGAGCTTGCGCGTTCGGAGCGGATCGTGGTTGGCGTAGCCGCCGTGCGAGTACGGTGAGATGTGGCAGTTGTGGAGGAACACCTGGCCTCCCTCAACCCGCCCGAAGGCGTCCTTGAGGACGGCCTTGCCGTCGCGCAGCGACTTGACCTCGGTGCCGAGAAGCGCCAGGCCGGCCTCCCAGCGCTCGGCGATGAAATAGTTGTGGAACGCCTGCCGGTTGGAGGCGAGGTTTTTCGGCTCGGCGGGCTTCGCCGCGGGACTCATCGCTTCGCCGCTCCCTTGCGCGCCGCAACCTGGCGATAGAGCTCGCTGCGCGACAGGCCGCGCTCCCTCGCCACCCGGCGCAACGCCTCGCGACGCTCGACCCCGGAGCCGATCAGCCGCTCCACTTCCTCGGCGGGGGACGGGCCGGTCGCGGCGGACGGGCCCTCGAGACAGCCGGCGCCCGGGTCCGGGCGTCCGTCCCGTGCCGCCGCCGCGCCGGCAACGAGCATGGCGATCTCGCCGCGGGGCGCGCGCGTCCGGAACGCCTCGCGGATCGATCGCAGCGTGGCGGCCAGGTACTCCTCGTGGACCTTGGTCATCTCCCTCCCCAGAAAGGCATCGCGGTCGCCGAGGATTGCCATGAGGTCCTCCAACGTTGCCTCGAGCCGGTGCGGCGCCTCGAAGAACAGCAGCGGCCGGGCCTCGTCGCGCAGCGACTCGATCTGCCGGCGGCGGGCGCCGCGCCGGTGCGGAAGGAAGCCGACGAAGGTGAATGGCCCGGAGGCAAACCCGCTCACCGACAGGAGCGCCGTCAGCGCCGAGGCTCCCGGGACCGGCACGACGCGGCAGCCCTCTTCGCGCGCCCGCCGGACCAGGAGCGCGCCGGGATCCGAGACACCGGGTGTGCCGCCATCGGTCACCAGGGCCACGTCCTCGCCCCGCTGGAGGACGGCGACCAGGTCTCCCGCCCGCTCTCCTTCATTGAACTTGTGGCAGCTGACCAGGCGCGTTTTCACCCCGTATCGCTGGAGCAGGATGCGCGTGCGCCGCGTGTCCTCGCAGGCGATCACCGCGCAGCCGCCCAGCCGGGCGACCGCGCGGTAGGAGAAATCTTCGAGGTTGCCGATCGGCGTGCCGACTACGTAAAGCGTGCCGGCGGCCGCGTCGCGTGCTGGCACTATCGACCCCAGTCGCGGGGGTAGCGGAAATCGACCCCGACGGTGCGGGGCGACAGCTTGGCGATCAGGGGTTGGCGACGCTTGAACTGCGAGCCCTCGATCAAGCGGCCGATCCGCGCCACCATCCGGACCGGGAAGCCAGCGTGGACGGCCTCCTCGCAGCTGGCGCGCCGATCGACGAGGCGCACGAGCAGCCGATCGATGTCGGCGTACCGGAACCCGAGGTCCTTTTCGTCCGACTGGCCGGGCCACAGGTCGGCCGTGGCGGTCTTCCACGCGATCGCCGGCGGCACGCCGAGGTGGATCGCCAGCATCCGCACCTGCGTTTTGTACAGGTCGCCCAGCGGGTTGATGGCGCTGGCCATGTCGCCGTGGATCGTCCCGTAGCCGAGGAGCAGCTCGGTCTTGTTGCTGGTCCCCAGCACCAGCGCCCGCTCGCGCGCCGACAGGTCGTACAGGATCGACATCCGCTCGCGTGCCATCTTGTTGCCCCGGCGCAGGCGCGAGGCGCCGCGCTGGCGGCGGAAGTAGGCATCAATCATCGGCGTGATCTCGAAGGTCGCCAGCGGCACGCCGAGACCGCGCGCCACCACCAGCGCATCCCGGCGGCTCTCCCGGCTGGAGATGCGATAGGGGAGATAGACGCAGAGGACGTTCTTGCGGCCGAGAGCGCGCACCGCGAGCGCCGCCGAGGTCGCCGAATCGACGCCGCCCGACAGGCCGACGACCAGCCGCGCCACCCCGGCCTTGGCGGTCTCGCGCCGGATGAAATCGACCAGCAGCGCCGCCGTGGTGTCGAGATCGATCGCCAGCTCGTCGGGGATCGGGTCGGAGGAGTGCGCGGAGGGTTTCGGTGCGCTCATGCGCAAGGTTATTCCGCGGAAGTCCGGACTGTCAACGCGACGACCGGAGGAAAGCGGCCCGGGATGCGGCTTGCGAGCGGGCCGCTGGGGCGGCTATAATCCACCGTCCAACAACACCGGGGCGCGGAGCGTACGGAGCATGATCCAGGCGACACAGATGCGAGTGGGCATGGCGATCCTGCACGAGGGAAACCTGTGCCGCGTCATGAGCGTGCATCACCACACGCCTGGCAATCTGCGGGGCATGGTGCAGACGAAGCTGCGCAACTTGAAGAGCGGTAACAGCTTCGAGCACCGCTTTCGATCCACCGACATGGTCGAAAGGGCCGACCTCGAGCAGCACGAGATGGAGTTCCTGTACGCCGACGGCAACGGCTACCACTTCATGAATACCGAGTCGTACGAGCAGGTGGCGATTCACCAGGAGGACCTCGGCGACGCCGCCTCCTACCTGATTCCGAACATCAAAGTGATGGTCGAGCTGTACGAGCATCGCCCGGTCGGCGTCGAGCTGCCAATGACCGTCGACCTCAAGGTCACCGAGACCGCCCCCGGCATGAAGGGAGCGACTGCCAGCAACAGCGGCAAACCGGCGACCCTGGAGACCGGGCTTCAGGTGACGGTCCCCCAGTTCATCAACGTCGGGGACGTCGTCCGCATCGATACCGCCGAAGGCAAGTACCTCGAGCGGGCCAAGTAGGCGGGACGAGGCGGTGACAGCTCCGGTCCGGCTAGTCCGCTGCGCCGATGGAGAGCGCGTCCTTTATGGCCTCCTCGAGGCGGATGACCGGGTCCGGGAGATCGCGGGGGACATCACCTCCAGCACGCTCGACCTGGCCCGGATCGGCGGCCCGGCGCCGGGCGCGACGGCCGGAGCCGGCACGCGCCCTGCCTCCAGCCGGCCGATCGCCGAACTCCTCCTGCTGCCTCCCTGCGCGCCATCGAAGATCGTCGCCGTCGGCCGGAACTACCGGGAGCACGCCGCCGAACTCGGGCACGACCTGCCGGCCGAGCCGTTGCTGTTCCTCAAGCCGTCGACCGCCCTGCTGGCGCCGGGAGGGACCATCCTGCTGCCTCGCGCCAGCGAGCGAGTCGATTACGAAGGGGAGCTCGGCGTCGTCATCGGCAGGCCGGCGCGCCGCGTTCCGATCTCCCGGGCTCTCGATTATGTCCTCGGCTACACCTGCGTCAACGATGTCACCGCCCGCGACCTGCAGCGCAGGGACGTGCAGTTCACCCGCGCCAAGTCGTTCGACACCTTCTGTCCTCTGGGACCCTGCATCGCCACCGGCCTGCGCCCGGAGGACCTGGTCGTCGAGACGCGGGTCAATGGCGTCCTCAAGCAGTCGGCGCCCGTCTCCAGGATGATCTTCGGTGTGGCGGAGCTGGTCGGCTTCATCTCGCAGATCATGACTCTGTTGCCGGGGGACGTCATCGCCACCGGCACGCCGGAGGGAGTCGGGCCGCTGGCGGCGGGGGACGAGGTCACCGTTTCGATCGAGGGGATCGGCCGGCTGACGAACCGGGTCGCGGCCGCCGACCTGTGAGAGCCGGCGGTCCGCCGCCGGCGCAGCGCCAGACGCCCGAGTCGCATGCGGGCCCACAGGCTGGCCGGGTTGGCGCGCAGAATCGCCCCGTATTCCTCGGCGGCGCGCGCCAGGTTCCGGCGCCGTTCGAAAAACTCCCCGATGGTCAGGCGCAGGGCGTAGCAGTCGCCGACGAGATCCCGCTGCCGCGCGAAATCGTCGGGGCCGTAAGCGGCCGCACGGCCGACGCGGCGGAGAGCAGCGAGGACTGTCCGCACGGAGCGCCTCGTCCAGGGGTCGTCGCGGACGAAGTAGGCCTCGGCGCGGCTGCGGGTCCAGTCATCGTCGCTCAGAAGCCGTTTCCCCTTCGCCTCCTCGTAGAGGGCCGTCCCGGGGTAGACGGTCATCGGCGACACCAGGCCGTCGTGCGGCCGGATCTCCTCAATCAGCCGAAGGGTGGAGGCGAGGTCCTCGTCGGTCGCGGATTCGATGCCGGTGATCAGGTAGATCGACAGGCCCAAGCCGACGGCGCGCGTCGACGCGGCCGCGGCGCGCGTCTGCTCGATGCTGATCCCCTTGTTGAGCCTCTGCAGCATGCGGGGTGAGCCTGACTCGACGCCATACTGGATGTGGGTGCAACCGGCGCGGCGCATCGCCTCGTGCCGGTTGAACGTGAACACCGACACGCCGAAAACGTCCGGCCGGGCGCGCCGCAGGAACGCCCCGACCTTCCGCCAGGACCAGGCGCTGCAGTTGAGCAGGGTGGCATGGTGGCCTTCCCGCCGGAGCAAGGCATTGATCGACCCGAGTCCGAGGGGCGTGAAACGCGAGTAGAACTCCATCCGCCCCAGGTCGTGACAGCGGTAGGCGAGGAGGATCGTCATCGACGTCGCGCCCTCCTGCGGGACGTCGGTCCCGTCGTCCTGGCGGCGGCCGGAACGGACAGCATCCGCCCGACCTCGCGCGCCAGCACGTGCAGCTTCTCATCACGCAGCAGCGGCAGCATCGTGCGCGCCCGGCGTAGGGCGGAACGCTCGAGATCGCACACCAGGAGGGCCTCCTCGATGACCGGAGCCTGCGCCACCGCTTCCCCCGCGGGGTCGAAGACGCACGAGCCGCCG
>JAGYID010000105.1 GCA_018606725.1 Acidobacteriota bacterium
GTTGCTGTAGGACAACGTATAGGTGATGTTGCTGCCGGCGTTCACCGGGTCCGGCGCATCGGTCTTGCTGATATTCATGATCGGCGCCGACGACACCGTCGTGGTGATCGAGGCGCCGCTGACCGGCGCGGTCTGCGCGCTGTCGATGTTGTAGGTGCCGTTGGTGATGACCGTGCCGTTCGCCAGCGGACTGGTCACTGCGACCACAAGCTGCACGCTGCTCGACACACCGGCGTTGACGTTGCCGATATTCCAGGTCACCACCCCCGCTGCCAGCGTCCCGCCACCGGTGGCGCTTACGAATGAGGTGTTCGCCGGGATGGTGTCGGTGATCACCACACCCGTGGCGTTCATGTTGCCGGTGTTCGAGTACGACAGCGTGTAGGTGATGTTCGATCCCGCGTTCACCGGATCCGGGGCGTCGGTCTTGCTGATGGTCATCACCGGCGCCGACGACACCGTCGTGGTGATCGCGGCGCCGCTGACCGGCGCCGTCTGCGCGCTGTCGATGTTGTAGGTGCCGTTGGTGATGATCGTGCCGTTGGCCAGCGGACTCGTGACCGCCACCACCAGTTGCACGCTGCTCGACACGCCGGCGTTGACGTTGCCGATGTTCCAGGTCACGACCCCGGCCGCCAGCGTCCCGCCGCCGGTGGCGCTCACGAAGCTGGTGTTCGCCGGGATCGTGTCGGTGATCACGACCCCGGTCGCATTCATGTTGCCGGTATTGCTGTAGGACAACGTATAGGTGATGTTGCTGCCGGCGTTCACCGGGTCAGGCGCGTCGGTCTTGGTGATCGTCATCACCGGCGCGCTGCTGACCGTCGTCGTGATCGCGGCGCCGCTGACCGGCGCCGTTTGCGCGCTGTCGATGTTGTAGGTGCCGTTGGTGATGACCGTCCCGTTGGCCAGCGGGCTGGTCACCTGCACGACCAGTTGCACGCTGCTCGACACGCCGGCGTTGACGTTGCCGATGTTCCAGGTCACGACGCCCGCCGCCAGCGTCCCGCCGCCCGTCGCCGACACGAAGCTGGTGTTCGCCGGGATGGTGTCGGTGATCACGACACCGGTGGCGTTCATGTTGCCGGTGTTGCTGTAGGACAACGTATAGGTGATGTTGCTGCCGGCGTTCACCGGGTCCGGCGCATCGGTCTTGCTGATATTCATGATCGCAGATTCCAGGTCACCACCCCGGCCGCCAGCGTCCCGCCGTTGGAGGCGGAGACGAACGTCGTGTTGGCCGGGATCGTGTCGGTAATCACCACCCCGGTCGCCTGGCTCCCGCCGGTGTTGCTGTAGCTGATCGTGTAGGTGATGTTGGAACCGGCGTTGACCGGGTCGGGCGCGTCGGTCTTGGAGATGTTGAGAATCGCTGGCGGCACCGGCTTCAGAGAGATCGCGCCGATCGAAAAGGACTTGCCGGAGCCCATCGTCCAGGTCATCGTGACCGAGGCCGCCCCGGCCTTGGTGCTCCCGGCCCCGCGTGCGTTGCTGGGGTTGGCTCCCGTGAGATTATTCCAACGCTCGGTTTGGCCGGCGGCGGCGGTCAGAGTCCCGACGTCGCCATTCGTCATTACCGTGTCGATGACGACCTCGCCGACCGCGCTCGTCACCGCCAGCGAGATCGGGCTGGTGTTGCCGGTGGTCGAAAAGAACGCGCCGTACGGGGTCGTCGGGTCGACATTGGAGAACGACGAGGCGCCGGCGACGAAGTCTTTCGAAGCAGACAGAGTGACCACGATGTTCGCCGTTCCGGTGGCCGGCGCGACCAGCGTCCAGATTTCGGCGCTATTGGTCCCGCCGTTTGCAACCGTTCCCGCCGAGGTGAAGGTCTGGGCCCCGTAGGTCACCGACGTCACGGTGCCATTGCCGCGAATCGACACGCCGACGATCAGGATCCGGTCGTTTCCGGCCCCCACGGTGTGCGACCAGGTCAGGCTGCTCACGGCGTTACCGGCGGTGTTACTGGCGCTGTCGAAGGTGATCGCCTGGGCGGCAGCGTCCCGCACACCGAACAGAATCAACAGCAGGACGGCGAGCGCGACGAGCGCCGCGGCCCTTGCCATGGGTCGGACGACGGCCATGAGCCGGCGACTCATCGGCGGCCTCCTTTCGCCGCGCGGTCGCCGGCCTCGCTGCCGCCCTCGACGACGCGCAGCATCGCTTCGACGACTTCCGGATCGTGCTTACGTCCGGCCCGCTGCCGGATGACCTCGAGCGCCTCGCTCCGGCGCTCCGGCTCGACGCCGTTGCCGCCGGTCAGGCGGGCGAAGTCCTCGCAGATCGACAGGATGCGCGCCTCGATCGGGATCGACAGGTGGTCGTTGCCGAACGGCACCGGCGGGGCATCGAACCAGGAGGTCGATTGCAGGATGATCTCCCGCACCGTCCGCAGCGAGGCGATCGGCGCCAGCAGCCGTTCGGTCGCCATGACCGTGGCGGCGTTCCAGGCCTGCATCGTGGACGCGCCGTCGGAGCCGCGATCGGCTGCGGCCGCCCGCGGCCAGGACGCCAGCCGCCCGACCTCGTGCAGCGCTGCGGCGCGCCCGAGAGCGGTGACGCGGGACTCGGGGAGTCCCATCGCCCGGCCGATGCCGACCGCCAGCTCTGCCACCTTGCGGGAGTGGCCGCGCGTCTCCGGGCGGGCGTCCTCGGCCGCCTGGATCATCGCCACCAGGGCGGCCAGGTAGCCCTCCTCCATCTCGCGCACCAGCCGGGCGTTCTCGATCGCCACCGCCACCTGCGACGACAGGGTCGAGAGGAACTCCAGGTCCTGCTCGTTGAACGGCTCGCCGGTGTGCTTGTCGCTGACGTTGATGACGCCGATGCGGCGGCGCTGGTAGCGGATCGGGTACGACACCATCAGCGGCGAGATCATGAACGACGCGGTGGCGTAGCGGCCGCCGGTGCGCAGACCTTTCAGGTCGCTCTGCTCGATGTCCTTCACCAGGAGCGGCGACTGGGCGGCGGCGACCTTGCCGGCGATCCCCTCGCCGACCCGGACGCGCGCCCCCTGCGCCTCGTTCTCGGGCAGCCCGACCGAGGCGACGATGGTCATGGTCGACGAGTCGGGGTCGGCGACCAGCACCGAAACGCGGCGCGCCTTGAGGTGCTGCGCCACCAGCCGGACGAGGGCGTCGAACAGCGCCTCCATGTCGAGCAGCCCGGTGGTCGCCTTGCCGATCTCGTTGACCGCCGCGAAGCGCGACACCGTCTCCTTCAGCTCGACGTTGCGGGCCTGGATGTTCTCGACCAGCAGGCGGTTCTCCTGCGACAGGCGGCGCTTCTCCAGCGCCCGGCCGACGACCCGGTACAGCGACTCGAGCTCGGGGAGCGGCTTGGTGATGAAGTCGTAGGCGCCGTCGCGCAGCGCCGTGATGGCGGTGTCCACCGTGGCGTGCGCGGTGACGACGATCACCTCGGTCTCGGGGTGCCCCTGCTTGACCGCCTTGAGGACCTCGAGCCCGGACATGCCGGGCATGCGCACGTCGGTGACCACCAGGTCGAACGTCTGCTCGGTGCACAGCTGGATCGCGCGCGCCCCGTCCCCGGCCTCGACGACGACGTGCCCGACTTCCTTCAGCGCCTTGCCCATGAAGCCGCGCACCGAGTCGTCGTCGTCGACCACCAGGATGCGACCGGTGGCGGTCCCGGCGGCCGCTGCGACTTCTGCAGCCGGCGCTGCTACCGCAGAGGACGCCGACGCCGCGGTGGACACCGGCATGCCGGGCTGCAGGGAGTAGAAGTCGGTGCCGGCGATCGGCCGCCGGGTGAGCATCCCCGCCTCGTGCAGCTCGCGCAGGCACTGCTCGACGACGCTGCGGTCCTCGTGCACCCAGAAGCGGGCGATCCCTTCGACCGAGTCCATCGCCTGGGCGTTTTTCTGGAAGTAGCCGAGGACGCGCTCGCGGATGGCGGCGCGCGCGGCCGGACCCGCTGCCGCTTCACCCGCGCCCCGCTTTCTGGAAGCCTCGGCCACTGCACACCTCCGGGTCCCTGTAGTGCAGGGGACGTGCCGCTCCCACCTTCGGGTGAGGGGCTTCGCGCAAGCTCTCTGTCTGCAACGCTTAGGCGCGTGACCCCGGCGGACCGGGCGGACGGAGTGGATCGCCGCAAAGCGGCGCGGCGTGGGGCTTTCCCCGCAGCGGGCACCGGGCGCCGGTGGCGCAACCGGGACGGGCACGGGGTTTTCCCTCGGAAGCGGCCGGCGAATTCGCGGGCGGGCGGGCGGCGCGACTGGTGTGGGGTTTCCGTCTGCGCTGCGGGGAGATTCCCCCGCGGGCGAACGACCTACATGCGGGGGCTGGATCCCGGGTCCGGCGGGCGCCGATTTCTAGGTGCGGTAGCCGGCCGGATCGACCTGATGTTTCTTCATCAGGTCGTAGAAGTCCTTGCGATCCTTGCCGGCCAGGCGGGCCGCGGCGGCCACCTTGCCACCGCACGCCTGCAGGACCTGGATGACATAGTTGCGCTCGAACTCGGCCTTGGCCTTGCGGAACGTGGGGAATTCACCACCGCCGGCCGAGCCGGAGAACAGCGCCAGGGCGTCGACGTCGACCACCTCGCTCTTGGCCATGACCATCGCCTGCTTGACCCGGTTCTCCAGCTCGCGGACGTTCCCCGGCCAGGGGTGGGCCTTCAGGCGCTCGATCGCCCGCGGCGTGAAGCCACGGATGGAGCGGCCCAGCTCGCGGTTGAAGCGGCGCAGGAAGTGATCGACCAGCAGCGGCAGGTCCTCGCGCCGCTCCCGCAGCGGCGGCATGGTGACCGGCAGGACGCTGATGCGGTGGAACAGATCTTCGCGGAACCGCTTGTCGGCCATGTCGCGGCCCAGATCGCGGTTGGTGGCGGCGATCACCCGCACGTTGACCTTGCGGCTGCGGGTGTCGCCGAGCCGCCGGACTTCCTGCTCCTGCAGGACGCGCAGCAGCTTCACCTGGCAGGACGGATACAGCTCGCCGATCTCGTCCAGGAACAGCGTGCCGCCCTCCGCTTCCTCGAACACGCCCCGCTTGTCCGAGGCGGCCCCGGTGAAGGCGCCGCGCACGTGCCCGAACAGCTCGTCCTCCATGAGCGTCTCGGGGATGGCGCCGCAGTTGACGGTGATGAACGGCCGCGCGGCGCGGCCGCCGGTGTAGTGGACGGCCCGCGCCACCAGCTCCTTGCCGGTGCCGCTCTCGCCGAGGATCAGGACCGGGATTTCGGTGCGGGCCGCGACCGCGACCATCTCGAGGATGCGGCCCATCACCGGGCTGGCGCCGACGATCAGGTCGGTGCGCCGGCGGCCGGGCGGCGCGCCCGGGTCATCGATCTCCGGCGCCGGGGCGGCTCCGGGTGTGGCCGGCTCCCCCCACCCGTCCGGTGCGGGCTTTGATCGACTCGTCGGCATGGCGTGGGGAATATAGGGATCCGACGCCGGCGATGCCACCCGCAACGCGGGTTTTCCCCTACGCCGCGCGGGGGCCGGCCCCGGCTCAGGGCCGCGGAAGGCGACCGCGCAGCAGGCGGGCCCGCGCCGCGCAGGAGCCCCAGCCGCAGGCGGCGGGAAAGAGGCGCAGGGACATCCGGCGCCTCGGGGACTGTCGCGTCTTCCTGCATCGGGGCTCCGGCCGTCAACGGCCCGGCATTTCACTTTTGAGGCCGGTGATTTTTTAGGTCCGGCGCCGGCGCTATTCAAGTCTGGTGCCGGCGATCTCCAAAACAGTGCTGGACGAAGGCGCGGCGGCGCCCCAGATTGCGTGCAGGGTCGCTCACGCGGCCCTGATCGGTTCCGCGGGGCCGGAGGGCGCAGTCGACCAGCGAGTCAACCTTCCGTGCCGCCGCGGGACCGACGCGCAGCCCGAGCGGGCTTCGCGGCACGGGCCGATCACGAACGCCCCCCGATCCGCACCTTGGCGACGTTGACGGCCGCCACGCCCCCCAGGATTACCGCCGTCCCCAGCCCCATCCGCCAGTCGAGCGACTCGTCGAGTACCAGCCAGCCGAGCAGCACGGCGATGACCGGATTGACATAGGCATAGGTCGACACCTTGGCGGCCGGCACGTGGTGCAGCAGCCAGATGTAGGCCGAGTAGCCGCACAGCGACCCGGCGACGATCAGCCAGCCGACCGCCAGCGCGCCCCGCGGGGTGACATGGAACCTCGGGGCTTCGCCCAGCGCCAGCCCTGCCGCGGTCAGCGCCGCGCCGGCGATCAGCATCTCCAGCGCCACCGCCATCAGCGGGGCCACCCCTTTGACCCGGTGCTTCGAGTAGATCGATCCGACCGCCCAGGTGAGGTTGGCGCCCAGCAGCGCCAGCTCGCCCTTGAACGAGTCCAGGTGGCGGGACTCCGGCGCGGTCAGCTTTGGCCACATCAGGATGAGCATGCCGGCGAAGCCGATCAGCAGCCCGAGCACCCCCAGCGCCGACAGCCGCTCGCCGTCCTTGCGCAACGCCTCCAGCCCGGCGAGGAAGAACGGCAGGTTGGCGATGATCACCGCCGCCATTCCGGAGGCGACCGTCATCTCGGCGTAGGTGACCAGGCCGTTGCCGCCGAACAGCAGCAGCAGGCCGGTCACCGCGATCGGGCCCAGCATGGCGCGCGGCGGCAGCGGCACGCGTCGCCACAGCACCCAGGCGAACAGGATCGCCCCGGCGATCAGGAACCGCACCCCGGCCATCAGGGCCGGCGGCATGTCCTCCACCCCCATGCGGATGGCGAGATAGGTCGACCCCCACAGCGTGTACACGGCGGCGAAGTTCAGGGTGACCAGGAAGGCGTGGCGGGAGGCGGCGCGGTCCGGGGTGGCGCTCATGCGAAGCGGCGATTCTATCCGATGTAGAATCTCCCATCATGAACAAGGTGGCTGCGAGCAAGTGGCCGTCGCGCCTCGTCATCATGCGGCACGCCGAGAGCGAGGCGAACCTGCGCCGCGAATACCTCCGGACCAGCGGCTCGAAGGAGACCAGCATCGGGCTGACCGGCCGCGATGTCGACGTCGCCCTGACCGACAAGGGACGCCGGCAGGCGCGCGCCGTCGGGCGCTACCTGAACGGGCTCGGCCCGTTCGAAGTGGTGTGCGTCTCCCCCTACCGGCGCACCCGTGAGACCGCCGAGGAAGTGGTCCGCGACCTGCGCGACGCGCCGCGCCTGCTGATCGAGGAGCGGGTCCGCGAGAAGGAGTTCGGCATCCTCGAGGGCCTCACCAAGCACGGCATGGACGAGCTGTACCCGGGCGAGATGGCCCGCAAGAAGAAGCTCGGCAAATACTATTTCCGGCCGCCCGGGGGCGAGTCGTACCCGGACGTCAACCTCCGATTACAATCGTTCCTGGGGACGCTGGTGCGCGAGTACTCCGGCCGGCGCGTCCTGGTCATCACCCACTCCGTCGTCGTCCTGCTGTTCCGGCGGCTGCTGGAGCGGATGGAGGAGAAGGACGTCCTCGAGCTCGACCGCCAGGACGAGGTGAAGAACGCCTCGCTGCTGATCTACGAGAGCGGCGCCCGCGACGGGCGGGAGGGGGTGCTGGTGCGGCGCGCCTGGAACCTGACCCCCTGGGACGAGGATTAGGAGCCTGTCCGAGTATTCGGCCGGGCCCCTAGGCGGCGCGCGACGCAGCGCGCGGGGAGGTCTCATGAGCGAAGAGCTGGTCCTGTACGTCGGCGAGAAGAACATCTCCTCCTGGTCGATGCGCGCCTGGCTGGCGCTGCACGCCAAGGAGCTGCGCTTCGAGGAGCGCACCATCGAACTGCGCAGCGACAAGGACCGCGTCCGGCGCCGCCAGGTGTCGCCGACCGGGCGGGTGCCGGTGCTGCATCACGGCGATCTGGTCGTCCCCGACTCGCTGGCGATCATCGAGTACCTCGAGGAGGCCTTCCCGGCCCCGAAGCATCTGCCGCTGTGGCCGGCCGACCGTCGGCAGCGCGCCCACGCCCGCTGGCTGGCCGCCGCCATGCACTCCGGCTTCATGAAGCTGCGCGAGTCGATGTCGTTCAACCTGTGTTTCCTGCCGCAGCCGCCGCCGGCGACGCCGGAGGCGCTGGCCGAGGCGGGCGAGATGCTCGGCCTGTTCGAGACCGCGCTGGCGCGCCCGAACGCCGGCGGGCCGTTCCTGTTCGGCCCCTTCGGCGCCGCCGATGTCATGTACGCCCCGGCGGTCGTCCGGCTGACCTCCTTCAAGGTGCCGACGGCGAAGACGCCGAAGGCGGCGGCCTATCTTCAGGGAGTCTTGGCCCATCCGCCGGTGCGCCGCTGGCTCGACGCGGCGCGCGCCCTGCCGCCGCGCGAGACCTACTGAGCGTCGGTCGATCTGGGAGACGCAGCGGCCGACGCCACGCCTCACCAGGTGTAGTGAACCCGATAGGTGACGATCTGCTGCGCGTCGGCCGGGACGTTGACGCGGAACTCGATCGTCTTCGCGTCGGTCTTGGCGTACGGCACGGACGAGGCGGCGATCTTCCACTGCACCCAGCGGTACAGGTGCTCGACGACGCGGATCTCGACCGGCTCTTTCTTGCGGTTGCGCAGTTTGATCTCGACCGACTCGTCGGCCGAGCGGCCGGCGGTGTCGACGCGGAAGTCGGTCTGCCGGCGCTCCCCCACCAGGTCGAAGGCATTGCCGGTGTACAGCCGGACCTTCTCGTTCTCGGGCGTGTGGTCGATGACGTTCTCGCCGACGAACTCCTGCGAGCCATCGGTGTCGAGCCGGTACAGCTTCATGGTGCCGCGCGGCAGCGCCAGCCCCAGCCCCGACGCCTTGTCGTTCATGAACTCCAGCATCGCGTAGACCTTGGTGTTGCTCTGGGTGCCGTATTCGGGGCTCTGCAGCATGGACGGCGCGGCGTAGGGACCGTAGTCCGGGATCTGCGCCCCGTCGTAAACGTACAGCCGGGTCGACGGCACGCCGGTGGCGCGGGTGAACTCGACCAGCTTGGTTTCAAGGTTGCGAAGCGTCGTCGGCCGCTGCAGGGTGTAGAGGTGGTACTCGTCGAAACTCTTCTCGGTCACCTGCGGCCCCGGGGCAATCCCGGCCTCCATGGCGACCCGCGCCTTGGCGTAATCCATCCGGGCCCCGGGCTGCTGCACCTTGCTGACGTCCCCCGCCATCAACCTGATATGGGCGTTGGGAAACTCGGTGCCGCTGTTGTTCTCGAGCGTCACCCAGCCGACCAGGTCGAACCGATCCCCCTTCTCCGGCAGCACCAGATTGTAGGTCGCCTGCCAGCGCATCCCGCCCGTGAGGTACGACAGGTCGACCTGGCGGTCCCCTGCCCGGTCGGTCCACAGCTGCCACAGAAGCGTCGGCTTCAGGATGGCGTCGTCGGCCAGGGCATCGAAGACCGGCTCCCCCGGCAGCGAGAAACGCAGCGTGCCGTTGACCTCGATGATCGGCGTGGTCTCCTGGTAGCCGCCGCGTGCGTCGGGGGGGACGTAGCCGCTGCGGATCACCTTGCCGGTGATCAGCCGTCCGTCGTCGCCGCGGTCCAGGCACTTGTCGTCGCGGCACGGCAGGCGGAAGCTCACCGTCTTCCCCTCGTATTGGCGCAGCAGCGCCCCCTGGCTGAGCGGGTCGTTGATGTAGTTCTGCTCCAGGATGCGCAGGCCGGAGCCGCCGCGCGCGTCGCGCAGCACCACCGAGTCCGGCTCGACCAGCGCCGTCACGTCGGTGGCGCGCACCTCGTTGACCCCTTCCTTCAGCTTCAGGGCGAGGCTGTCCTTCACCAGGGCGAACTCCTGGTTGTAGATCGTCAGCCGCGCCCCGCCACCGTCTTCGAGCCCGGCCGCGGCCGGTCGGGGCGCCCCCGTGCCCGCCGCAGCGACGGAGGCCGCCAGGATGATGGAGAAAACGCCCAAAGTCCGCCGTGCCGTTGCTCGCATCGATCCTCCTCCGGTAACCTGCGCAGCATAGTCGGCTCGCAGGTTCGTGGCAATCAACCGGTGAGACAGGGAGGAGGACGCATGGTTCCAGGTCGCAGGACTTCGACTGGAAATGAAGCCGACCGGGAGCCGGTCGGGGTTCCAGGAGCCGGCCCGGGTATTCGGCTTCAGCGGGCCAGGCGGGCGAGCGCCGCTTCGTCGTAGCCGATGACCATCTCGCGGCCGCGCACCACGAGCGGCCGGCGGATCAGGTTCGGCTCCTTCGCCATCAGCCGGATCGTCTCGGCGGGCGACGGCGGGCGCTCCTTCATCTTCATCTTTCTGTAGAGCTCGTTCCTGGGGTTGAGAAAGTCGCGCGGGTCGCGGTCGCCGAACAGGGCTGCGAGCTCGGCCTCGGAGAGCGGCTTTTTCCCGAGATCCCGTTCGACGAGCGCGGCCCCCTTCTTAAGCAAAAGACCTTTTGCTTTGCGGCAGGAGGTTCACGTCGGTTTGTGGTAGTAGTTCAGCGTCGCCACGCGGCGCAGTATAGCACCGCCGATCAGCCTCAGGACCGGCCGGCGGGACCGGGGCGGCCCTGCGCCCGGTCGACCCAGGCGAGCAGCTCGGTGAGCGTGAACGGCTTCGACAGCAGGCCGAGCGCCCCCTCGCGGACCGCCTGCTGGGCGTTGTCGCCCTCCGAGTATCCGGAGCACAGGACGATGCGCGCGGTGCGATCCATGCCGAGCAGGCGCCGGAAAGTCTCCAGGCCGCCCATCCGGGGCATGATCATGTCGAGCAGTACCAGCCCGATGCGGCCCCAGTTCTTCCGGTAGATCTCCAGCGCCTCGACGCCGTCCTGCGCCAGCAGGACCTCGTACCCCTTCGACGCCAGGATGTCGCGCGCCATCTCCCGGATCGTCGGCTCGTCATCGACCACCAGGATCCGTCCGATCGCCTTCCCCGGGTCGCGCGACGGGGCCGTCTCGTCCTGACGCACCCCCGGCGGCGGCGCCGCGTCCGGCGGCTCCGACGCCGACCGGCGATAGTCGTCGCCGGTCCCGCGGTCGTGGAGAAATCGCTCCGGCTCCAGGGAAGGCGGCTCGGGCTCGCGGGGTTCCTCCCGGTCGGTGCGGCGCCGGTCGAGCGGCGGCGGCTCGGCATGGTGAATTTCGACGATCGGCGACGTCACGACCGGCGCGGCGGCGGCGCCCGCCGGGGCCGCGGCGGCGCCGGCCGGCTCTGCAACGGCCTGTCGTGGCGGCGGCAGACCGGCCGTCGGCAGGTAGATCCGCACGGTGGTGCCGAGACCCGGCGTGCTCTTGAGGGCGACGTGGCCGCGGTGATTCTTGACGATGCCGTACACCGCCGCGAGCCCGAGCCCGGAGCCGCGCCGCTCCCCCTTGGTGGTGAAGAACGGCTCGAAGGCTCGGTCGAGGACTTCGGGCGGCATCCCGACGCCGGTGTCGTCGACGACGATCTCGACGTAGTCCCCTGCCTGCAGATCCGGCGCGTTGCGGACGAATCGCTCGTCGAGGTGCGCCAGGCGCGTCTCGAAGACGATCCGCCCGCCGTCGGGCATCGCCTCGAAGGCGTTCACCGCCAGGTTCATCAGCGCCTGCTTGATCTGCGACACATCGGCCTCGACCGCCGGCAGGTCGGGGTCGAGGCGGATTTCCAGCGACACGCCCGAGGTCAGCGTCTTCGA
>JAGYID010000106.1 GCA_018606725.1 Acidobacteriota bacterium
GCGCACCCACACCTCGCCGGTGCAGATCCGCACCATGGAGAAGCGCCGGCCGCCGATCAAGATGGTGGCGCTCGGCCGGGTGTTCCGCCGCGATGCGCCTGACCTCACCCACTCGCCGGTGTTCCACCAGGTCGAGGGACTGGTGGTCGACGAAGGAATCAGCTTCGCCCACCTGAAGGGCACTCTCGAGCGCTTCTGCAGCAAGGTGTTCGAGCGCGAGCTCCGGGTGCGACTGCGGCCGTCGTACTTCCCCTTCGTCGAGCCGGGCGCCGAGTACGACATCTCCTGCATCTTCTGCGGCGGCGCCGGCTGCCGGGCCTGCAAGGGAACCGGCTTCATCGAGATGGGCGGCGCCGGCATGGTGCACCCGGCGGTGTTCGAGAGGGTCGGGTACGACCCGGAGCGCTACACGGGGTTCGCCTTCGGGCTGGGGATCGAGCGGATCGCCATGCTGAAGCACGGCATCGACGACATCCGGCTGTTCTACGAGAACGATCTGCGCTTCCTGACCCAATTTCCGGCCTAGGAGCCGGTCCGGGTATTCGGCCGGGCCGCGCGCCTTGGAACCGGGAGGACCGATGAAGTTCAGTCACGACTGGCTCCGCCAGTACGTCACCATCGAGGAGCCGCCCGCTGCAGTGGGAGCGCGACTCACCGCCGCCGGTCTGCCGCTCGACGGGCTCGAGCCGGATCCGGACGCTGGCGCGAGGGGTGACTCGGTGTACGACTTCGACATCTTCGCCAACCGACCGGACTGCATGAGCCATCTCGGTCTGGCGCGCGAATACGCCGCCCTGACCGGCGCGCCGCTGCGCCGGCCGGAGACGGCCGTCGCCGGGGGGGGCCGCCCCACCCTCGAGGTCGCCAGCGTCACCATCGATGCGCCGGACCTCTGTGCTCGCTATGCGACCCGTTGCGTCCTCGGCGTCCGGGTGGCCCACTCTCCCGACTGGCTGCGCCGGCGCCTCGAGTCGATCGGGGCGCGACCGATCAACAACATCGTCGATATCACCAACTTCGTGCTGTGGGAGCTCGGGCAGCCGCTGCACGCCTTCGATCTCGAGAAACTCCAGGGGCGCCGCATCATCGTGCGCCGGGCCCGGCCCGGCGAAATCCTGGTCACCCTCGACGGGGTCCGACGGGCCCTGGCGGCCGACATGCTGGTGATCGCCGACGGATCGCGACCGGTGGCGCTGGCCGGCATCATGGGCGGCGGCGACAGCGAGATCGGCGACGGCACGCGCAACATCCTGCTCGAGAGCGCCTGGTTCGATCCGGTGTCGGTGCGCCGCACCGCCCGCGCGCTCGGGCTGCGCACCGACGCCTCGCATCGGTTCGAACGCGGCGCCGATCCGGACGGCACGGTCACCGCACTCGACCGGGCGGCGCGCCTGATCGCCGAGACCGCCGGCGGCGCGGTCACCGACCCGGCCCTCGATGTGCGGCCGCGGCCCGCTCCCCCGGTCATCGTCACCTTCCGCCCGGCGCGGGCCCGGACCCTGCTCGGACTGCACCCCGAGACTGCTGCGGTCCTCCCCGACGCGATGATGCGCGAGGCCCTCGAACGGCGCCACTTCCGCGTCACCGCGGCCGGCGCCGCGTGGGAGGTGACGGTGCCGTCGTTCCGGCGCGATATCGAGCGCGAGGCGGACCTGATCGAGGAGGTGGCCCGGCATCGCGGCTACGACGCCGTACCCTCCGCCCTGCCGCAGACCGGCGACTCCGCCGGCGGCGGCCGCCCGCCGGGCGACGCCGCGCTCGAATCGCTTCGCGCCTCGCTGCTCGCCGCCGGCTACAGCGAGGCGATGAACTACGACATGGTCGAGCCGGAGGACTGCCGCCTGTTCGGCGCCGAGGATCCGCCGGTGATCGAGAATCCCCTGCAGTCGCCGGCCTCCAGCCTGCGGTCCAGCCTGTGCCCCGGGCTGCTGCGCAACGTGGCGCACAACCTCAACCATGGTCTGCCCGGCTGTTTCCTGTTCGAGATCGGCACGGTGTTCGCCGCGCGCGCCGCCGGGCGGCCCGAGGAGCGTCGCTCCATCGCCTGGGTCGCGGCCGGCCGCGGCCTGCCGGTCCACTGGAGCCTGCCGCGCCGCGACGCCGACCTGTTCGACGCCCGCGGCGCGCTCGAGAGTTTCGCCGAGCGGGCGGGGGTTACCGCCCTCGCCTTCTCTTCGGATAGAATCCCCTGGCTGGCCGAGGGGCGGGCCATGCGGGCCCGCCGCGATGGCCGGCCATTCGGCGTCTTCGGGGAGTTCGACCGGCGGGTGCTCGAGCGTTATGGCATCGACCGGCCGGTCTTCGGCGGCGAAGCGGACCTCGAGACGCTGCTGGCGGGCGGGCGGCCGGTGCGGCGCTTCCGGCCCCTGCCGCGCACCCCGGCGGTGCGCCGGGATCTGGCGCTGCTGGTCGGCGCGGGGGTCGGCTTCGAGGCGATCGAGACGACGATTCGCGCCGCCTGCCCGCTGCCGGTTTCCGAGATCGAGGCCTTCGACCTGTACCGCGGTCCGGGGGTCCCGGAAGGACGGACGAGCCTGGCGCTGCAGATCGTCTTCCAGCACCCGGAGCGGACCCTGACCTCGACGGAGGTGCAGGCGGCGATGGAGGCGATCGTGCTGGCGCTCGAACGGACACACGACGCGCGGATGCGCGGACGCGAAGGAGGGGCGAACGGATGAGCCGTAAGGTCGATCCGGGGTCGGGCAAGCGGGTGATGGTCGATCTGCAGCAGCTCGATCTCCTCGAGCAGAGGGTGATCAAGGCGACGGAGATGATCCGCGGCCTGCGCAAGGAGCGTGACGCGCTCCAGGCCCGCCTGCGGGAGACGGAAACCGCGCTGGCGGCGGCCAGGCAGACGACCGAGGCCTTCGATCGCGAGCGCGCGGCGCTGGCCGACGCCACCGAGCAGCTCGATCTGCTGCGCGAGGAGCGCCAGTCGATTCGCGGCCGCGTCGATCGGATGCTGGAGATCATGGCCGCGCTCGACGAGGGCGCGGCCGAGGCGCGTTCCGACCACTGACCGACGCGCGGAGGAGCGCCATGGAACCGAAACCGGGACAACTGGTGCAGGTCGAGATCTTCGGTCAGTCGTACAACTTGCGCGGCGCCGGCACATCCGATGACCTGAGCGATCTGGCGGGTTACGTGGACCGGAAAATGCGCGAGGTGTCGGAATCGACCTCGACAGTCGACTCGCTCAAGGTGGCGATCCTCGCCGCCCTGAACATCGCCGACGAGGCGCGCGCCGGTCGCGGCCCGGAAGTCGGCATGGTCCCGGGCGGCGGCGAGCGCCTGGCGCGGCTGATCGACATGCTGGAGCGGTGCTTCGCAGAGGCTTGACGGGCGAGGCTTTCAGGTGGCTTGACCTGGCAGGGGTGAATGCGTACGATGCGATTGTCCCCTGCGAGGTTTCGTGTTGGAAGGGCGACTTTGAGCCAACACTATTTGAACGGGGGTCCGAAGTCCGATCGCGGTGAGCTTCCCCGGTGACGGGGAAGCCTGAAGCGACGGCAGGGCTCCCACGCTGGTGCGCAAGGTTCAAATAGATCCTTCCTCACGGCCGAGCGGGGGTTCATCGTTTCAAAGACGTCCTCCCCGTCCGACACCCGGTCGATCCCCTCTTCAACCTCCGTCGCGAGGCCCCGCCTGAGGCGGTGAGATGACGGCACTCTGGCTGACCATCGTCGCGATCGTCCTGACCGCAGCCGCGGCAGCGGCGGTGCTCCGCCGCGTCGTCCGCGAGTCCCTGGCGCGCGCCCGCGAGCGCGCCGACCGGATCGTGCAGGAGGCCGAGAACCGGGCGGAGATTCGGCTGAAAGAGGCCGATCTCGAGGCTCAGGAGAGGCGCGCCGCCGCCGAGGCCCACTCCGAGTCAGAGGCCCGCAAGCGCCGCCAGCAGATCCAGGAGCAGGAGGAACGGGCGCGGGAGCAGGAGCGCAACCTGGGCCGCAGGCAGCAGCTCCTGGCGCAGAAGCAGCAGGAGATCGACGAGCGCGAGGCGAGGGTGAAGGAGCGCGAAACGGCCGCCGCGGATCGCGAGCGCGACGCCGCGGCGCTCACGCAGGAGGCGCGGCAGCGGCTGGAGCGCCTGGCCGGCACCACGGCGGCGCAGGCCCGGCGGGAGATCCTGCGCGAGGTCGAGACCGAGGCGCGCCAGGAGGCGGTGCAGCTCGTCCGGCGGATCGAGGAGGAGGCCCGCGAGCAGGCCGAGGAGCGCGCCCGGCGGCTGGTGGCGGAAGCCCTGCAGCGGCTGCCCGAAGGGACGCTGGTCGACAACGTCACGACCGTCATCCGCCTGCCGAACGACGACATGAAGGGGCGGATCATTGGCCGCGAGGGCCGCAACATCCGCGCCATCGAGATGGCCACCGGCGTGGATCTGATCGTCGACAGCACGCCGCAGATCATCACCCTGTCGAGCTTCGACTCGTACCGGCGCGCGGTGGCCGCCGCCGCCATCGAGCGGCTGATCGAGGACGGCCGCATTCACCCGGCGCGCATCGAGGAGACGGTCGAGAGGGCCCGCGCCGACATGGAGTCCTCGTTGGAGTCGACGGGCGAGGCGGCTGCCTTCGACCTCGGCCTGACCGGCCTGCACCCGCGCCTGACGCGCCTGCTGGGCAAGCTGCGCTACCGGGTCGTGCTCGGCTACAACCTCCTGGCGCACTCACTCGAGGTCGCCCGGCTGGCGTCGGCCCTCGCCACCGATCTCGGCGTGTCGTCCGAGACGGTGCGGCGCGCCGGCCTGCTGCACGAGATCGGCCGCGCCGAGGAGGGCGACGGAGCGGCGCAGAATGCGCTCCTGGTCAGCGCCGATCTGGCGTCCCGCTGCGGCGAGTCGCCGCGCGTCGCCCAGGCCATCCGCGCCCTGCACGAGGACGACGCGGAGCCGTCGCTCGACGCGGCCCTGCTGCGGGTCGCCGAACGGGCGGTCGTCAACCGCCCGGGCGAGCGCGACGACAAGACCGAGGCGTTCATCGAGCGGCTGCAGCGCCTCGAGGAGGTCGCCGCCTCATTCAAGGGGGTCAGCCGCGCGTTCGCCATCCGCTCCGGTAAGGAGCTGCGGGTCCTGGTCGAGGCCGGGCAGGTGAGCGACGACGACGTGGTGTGGCTGTCGCGCGACATCACGGCGCGCATCCGCAAGGAAGTGCAGTTCCCCGGAAGCGTCAAGGTGAGCGTCATCCGCGAGACCCGCGCCGTCGATTACGCGACCTGAGGCGATCTCGATCGAAGGACGGGCGAGGAACGCGTGCGCATATTGCTGATCGGAGATGTCAACGGCCGCCCGGGGCGGCGCGCCCTGCGCGAGCATCTGCCGCGGCTCATCGCCTCGCGCCAGGTCGACCTGACCGTGGCGAACGTCGAGAACGCCGCCGATGGCTTCGGCGTCACCCCGGACCTGAGCGAGGAGCTGCTGGAGTGCGGCGTCGACTGCATGACCTCCGGCAACCACATCTGGGACAAGGCCGAGATCCTCGGATACCTGGCCGGCCAGCCGCGCCTGCTGCGGCCGCTCAACTACCCGGACGGGACACCCGGCGTGGGCGCCTGGATCGGCGCCACGCCGGGGGGCGTGCCGGTGGCGGTCGTCAACCTGATGGGCCGGGTGTTCATGCCCCCGTGCGACGACCCGTTCCGGGTGATCGACGCGGCGCTCCCCCGGCTGCGCGAGCGGGCGCGCGTCATCCTGGTCGACATGCACGCCGAGGCGACGTCGGAGAAGTCGGCGATGGGATGGCACCTCGACGGCCGGGTCAGCGCCGTGGTCGGCACGCACACCCACGTGCAGACCGCCGACGAGCGGGTCCTGCCCGGCGGCACCGCCTACATCACCGACCTCGGCATGACCGGGCCCTATGACTCGGTGATCGGCATCGACAAGCAGCTGGCGCTGCGAAAATTCCTGACCGGCATGCCGGTGCGCTTCTCGATCGCGCGACGCGACACGCGGCTGTGCGGCGTCCTGGTGGAGGTCGACGACGCCAGCGGCCGGGCGCGGACCATCGAGCGGGTGCAGTTGCGCGACGCGAGCGACGCGGAGGCGGACGATGCCCGGACGTCTTGATCCCCGGGCGGCCGCCCGCGCCACTCCCGCCGGAGGCCCCGGTCCGCGTGACGACGGCGCCGTCCTGACCGTCAGCGAGCTGAACGCCCTGGCCCAGGAGATCCTCGAGGGGAGCTTCCCCGCCGTCTGGGTGGAGGGGGAGATCAGCAACCTGCGCCGCTACCCGTCGGGGCACACCTATTTCACCCTCAAGGACGACGCCGCCCAGATCGCCGCCGTGCTGTTCCGCGGCAGCGCCCTGTCCGTGCCGTTCCGCCCCGAGGACGGTCTCAAGGTCCTGGCGCGCGGCCGGGTCAGCCTGTACGCCCCGCGCGGCACGTACCAGCTGATCGTCGAAACCATGCAGCCGGCCGGTCTGGGCGCCCTGCAGCTCGCCCTCGAGCAGCTCAAGGCGCGCCTGCTGGCCGAGGGACTGTTCGACGCGGCCCGCAAGCGCCCGCTCCCCCTGCTGCCCCGCCGCGTCGGCGTCGTCGCCTCGCTGTCCAGCGCCGCCCTGCGCGACATCCTGCGCGTGCTGAAGCGTCGCGTCGCCGGGCTGTCGATCCTGATCGCGCCGGCGCGCGTCCAGGGCGAGGGGGCCGCCGCCGAGATCGCGCAGGCGATCGGCGACCTGAACCGGGACGGCACCGTGGACGTCCTGATCGTGGGGCGCGGCGGCGGCTCCCTCGAGGACCTGTGGGCGTTCAACGAGGAGATCGTCGTCCGCGCCGTCGCCGCCTCGGCGATCCCGGTGATCTCCGCCATCGGCCACGAGGTGGATGTGACCCTCACCGACCTCGCCGCCGACCTGCGCGCCCCGACGCCCTCGGCGGCCGCCGAGATGGTGGCGCGCTCGCGGCGGGAGCTCGGCGAGCGGCTGGCGGGGCTGCGCGTCCGGCTCCAGGCGGCCGCGTCCCTGCGCGTCGCGCGCCTGCGCGGGGCGCTGACCGGGATCGGCGCCGAACGTGCCCTGGAGCTGGTCCGCGGCCGCATCCGCACCGCCATCCTGCGCTCCGACGAGCTCGCCTGGCGGCTGCGCTCCCACCTGGAGCGACGCGTCTCCCGCTCCGCCCACCGGCTCGAGCTCCTCGCCGAGCGGATGACGCCGAAGCGGCTGCTGGAGACGCTCCACGCCCGCCGCGTCGCGACCGACTCGCTGGGGCGGCTGCTGGCGGCGGCGATCAACGCCCGGCTCGAGGCGTGGCGGGGCGCCGTGGGCTCGGGCGGCGCCCGCCTGCAGGCGCTGTCGCCGCTGGCGGTGCTGGCGCGCGGCTACGCCATCTGCCGCCTGGCCCCCGACGGGCCGATCCTGAAAGACGCGACGACCGTGGCCGCCGGCGCCGCCGTGCGGGTGCGGCTGCATCGCGGCAGCCTCGGCTGCAGCGTGACGGAGGTGGATGATGGCGACCGGTAGGAAGGCATCCAGGACGCCGGCGTTCGAGCAGGCGCTGGCGCGGCTCGAGGCGATCGTCAAGGACCTCGAGGACGGCGATCTGCCGCTGGAGGAATCGCTGCGCCTGTTCGAGGAGGGGGTGTCGCTGACCCGGCAGTGCGCCGGCAGGCTGGAGGAGGCGCAGCGCAAGATCGAAGTGCTCACCCGCGGCGCGCAGGGGGACCTCCGGACGGTGCCGATGCGCGAGCCGGAGGATCCATCGGACGAGGAGCCGGAGGACCCCTCCGGCGACGAGACCCCCGACCGTTCATGACGCCACCCGCCTTCCACCGCGACAGCCGCCTGGCCGACCGCGCTCTGCGGCGTTACCTGCCGCGCCCGGGCAGCGTCCCGCCGACCGTGCGCCGGGCGATGCTCTACTCCCTGTTCCCCGGCGGCAAACGGCTGCGGCCGGTGCTGGCGATTGCCGCCTGCCGGGCCCTGGGCGGCCGGCTCGCCGACGTGCTGCCGGCCGCCGCGGCGATCGAGATGATTCACACCTATTCGCTGATCCACGACGACCTGCCGGCCCTGGATGACGACGATCTGCGGCGCGGCCGGGCCACCAGCCACCGCGTCTTCGGGGAGGCGATGGCGATCCTGGCCGGCGATGCGCTGCTGACGCACGCCTTCGAGGTGGCGGCGACGCACCCGCGCGGCGCCGCCAGCGCCCCGCGGCGGCTGCGGGCCATCACCCTGCTGGCCCGCGCCGCCGGCGTGACCGGGATGATCGGCGGGCAGGTCATGGACCTCGAGGCCGAGGGCCGGCCGTACGGCGCCGCGCGCCTGCGCCGCATCCATCGCGGCAAGACCGGCGCGTTGATCAGCGCCTCGGTGCAGATCGGCGGCGTCCTCGCCGGCGCGATGCCGCGCCGGATCGCGGCATTGCGGCGCTACGGCGATCGGATCGGCCTGGCGTTCCAGATCGTCGACGACATCCTCGACCGCGAGGGCACCACCCGGAGCCTCGGCAAGGCGGCCGGCAAGGACGCCGCCGCCCGCAAGGCGACCTTCCCGGGGCTGCTCGGGGTCCAGGCGTCACGGCGGCTGGCCGAAAGCGCCATCGACCAGGCGATCCGCGCCATCGCGCCGCTCGGCCGGCGCGGCGCCGAGCTCGAAGCGATCGCCCGTTTCGTCGTCACGCGAGTCCGCTGAGGATGGTTCAGATGCCCGTCGCCCGCGTCCGCCGGCTCCGCCTCGACCGCCTGCTGGTGGAGCGCGGGCTGGCCAGGAGCCGCGAGCGCGCCCAGGCGCTGATCCTCGCCGGCGCGGTGCGGGTCGACGGCCTGCCGAGCCCGAAGGCCGGGACGCTGGTGGCGGGCGACGCCGAGGTGCGGCTGGCCGGGCCGGATCATCCGTATGTCGGCCGGGGCGGGGTCAAGCTGGCCGGCGCCCTGGACCGGTTCGCGATCAACGTCGAGGGGGTGGTGGCCCTCGACGTCGGCTCGTCCACCGGCGGCTTCACCGACTGCCTGCTGCGTCGCGGGGCCCGGACGGTTTATGCTCTCGACGTCGGGAAGGGCCAGCTCGACTGGTCGCTGCGCACCGATCCGCGCGTCGTCGTCCTGGAGGGGCGCAACGCGCGCGACCTGTCGCCGGCCGACCTGCCCGGGCCGGTCGACCTGGCGGTCGTCGACGTCAGCTTCATCTCCCTGCGGCTGATCCTGCCGCGTCTGCCGCCGCTGCTGGGGCCCGGAGGACAGATCATCGCGCTCGTGAAGCCGCAGTTCGAGGTGGGGCGCGGCGAGGTCGGCGCCGGCGGCATCGTCCGCGACCCGGCCCTGCACCTGTCGGCCCTGCGGGCGGTGGCCGCCGCGGCCCGGGACGCCGTCCTGGAGGTGCGCGCCGCCTGCGCCTCGCCGCTGCCGGGCGCCGAGGGGAACCGCGAATTCTTCCTGCGGCTGTTCATTGAGGAGAGCCCGATGGATGAGAGCCCGGACGATCCGGGGCTGCTTCGCCTCCTGGAGGAGGCCGTCCATGGCTGATCGCGACCGCCCACGCGCCATCGCGAGCGTCAGCATCATCGCCAAGCGGGGCCACGCCGAGGCGCAACGCGCCGCCCGGCGTTGCGCCCGGTTCATCGAGCGCCGCGGCGTCGCGCTCGGCTTCGACCCCGGCACGGCCCGCGCCCTCGGGCGACGCGCGAAGGGACGGGCGCTCGGGGGCCCGGCGCGCCCCGCCGATCTGTACATCGTCTTCGGAGGCGACGGGACGCTGCTGCACGTCGCCCGGTCGATCGCCGCGACCCCGCGGCCGATCCTCGGCGTGAACCTCGGCGGCCTCGGGTTCCTCGCCGAGACGGCGCCCGGGGAGATGGAGGAGACGGTCGCCGCGGTGCTCGAGGGGCGTTACGTCCTGGAGCGGCGCATGACTCTCGACGTGACGCTCGTGCGCGGCGGGCGGACGATCCTGCGCCAGTCGGTCCTCAACGACGCGGTCGTCAACAAGAGCGCCCTGGCGCGGATGATTGACATGAGGCTCGCCATCGACGGGCAGTTCGTCACCACCTACCGCGCCGACGGGCTGATCGTTTCGACCCCGACCGGCTCGACCGCTTACTCGCTGTCGGCCGGCGGGCCGATCATCCATCCCGACATGGCGGCGCTGGTGATCGCGCCGATCTGCCCTCATACCCTCAGCATGCGGCCGCTGGTGGTCTCCGACGCGTCGCGGGTCGAGATCACCCTCGATAGCGACGCCGCGGAGGTTCACCTGACGCTGGACGGGCAGGTCGGCCGGCCGCTCAAAGTTCGCGACCGGGTGCGGGTGCGCAAGAGCCGTCACTCTGTGTTGATGGTGCGCTCGCGGCAGCGGTCCTATTACGAGTTGTTGCGCCGCAAGTTGCGTTGGGGCGAGCGCTGAGGGGCGGGCGCGGGGCTCGGTTTGGGGGCGGCGACGCTCAACAGGACCGCCTCGCCGTACTTCTCCACCATCCGCTGGTCGATCTCCTGGGTGGTCTTGTCCTCGTTGACCAGCTGCTGCACGTACATCTTCATGTCGCGCGAACCCGGCGTCTGCGAGCAGGTGCAGACATTGAGCGGATCGTTACACCCGCAGATGCAGCGGTACCGCTCGGCGATGATGCTCGCCTCGGGTGTCAGATGCACCGGCACCTGGGCGGTGATCGCGGTGCCG
>JAGYID010000107.1 GCA_018606725.1 Acidobacteriota bacterium
GGCCTGGCGGTGTCGTCGGGTTCGGCCTGCAGCTCGGCGAAGAAGGAACCATCGCCGGTCCTGCGCGCCATGGGCCGCAGCCCCGACCAGGCGCAGACCTCGCTCCGCTTCGGGCTGCACCGCTTCAACACGGACGATGAAATCGAGCGCGTCATCAATCAGGTGGTGGCGGCGGTCACGCGGCTGCGCGAGTTGTCGCCGATCTATGCCACCGGGACTTCCACACGAACAACGCAGCCCGCTCCGGGGCGTTGAGCGCCGGCGCGGGGGTACAAGGAGGACGAATCAGATGATCTCAGTCACCGACAAGGCGGCCGAAGCGATCAAGTCGATCATGCAGAAGGAGGGACTCGCCGAATACGGCCTGCGCGTGGCCGTCGTCGGCGGCGGCTGCTCCGGGATGTCGTACAAGCTCAACTTCGAGAAGGACGCGGCGCCGACCGACAAGATCTACGAGGAGAAGGGCGTCAAGATCTACGTCGACACCAAGAGCCACCTGTTCCTCAACGGCACGACCCTCGACTTCAGCGACGGGCTCCAGGGGAGCGGCTTCAGCTTCCTGAACCCGAACGCCAA
The DNA here is from genome assembly GCA_018606725.1 of Acidobacteriota bacterium. Classification (GTDB taxonomy): domain Bacteria; phylum Acidobacteriota; class Polarisedimenticolia; order Gp22-AA2; family Gp22-AA2; genus JAGYID01. The sequence continues at coordinate 577 of JAGYID010000107.1, forward strand.
GTCGAGCTGCGGCTGCGGCAGCTCGTTCTCGTCCTGACGGCCGCGTCTCACCCGCCGCGAACCGCCCGCGGTACGCCGCGCGCGTCGCTGACCGCCGGCGCGAGACCGCCGGCGCGGGACATTGCGCGGCCGCGAAACTCGGTGTTATCATCCGCGCCATTGCGCGCGGGCGCGCGCTCTCGCAATTCCTTACCCGTCGGGAGGCGCGATGGCACACAAGAAATCCTATCTGTCGGGCGCGAGGATCAACCCCGAGCCGATCCGCGGCGGCATGACCGTCGATCGTCTGATCGACGAGACCTTCCTGGCGTACAACGGCGGACGATTGCAGCAGGCCTGCCGGCTCTACGCCGAGAAAATGCTGCGGGATGAGGTCACCGTCGGCGTCACCCTCTCAGGGGCGCTCACGCCTGCGGGCGTCGGCCGCTCGTGCATCATCCCGCTCATCAAGTCCGGCTTCATCGACTGGATCGCCTCGACCGGCGCGAATCTCTATCACGACACGCATTTCGGCCTGGGCATGTCGCTGCACCGCGGCTCGCACGAGGTGGACGACACCGAGCTGAAGCGCGAGGGCGTCATCCGGATCTACGACATCCTGTTCGATTACAACGTCCTCCTCGACACCGACGATTACCTGCGCACCATCATGGCCGAAAAGCCATTCTGCAAGGACATGGGGACGGCCGAGCTGCACTATCTGCTGGGCAAGTACCTGGCGGCGCGCGAGGAGAAGCTCGGCGTCGAGGACAGCTGCGTGCTGACGGCGGCTTACCGCGCCGGCGTGCCGTGCTATGTCAGCTCGCCGGGCGACTCGTCGATCGGCATGAATGTCGCCGAGCTGGCCATGCGCGGCGTCGGCCCGCGCATCGATGTATCGCGTGACGTCAACGAGACCGCCGGCATCGTCTACGCGGCCAAGCAGTCGGAGGGCAAGAGCGGCGTGCTGATGTTCGGCGGCGGCTCGCCGAAGAACTTCGCCCTGCAGACCGAGCCGCAGATCCAGGAGATCCTCGGGCTCACCGATCGCGGCCACGACTTCTTCATCCAGATCACCGACGCGCGGCCCGATACCGGCGGGCTGTCCGGGGCGACGCCCGCCGAGGCGGTGTCCTGGGGGAAGGTCGATCCGGATCTCCTGAAGGACTCGGTGGTCGTCTACACCGACAGCACCATCGCGGCGCCGCTGCTGACCGCTTACGCCCTGGCACGCGCCAAGCCGCGCCGGCACAAGCGGCTGTACGATCGGCGCGACGAGCTGGTCGACAAGCTTCGGGTTGATTACCTGGCCCAGCAGGAACGCAAAGCCGCCCGCAAGGCGCCGGCCCGCTGACGCCGCCCGGGGGCGGCTGCTGATCAGGCCGGATCGCGGCGCGCCACCCCTCCGCGGCCCGGCGCATCGCCGCCGGCCGAACTTCCACCGAGAAACCGCATCGGGCTGAACGGCTCGAGGTCGAGCCCCGGTGAGTCGCCGCGCAGCAACCGCGCCACCAGGCGCGCGGTGATCGGCGCCAGCAGCAAGCCCTCCCGCAGGTGACCGCAGGCGTAATAGAGGCCCGCCAGCGGACCCGGGCCGATCGCCGGGAGCGGATCGTCGACCGCCGGCCGGAACCCCGCCCAGGTGGAGTGCAATGCCGCCTGCCGCGCCGCCGGCACCAGCCGGAAGGCCTTCTCGAGCAGACCGGCGATCGCCTCGGCGGTCACGGCCCGTTCGAATCCGACCCGCTCCATGGTGCTGCCGACGAGGAGGCGCCCGTCGGCGCGCGGCACCAGGTAGCAACCCTCGCTGACCAGTGCGTCGGTCAGCAGCGGCGCGGCGGTGCGCAGACAGGCGATCTGGCCACGCACCGGATGGGTGCGCAGCGGCGTCGCGCCGTCGACGCCGACGGCGCCCGACCAGGCGCCGGCAGCGACGACCACCATGCCGGAAGCGTAGCGGCCGCCGACGGTGTCCACGCCCGCGACCCGCCCGCCCTCGCGCAGGACCCGCGTCACCATGGTTCCGGGGAGCACCTCGACCCCGGCGCGCCGCGCCGCGATGTGCAGACCGGTCAGCAGCAGGACATTGTCGAGGCTCCAGTCGCGCGGCAGCAGCAACCCGCCGGCGAGATCCGCCGCCAGCGCCGGCTCGAGCCGCGCCAGGTCGCCGGCGCGGATGGTCTCCGCGGTCAGGCCGAGACCGCGCTGGACGTCGGCCTGCCGTCGGAGCGCCTCGACATCGCGGTCGTCGCGCGCCACTACCAGGATGCCGCGTGCCGTCAGCCGCGCATCGATGCCGCTCTCGTCGCGCAGCGCGGCGACGAATTCCGGGTACAGGTCGCGGCTCTGAAGAGCCAGGGACAGGGCCGGACCGGCCGCCTCGGCGTGCAGCTGCGGGCCGATCATGCCGGCCGCCGCCGACGAAGCCTCGCCGCCCGGCGCGCCCTTCTCCAGCAGGCGCACCGACAGCCCCGAGCGCGCCGCCTCGCGGGCGATCGACAGCCCGATGATGCCACCCCCGATGATCAGGACATCGCTGCTGCCCGTGGTCATCGTTGCCATGAACGCAGCATACAACGCGGCGGTGGCCGGATCCTACCCCGCGCGCGGCGCGGCGTTGTATCATCCCGGTCCCTCCGTGGGAGACGGCGGCATGCTCGATCGGAAAGCCCTCGGCGTTCTGTTCGCGACCCTGTTCCTGCTGATGCTCGGGGTTGGCATCATCATCCCGAACATCGCCTACCGGGCGCAGGAGCAGGGCGCGACGCCGCTGCAAGTGAGCCTGCTGTTCACCCTCTACTCGCTGATGCAATTCCTGTTTGCGCCGTTCTGGGGACATCGCTCCGATCGGGTCGGCCGGAAGCCGATCCTGCTGCTCGGCCTGCTGGGCAATGCCGTCGGGCTGCTGCTGTTCGGCATCAGTGACGCCCTGCCGATGCTGTACGCCGCCCGGGCGCTGTCGGGGCTGATGTCCTCGGCGGCGCTGCCGACGGCGATGGCCTATGTCGCCGATGTCACCGACGAGACGAGCCGCGGGCGCGGCATGGGCCTGATGGGGGCGGCGATGGGGCTCGGTTTCATCTTCGGGCCGGCGTTCGGCGGCCTGCTGTCGTACTTCGGTCACGCCGTGCCGTTCATCGTCGCCGGTCTGCTGAATCTGGTGACCTGCGGCCTGGCCGCCCTGTTCCTCCGCGAGAGCCTCCCGGCCGGCGGCGCGGCGCACGCCGAGGAGCGCCCGACGATCGGCCGGGCCTTCAAGAGCCCGCTGCTGCCGTTCCTGCTGGTGGCGTTCTTCGTGACCTTCGCGATGATGGCGCTGGAGTCGATGTTCCCGTTCTTCATCCAGGGCCGCTTCGGCTACGGCGCGCAGGAGATGGGCGTCATGCTGCTGTTCATGGGCATCGCGGTGTCGCTCGTGCAGGCCTTCCTCCTGCCGCGCTGTATCGCGGCGCTGGGGGAGGAGAACGTCCTGCTCGGGGGGCTGCTGATCAATGCCGCCGGGTTCGCCCTGGTGATCGCCGCGGTCGGCCGGTTGTCCCTGACGGCCGCGCTGGTGGTGACCGGCGTCGGCAACCAGGTCATGCGCCCGACGAACGCCTCGCTGATCAGCAAGCGGACGCGTCACGGGCAGGGCGTGTCGATCGGCTTGATGGACTCGTTCGATTCGGCCGGCCGGATCGTCGGGCCGCTGGTGGCCGGGCCGCTCTACCACCTCGACCCGCGCTACCCGTACATGGTCTCGGCGGCGATCCTGCTCGTCGTGGCGGTGCTGCTGTGGATGAATCGGCGCGCCGTGGCGGCGACCCTGGAGGTCACTCCTCCGGGCGTCCCTTGAGCAGGAACTTGCGGAGCGGGGCGAGGTCGTTGATCACGACGCGGGCGACCACGGTCCCCTCGACCACGAAGTCGGTCGCCACGCTGCCATCGGCATTGTCGTAGACGTAGTGGCTCGGTTCCGGATCGACGGGGACCGGCAGCTGCTGCTCCTGGCCGGGAGGGCGCCGCGCCTTGATCCGGCTGGGCCGGCCGTAGGCGCCCAGCAGGTCGTTGACCGTCGAGCCCCGGGCAATCCCCTTGTCGGTGCGGAAGTTGCCCTCGGCGAATGACTCGTAGCTCCCCGCCAGGTTGAAGCCGACCGACATCACCCGGTAGTCGCCCGGCGGCTGGCCGCCCACCTGGCAGGAAATGCCGGCCTCGGGGATGCGTACCGAGGCGACGTCGCTCTGACCCGCGAACGGGGCCACCTGGGCGGTGGGGAACTTCGCCCGCAGCTCCTGGAGCGTCTGGCCGATGAAGGCGACGCCCGGGATCCCCCGGTGCATCTCAATGGTCAGCGTACCCTGCTTCGCGCCGGCCGGCGCCGGCCGGGACCCGGCCTTGCGTGGGACGGCCGGGGCCGAGGAAGGCGCCTCCGCCGCCTGGACCAGCGCCGGCAGCAGCAGCGCCGCCACGATGAGGGCGCGGCATCGGACAGCCACGCTCGCAGCGGCTCGCCGGTCGGTCGTGTCTTCGTTCACGCTGGCTCCTCCCTCAGCCGGAGGCGCGCGACATCCGGCGGACGGCGATTGTAACACGCCACCGGCGCGGCTTTCGCCGGGAGGCCGGCCGCCCAGGCGGCGCAGCCGGGGCAGCGCCTCCCGGGGCGGCAGCGGGCGCGGCTCGGGTACAATGAACGGCGCAGTCGCGGAGCCGCAACCGATGGACGACGATCAGCTCTCCACGACGGAGCGGGCCTTCGCGCGCCAGGCCAGGGCGTTCGCGCACAGTCCGCTGCAGACCGATCCGGCCCGCCTGCGGCGGCTGCTGGACTGGGTCGAGCCGGGTGCCGGCGAGCGGATCCTGGATGTCGGCTGCGGCCCCGGCATCGTGCTCGGGGGGCTCGCGGCCGCCGGGGCGCGGGCCGTCGGTCTCGATCGGACGATCGAGATGCTGCGCCTGGCGCGCGACGGCGGGGCGCGACTGTGCGTGCGCGGCGAGGGAACGCGGCTGCCGTTCCCGGATGGCTGCTTCGAAGCGGTGGTCTGCCGCAACGCCTGCCATCATTTCCTCGATCCGGAGGCGGTGGGGCGGGAGATGGCGCGGGTGCTGCGACGGGGGGGCCGGGTGATCGTCGAGGACATGCGCGCCCCGGACGATCCGGCGCAACGCGCCTACCACGAATCGATCGAAAAACTGCGCGACATTTCGCATGTGCGAACGCTGACGCGTCTCGGGCTGAGGGATATTCTGGCCGCCGCCGGTTTCGAAGCGCTCGAGGACGTGCCGGTCGACTTCGTGATCGACGTCGATGAATGGCTCGACCGGGCCTATCCGACCCCCGACAACCGGCAGCGCTGCGTCGACATGCTGACCGCCTGCCTCGATCGGGACCTGTGCGGCCTGCGCGTCTGGCGCGACGCGGGACAGATGCGGTTCGAGCGGCAGAGCCTGATGCTGCGGGCGCGCCGCCCCTGACGGCGGCGCCGGCCACGGGAGAACGATGGAGATTCCGATCCACCACGACGACGGCACGACGCCCTACCGGCACTGTCCGCGCTGCGGCGGGACCCTGGGGGAGAGGGTGGTCATGCCGCACGACCCGCCCCGCCTGGTGTGCGACGCCTGCGGTTTCGTGTTCTATCTCGATCCGAAGCTCGCCGTCGGCGCGATCTGCACCGGTCCCGGGGGCATCATCCTGCTGCGGCGGGCCATCGAGCCCGGTTACGGCCGCTGGGTGTTCCCGGGCGGCTACGTCGATCGGGGTGAGCAGCTGGAAGAGGCGGCGCGCCGCGAGGCGCTCGAGGAGATCAGCGCCCGGATCGCCATCCGCCGGCTCCTGAATGTCTATTCCTATCCCGGCCGCCCGGTGGTGGTCGTGGTGTTCGAGGCCGAGCTGGACGTCGGCGCCGAGGCGCGCCCGGGGGACGAGGCGCTGGAAGTGCGCGCCTTCACCCCGGAGACGATCCCGTGGGATGACCTGGCATTCAGGAGCACCCGGGACGCCCTGCGCGATTTCCTGGACCGACAAATCGAGAGGAGGAGTTGATGTTGCTGCGCGACAGGGTCGCAGTGGTCACCGGCGGCGGCCGGGGCATCGGCAAGGCGATCGCCACGCTGTTCCACGCCGAGGGGGCGAAGGTCGCGGTCGCGTCGCGAAACGTCAAGGGTCTGCAGACGTTCGCGCTGGAGCGCAATCAGGGCGGCGAGCACCGCCTGCTGCCGCTGCGCTGCGATGTGACCCGCGCCGACGAGATCGAGGTGATGATCGGCAACGTCATCGAGCTGTGGGATCGGATCGACATCCTGGTCAACAACGCCGGCGTGTCGGGCCTCACGCCGATCCTGCCGGGCGCCGAGACGGGGCCCGGCGCCGACCCGGACCGGATGTGGCAGGAGATCATCGCCACCAACCTGACCGGGATGTACCGCTGCACCCGCGAGGCGGCGCGCCACATGCCGGGCGGCGGGACCGGGCGGATCCTGAACCTGTCGTCGGTCCTGGGAAAGTTCGGCGTGCCGGGCTACGCCGCCTATTGCGCCAGCAAGCACGGCGTCATCGGATTCACCAAGGCGCTGGCCCTCGAGCTGGCGCCGAAGGGCGTCACGGTCAACGCTCTCTGTCCCGGCTGGGTCGACACCGAGATGGCCGCGCAGGGGGTGGCGGCCGGCGCGGTCCGCGCCGGCGTCAGCCCGGAGGAGTTCCGCCGCCGGGCGGAGGCGCAGGTGCCGCTCGGCCGTTTCGTGGCGCCCGAGGAAGTGGCGCGCCTGGCATTGTTCCTCGCCTCCGACGCCGGCGCCTCGATCACCGGCCAGTCATGGAACCTGGACGGCGGAGCGGCGATGTGGTGACGCGTCCGAAACCGGCCGAGGGTTATGCGCTGGCGGTGCCGATCGAGGTCCGCTTCAAGGACATCGACGCGATGGGGCACGTCAACAATGCGGTTTATTTCACCTACTTCGAGAACGCCCGCATCGCCTACTGGAAGGCGGTCGGCGTGAACCGTCCGAAAGGCGAGGTGACCTACGTCCTGGCGCGCGCCGAGTGCGACTTCAAGAGCCCGGCGACCATGGATGACAGGCTCGTCTGCCACACGCGCGTCGCGTCGTTCGGGCGCACCTCGTTCACCTTCGAGTTCCTGCTGCGCGACGAGCCGGGGGGACGGGTCGTCGCCCACGGCAGGACGGTGCAGGTGATCTACGACTACGCCGCCCGGGCGGCGCGGCCGCTGGATGAGGATTTGAAACAGGCGATCCGGCAGCTCGAGGGTCGCCCGATCTGAGGACCGCGGGCGCCGGCGCGCGCCCGCGGCCGGGGAGGACGGCGATGGGTCCGACGAGGGTGGCGGTGCTGGTGGAGAACGATTATCAGGACCAGGAAGTCTGGGTGCCGCTGTACCGGCTGCGCGAGGAGGGCTGCGAGACGATCGTCGTCGCGCCCCGCGCCGGGGAGTTCAAATCGAAATACGGCGTGCCGATCCGCGCCGAGCGGGCCGCGTCCGAGGTGAGGGCCGACGAGTTCGCCGGCGTCATCATCCCCGGCGGCTGGGCGCCCGATCGGTTGCGCCAGGATCCGGCCGTTCTCAAGCTGGTCCGCGACCTCCATGAGCGGGGCCGCGTGGTCGCCGCCATCTGCCACGGCGGCTGGGTGCTGGCCTCGGCCGGCATCGTCAAGGGGCGTCGCCTGACCTGCGTCCGGGCGATCCGCGACGACATGGTCCACGCCGGGGCGTCCTACGTCGACCAGGAGATGGTCCGGGACGGCAACCTGATCACCGCCCGCGTCCCGGACGACCTGCCGGCCTTCTGCCGCGAGATCGTCAAGGCGCTGCGCGAGGCCTGAGCCGCGGAGGCCCGCGTGCCCGCCCCGCTCTACATCGGGACCTCGAGCTGGAGCGCCCCCTCGTGGGAGGGGGTCTTCTACCCGCGCGGCACGCCGCCGGGCGAGTACCTGTCGTTCTACGCGACCCGCTTCGACACCGTCGAGATCGACGCAACCTTCTATCGCATTCCGTCCGCCGCGATGGTGGACGGCTGGCGGGAGCGCACGCCCGCCGGGTTCCGGTTCGCCGCCAAGATGCCGCAGGTCGTCACCCACGAGAAGGGGCTGGTGGACTGCGGCGAGGAGTGCGCCGCGTTCTTCAAGGTCATGGAGCGGCTGGGGGACAAGCTCGGGCCGCTCCTCCTGCAGTTCCGCTACTTCCGCAAGGACGAGCTGCCGGTGCCGGATCCGTTCCTCGATCGGCTGGCGGCCTTCCTGCCGACCCTGCCAGCGCAGCTGCGCTTCGCCGTCGAGGTGCGCAACAAGAGCCTGGTCACGCCCCGCCTCCTCGAGGCGCTGGCGCGGCACCGCGTGGCGCTTGCCTTCATCGATCATCCGTGGTTCCACCGGATCGGCGCGCTCGCCGGGCGCGACGGGATCCTGACCGGCGATTTCGCCTACCTGCGCTGGCTCGGCGACCGGCGGGGCATCGAGGCGAAGACGACGACCTGGGATCGGCTGATCGTCGACCGGACGCGCGAGATGGGGGAATGGATTCCGGCGATGCGCGATATCCTGCGCACCGGCCGGACCATCCATGGCTACTTCAACAACCATTACGCCGGTTACGCGGTCGGTTCGATCGAGCGATTCCGGGAGAGGTGGGACGCCGGGGAGGACCCGATGGCCGCCGAGGTCCCACCGGGAACGCGGGGGTCAGGCGCGCGCTGACCGGCGTCGACCGCGTGACCGCGCCGTCGGGCGCCGGCGCGCCCGTGGCGACGGCATCCGGCCGTTCAGCGCCTGCACGCCGGCCATGGCCACCTCGCGGTCCTGCTGGACGGTGCCGCTGCTGCAGCCGATGCCGCCGACGACGAAGCCGCCGACCGCGATCGGCAGCCCGCCGCCGACGATCATGAACCGGCCCTGATTGCTGACGTGGATGCCGAACGCCGGCTTGCCGGGACCGGCGATCTCGGCATATTCGTGCGTCGGCCGGCGGGCGCAGGCGGCGGTCCAGGCCTTCGAGACGGCGATGTCGATGCTGCTGAGTTTCGCGCCGTCCATCCGGTTGAATACCAGGAGATGCCCGCCCTCGTCGACGACGGCGATGTCCATCGGCACGCCGATCGAGGCCGCCTTGCGGGCGGCCGCCGCCATGATCAGGCGGGCCCCCTGCAGGGTGAGTCGCGGGTTGTCCGTGGTCACATAGGTGATCTTCGGCATCGTCCCCCCGTCGCGGTCATGCGCCTCGTCCACGGGCGGGGCGCCCGGATCGAACGCGCGGAGTATACCGCAACGCCGACGCGGCCCCGTTGTAGGATCCGCGCGTGGATCCACGGCATCTGCTCCAGAGCACGGCGCGCCGCACCCCCGATCGGCGGGCGGCACGCTGCGGTGAGACGCGTCTCGACTACGCGGCGCTGGCGGAGCACGCCGCCCGCGTCGGCGAGGCGATCGCGGCGGCCGGCGTCGACCGGGGCGACCGCGTCGCGGTCCTGCTGCCGAACTGCCACACCTACCTGTCGGCCTATTGCGCCGCCATGGAGCGGGAATGGGTGCTGGTGCCGCTGAACGTCCGGCTGTCGGAGGCGGAGCGCCGCGCCATCCTCGAGGACAGCGGGGCCAAGGCGCTGCTGGCCGACCCGGCCCTCGAGTCGAAAGACGCCACGGAGCCGGCCGCCGGAGCCGCTGCGGCCGGGACGGGCCTGGACGCCGTCGCCGCGATCGGGCCGTACCGTGTCCGCCGGCTCCGGCCGATGGCGGCGACGGGGGACCCGGCGGCGCCGCCCGACCTGGCCCACCTGTATTACACCAGCGGCACGACCGGCAGGCCGAAGGGGGTCATGCTGACGCGCGGCAACGCCGCAGCGCACGCCATGATGACCTTCGAGGCGCTGGGATTCGGACCCGACGATGTCTGGCTGCACGCCGCTCCGATGTTCCACCTCGCCGATGCCTGGGCCGTCTGGACGGCCACCGCCGCCGGCGCCGCGCATGTCTTCCTGCCGCGCTTCGAGGCGGCGGCCGCCTTCGACTTGATCGCGGCGGAACGGGTGACGATCACCAACCTGGTGCCGACCATG
>JAGYID010000202.1 GCA_018606725.1 Acidobacteriota bacterium
ACGGTCTGCTGCAGCTTGACCGCCGCGGCGCGGCGCGCCCCCGGCGGGCCGTCGCCGAGGCGGGCGGTCACCGACCAGGTGCCGGGCGACAGGAGATCGATCCGGAAGCGCCCCTCGCCGTTGGTCGGCACGACCCGCACCGTGCCGGTCTCTTCGGCGCGGGCCTCCACGATCGCCCCCGGCAGCGGCGTGCCGTCATCGGCGCGCACCGTCCCGGCGATCGATCCGGTCGTCGACTGGGCCCGCGCTGGCGGCGCGGAACAGAAGACCAGCGCCGCCACCAGCAGCAGGCCGGGCGGCCGGTGGTGCCGTGCGGAGCCGGTGGCGCTCAACGGCCGTAGGCGCCCCACGGACCGGTCCCGCCGGAGCCGCGGGCGACCACCAGGAAGTAGGACGCGGCCGGATCGCCGGTCCAGCACGTGGAGAGATCGGTGTCGGCGATCGGCGCGAAGTTGGCGGCCGCCTGCGGAGCCGCGGCGCCGAGGATCTCGTAACCGGTGAGACAGGAATCGCTGACCGGGTTCCAGCAGATCTGGATGCCGCCCGGCGCGTGGCTCACCGTCAGGGCGGTGACCTCGGTGGTCGGGAGGCAGGGGCCGCCGGTGGTCCTGGCCTGGACCTCCACCGGGTAGACGAATGCCGGGTCGCCGGAGATCTGCGTGGGGTAGAGGATGCTCTCGTAGGTGGTGGTCACCAGAGACGATGGATCCCTGAAGTCGGACAGCGAGGTGACGGTGAAGTAATAGGTCGTCCCCGGCGTCAGCCCGGAGATCGTCGCCGTCGTCCCGGCGAAGGTCACCTGCCCGGGCGACCTGGTCGAGTCGAAGGCGTACGGCGCGGCGGCGCCGCTGTCGGTGCCCCAATAGATCTTGTAGCCGGAGATCCGGTGCGTGTCGCGACCGGGGTTCCAGGAAAGATCGACGCTGGTGTCGCTGACGGCGGTGGCGGTGATCGACAGCGGCGGGAACAGGCCGAACTTGATGTCGGTTTCTCCCACCTTCGTCCAGGACGTCGCATCCGTTTCGTTCTGACCCGACTGGATGCGGACCACCGTCCCGACCTTCGGCACCTGCCACAGGTAGTTGACCGTGCGCACCTCGTCGACCATGAAGAAGCTGCTACAACCGCTGGTCAGAAAGACCAGAGCTGGTTGAAGATATTCTGCTCGCAATTGAACGGCGGGCTCGTCCACGAGTCGCCCGGCAACAGGTAGCGCTCGGCCCCCGGCGCGTCTTGGTGCGCGAGCACCCAAAGCGGCGCGGGGGTGCGGGTCAGAGTCTGGGTGCCGACGACGTAGGTGCCGGTGTAGCAGAAGCGGCTCTCGCCGCTCCCAAATGTGCCGGTCTTCCCCTCGTGCTGGGCTCCGGCCCGCAGCCACAGCGTCGTGTCGGCCGTCCGGTCCTCGCGCTGCATGACGGCGTTGATCTTGTCGACATTGGCCAGGTCGGTGAAGTTCTTGTCGGTCCGGTCGAGCTGCGCGCCGGGAGTGTTGTAGCCGCACGAGGCGGTGTTGCAGGTCTCCTGCGAATTGATCAGCGTCGTGGTCGCGGCCGACTCGACCCCGGACGTGTTGCCGGAGAAATCCCACGACGATTGCGCCAGCAGATCGCCGATGGTGGTGAAGCCGGGCGCCGGCGTCAGCGAGGCCACCGTTGTCCCGGCGCCGCGGTCCCAGCCGTAGCTGATGTCGGCGAGCGGCACGTCCCACAGGTCACTGACGTACAACCGCAGATCGGCGGCGCCGGCCAGGATCGCCTCCAGGACGAACGCCTCGGTCGTCGCGGTGCGGCCGCGTCCATCCGGGGAGGACGGCCCGGAGATCTCCGCCACCACCCCGGCGCGCGGGTCGATGAAGCGATGCGCCAGCCGGTCGGGAACGAAGCCGCCGCGGCCGCCGCGCTCTCTCAGCACCAGCAGCCGCTCCAGCACCACCTCGCGCGGCCCGGAGGGGAGCTCGACCCAGCCGATGCCGACGATCTCGGAGTCGAGCCGCAGGCGGTCGGGGGGCGCGTCATCACGACCGGTCTCCAGCAGATCGCCGTGCCAGCGGAGACCGGGACGGAGGCCTTCTCCGGCGCGGTCCGGCATCAGGAAGCGAAGCGCCGCATCGCCGCCGTCGGGATCGGTGTAAGCGAGCGCCGGTCTCGGGTGGTCGCCCGCCGACGTGTCACCAAGCGCCAGGGAGCCGTCCTGTACGATCACCGAGGCCGCGCCCGGCTCGATGGTGCGGACGAAGCGGTCACCGGCCGCGAACGACCGGAGGTCCCAGCGGCTCTTTCCCTCGGGGCTCGCGAGATCGTCGGGCAGCGCCGCCGACGGGTGGACGCGGGCAAAGCGTGCCCGGCGTTCGCCGTCCTGCGCGCCCGTGCCGGGATCGTGCACGCCCGTGACCGGGTCCGGCGCGCCAGCGACTGGCGCGGCGAGCGCCCCAACGAGCAGCGCCGCCGGAAAGACGGTCCACTTCAGCCATCGGTTCGATGCCATGCACCCTCCGTGTCGGGCCGTCCGGGTCGCTCTGGTGGCTTGGTCGGGGCGATTATCGCCTATTTTTGAGCGGCGAGCGCCCGCTCCGCTTCGAGAATCCACTCGGCGGCGTCCGGCTCGCCGCCTGCGCCTGCGGCGCGCGCCAGCTCCAGGGCGAGGGCGTGCTGCGCGCTGCTCCCAGATGGATCGCCGGTGGCGGCGAGCGCCTCGGCGAGGGCGAGCAGGTTGGGAGGATAGTCAGGCTTCAGGGACACCGCCCGGCGGGCGTGCTCCAGCCCCAGGTCCGGATCCCCCGGCCCGGTCGGCCAGCCGGGAGCGCGCAGGTAGAGGAGCGCCAGCGCCCGGTCGGGTCCGGCATCGTCGAGGAGAGGCTCGCGCGCCGCGGCGTCCTTGAACGCCGCTTCGATCATCGGCAGGGCCGACAGGCCGGTCGACGGTCGCTCGCGCGCCTGCACCCCGAGCGCCGCACCGAGCCAGAAGACGCAGGCGGCCGGGAGCGGGGACGCGGCCGGCGCCGGCTCGGGCCCGGCGCGGCCGCACAACTGGGCGATCTCGACAGCGGCCGTTGCCGCCGCCTCGCGACCGGCGGACGCGGCTTCATGGTCGGCCAGCCAGATGCGGGACCGGACGGACAGGATGATCGCGTCGGTCCGGTCGGGGTCGGCCGCCGCCGCGCGCAGCGCCAAGTCGGCCGCCTCCCTGACGCGGGCACGGCCGACTTCATCGAGGCCACGCGCCTGGTAGAGCGCGCCGGCGCGCGCCACCAGCTCGTCGAGCGCCGCAGCGTCCAGCGGCGGCGCCCCGGCATCGACCGCGGCCGGCGTGCCGGCGGCGATCGCGGGGAGCGGGCGCGCCTCCTTGAGGGCCGCGGCGCATCCGAGGGCCGCGCCGCCGAGGCTGGTGGCGCCGAGAATGGCGACCAGAAGCGGGGCGGCGCCGGGGCGGACATCGCGACATGGCAGGCTGCGACGAGGCGGGACGCGGCTCAATGCGCGGCGGCGAAGGCGCGCCGGGCGGCGTCGATCGCCTCCCGGTCGGCGGTCTCGAAGCGGACCATCCGCATCGCCTTCAGCGCTTCGACCCCTTCTGCCGTCTCGTGCAGGTGCAGGAGCGCGTCGAGGATCGGCGCCGCCTCGGCGCTCTTCATCCGGCCGCCGGCCAGACAGACGAGCGAGCCGGGGAGCGGCCGCGAGCGGGCGACGACCTCCAATGCAGGGCCGAACGGCAGCGTGGCGAGCGCCTTGACCTCCTTCTCGTCGAGCACGACGGCGACCTTGTCGCCGCCGGCGGAGCGGCGCAGGGCCGAGAGGATCGCCGTGGCGAAAGTGATCCGGGCGCTGTCGGGGAACGTCCCCCAGCCGCCGAAGGCGGTGCCGCGCACGAAGGGCGGTGCGTAGCCGGGCACACCGGTCACCTCCCACCCGACCAGCGACGACACGTCCCGCAGCCGGCCGCTCTGCGCCACCAGGCTCCAGGTCTCGGTGGGGCCGCTCTCCTGGACCACGACCAGCCGCGGATCGAGCTTCAGGTCGTCGGCGTGCTTGAGCATGAACGGCAGCGGCACCAGCGCCACGACGGACGTCGCCTGCGCCAGCCGCTCCATCCCGGCCGCTTCGGTCTCGAAGTAGATCGCCCCGAGCGTCCCGGCCGGCGCCTTCAATGTCTTCTCGACGGTGCGCGCGAACTGGTCCATGGTCGGCTGCGCCTGTGCCGTGTTGCCGGGATAGCCGGGGGCGCACAGGACGATGACCCGGTTCGCCGACGGCGCGGGGAGCACCGGCGATCGACGCATGGGAGGAGAGCATACCGCACCTCGTCGCTGCGCCGGGCCCGCGTCTTCGCCGGTCGGACGGCTCGCTACGCTGCCCCGGGCCGGTATAGGATGCGCGCAGCTGGAGTTTCCGCATGATAGCGACCCGTCGGCTTCTGGTGGCGGTGGCCCTCGTCGGCGCCCTCGGTCCCTCGGGCGCCGCGCCGAGTGCCGGGCGCGAAGCCCCGCCGAAGCCAACGCCGGGCGCGCCGCTCGTGCCGACCGCCCCGATCATCGAGCGGGTCACTTCCGAGCTGGTCCTGATCGAGACCTTCGTCACCGACGACAAGGGCCGCCCCGTCCCCGGCCTCGGCGTCGACGACTTCGTCCTGACGGTCGACGCGCACCGCAAGCCGATCGCCTCGGTCGAGTACCGGGAGGCGGGACCAGGACACGGCGCAAACGCGCCGACCGTGACGAGAGAAGGATCGCCCGCCCCGGCCGGGGAGGAAGCAGCGGCCCAGGCAGCGGAGACGGCGAGCGCCTATCCGCGGCGCTTCGTTCTCTTCTTCGAGGACGGCACGTCGCAGTCGACCGGCCTGACGGCGGCCCGGCGGGCGACCGACAAGTTCCTGGCCTCGGGACTGGCGCCGACGGACCAGGTGGCCCTGGCGGTGTACGACCGGCGGCTGAAGATCCTGCACGACTTCACGACTGACCGGGAGGCCCTGCGCCACGCCGTCATCAAGAGCCTCGACGATCCGATGCGCTACTCGGACTTCGCGCGGGAGCAGGAGGAGCACTGGAAGGAGTTCGAAGGTTCGCTCGATCGGGGTTCCTCGTATGCGACGGAGGTCGCGACCAACAACTGCTACAGCGAGTTGCCGCGCATGCGCGACGTCGTCAAGGCGCTGCGCTCGCTGGTCGACTCCCTCGCCCCGTGGCGCGGCTACAAGGCGATCGTCTTCATGGGGGACGGAATTCCGGAAGACCCCGCCACTCCTTATTTCGACGAGGTGTTCCGGGTCTACGGTCCGGCCGGCGTGAGCGGGGCCGGGCGCTGCACGCTGACGCAGGAGTGGACCAGCCTGACGCAGGCGACGGCGGCGGCGGGTGTCGCGGTGCACACCATCCAGACGACCGGGCTGGCGGCCGGGC
>JAGYID010000108.1 GCA_018606725.1 Acidobacteriota bacterium
TCGCCGTCCTTCTTCAGGCCGAGCGGGCCGTGCTCGTTGGCGATGGTGATCGCTTTCAGGTCGGCGCGCTCGAACGGGATCGCCCGCTCGTCGGCACCGCTCTTCCCCTGGTTCGGGGCGCCGGGCCCCACCTCGCGCAGGTAGACCCAGGCTCCGAGACCGAGGAGCAGAGCCAGCGACACGAGCGGTCCAAGCCGGCGGTTCACGTGGCGTTCCGTCTCAGAGCTTCTTGCGGCGCAGCCAGATCGCCACGCCGGCCACCGTGACCAGGACAGGCCCGAGCAGGACGAGGGTCCAGAGATAGAGGAAGATCTCGCCGCGTGTCAGGATCAGGATGCGGGGCAGGGCGGTCTTCGGGCGGATGGAAACCAGCTCCTCCTGCTCGGACAGCCAGGCGACGACGCTCAGGGCGAGATCGCCGTTTCCGGAGGCGTTGAAGTAGCTGTTCGAGGCGAAATCGGAGTCGCCGAACACGACCAGCCGGGTCTCCGGCGGCGACGGCGGGAGCGCCGCGTTCCCCTCCTTGTCGGGTGCCGGCGGCGACGGCTTCTTGGTCGCGGCCGCCGCCAGGGTCAGCGGCCCCTTGATGTCCTTCCCCTCATCGAGGGTGATCCGGCCGCTCTTCAGCTCGTCGTCGCTGGTCTCGCCCCACGAGAAGGCCGCCGTCTTGCCGAGGGCGGTCACCATCACCCCCTCCGGCAGGCTCGACTGGATGTCAATCGACGAGGCGAGCGGATAAAACGTCTGGTAGCGGAACGTCCGGGTGATCGGGCTGGCCGTGTCGTAGCCGTCCGCCGGGATCATCGGGATGCGCACGTCGCCGCCGAGCAGCTGCGACACCCGGTCGATGATCACGTCCTCGCGGACCGCCAGGCCGTACTTGCGCAGCACCGGTCCCAGCCCGGGGTCGGGGCCGGGGTCCTGCAGGTCGAGGACGCGGCCGCCGCGATCGAGGTAGCCGTCGAGGGCCTTCACCTCGGAGTCGAGCAGCGGCTTCTGCGGCCCGGCGATCACCACCGCGGTGGCGTCGGCCGGCACGCCCTGGCTCAGGGTCAGCGGCTTGACCGCGTAATGCTGCTTCTCGAGCTCGCCCTTGAACAGGGTCATCCCGCCACGGTCGTTGTCCTCCAGGCCCCGCTCGCCGTGCCCGCTGGTGAAGTAGAGGACGCGCTCGCGGTCCTTGGTCACCTTGATGAGGCCGTTGGTGAGCGCTTCTTCATCGGGCGAGTTGGTGCGCGACTCCTGCTTGCCGCTCTCGATGACGATGGTGCCGTACTCGGTGACGCCGTAGCGCTTGACGTCCCCGGGATGGGTGTCGGGGTCGATGAAGCGCACCGTCAGCCGCCGGCTGTGATAGCGGTACTGATCGAGCAGGTCCTCGAGCTTCTGCCGGCTCGGCTCGGCCTCGCGGAAGAACGCCGTCACCGTCACGTCGCGCGGCAGCGCCTCGAGGACCTTGAGGGTCTGCTCGCTGAGCGAGAAGTCCTTGTTCTCGGTCATGTCGAACTGCCGGTGGTGACGGGTGGCGAGAAAGTTGACCAGCACCACGACCCCGAGCACGGTCAGCGCATAGCCGGCGCTCGCCGAGGCTTCGCGCGCCCGCCGGCCGCGCAGGCCGGCGATGACCTGCTCGCGATTGACGATCAGGCTGGCGATCATCAGCAGCAGCCCGAACCCGCCGATCGACAAGTAGACCCGGGCGACCGGGGTCACGGTGCTCAGGACGATCGCCAGCAGCAGCAGGACGGCGCCGGCGGCCCCGGCGTAACCTCGCAGGATGCTCACGGCCGGATGATCCTCATCGCCATTTCTGCGATTCGATGACGCGCTGCGTCAGGAACAGCGACATGAAGATGACGCTCAGGTAATAGACGATGTGCCGGGTGTCGAGCACCCCCTTGTAGAAGTCCTTGGAATGCTCGGTGATCGAGATCTGGTTCAGGAGATCGCCGAGGCTGGGCCCGCCCAGCCCCAGCCCCGCCTTCTCCCACAGCCCGAGGCTGAGCTTGTTGAACAGACCCGACAGCGTCACCGACGACACCGCCTCCGCTGCCCAGTTGATCACCATGAACATCAGGAACGCCCCGAAGGCGCCGACCGCGGCGACGATCTGGTTCTCGGTCATCGCCGAGATCAGCACGCCGATGCCGAGGAACGCCAGCCCCATCAGGAGAATGCCGAGATAGCCGACCAGCGTCGGCTTGAGATCGGGGTTCGCCTTGCTGAGGATGATGGCCGGGAAGGTCATGGTGCCGCCGATCATCGCCAGCAGCAGGAAGGCCGCGCCGAGGAACTTCCCGAGCACCACCTGGGCCGTGGTCAGCGGGCAGGTGAACAGCAGCTCGGCTGTGCCGCTCTTGCGCTCCTCCGCCAGGACCCGCATCGACACGGCCGGGATCATCAGCAGTAGAAAGATGCCCATGGTGCCGAACAGGGGTCGGATCACCATGTCGTTGACGTTCAAAAGATTCATGTAGTACGGATTGTTGCCATAGCTCAGGCAGAGCTGGGAGAAGCGCACCAGCGAGGCCCAGAAGATGTAGCCGCTGATCAACAGGAAGACGCCGATGACGACATACGCCAGGGGCGAGGTGAAATAAGTCCGGACCTCGCGCCAGGCGATCGCCAGGGTGTTTCTCACGCCGCCTCCCCCCGGATGATCCGGATGAAGATCTCCTCCAGGCTGAGGGTGAGCGGGCGCATCTCGAGCAATCCCCAGCCCTGCCCCACCGCCAGCGCGGCGATCTCCTCGCGCACATCGCGCGCCCCGTCGCTCTCCACCAGCCAGGCGCCGTCGCCGCCGGGGTCGCGCGTCACGGCCAGCACGCCCGGCAGGCCGCGCAGGCGCGGCTCGACCGCGTCCGTCGGCCGCGCCAGGCGCAGGGCGATCCGGCGGGTCTTCTCGCCGCGCGCCGCCAGCGCCTCGAGCGAGTCCTGCGCGGCGATGCGGCCCTCGTTGATGATCAGCACGCGCGTGCAGGTCATGGTGACCTCGGCGAGGATGTGGGTCGACAGGATGACGGTGTGGTCGCCGGCGAACCCCTTGATCAGGGCCCGGATGTCGCGGATCTGCGACGGATCGAGACCGACCGTCGGCTCATCGAGGATCAGCACCTCCGGCTCGTGCAGGATCGCCTGCGCCAGGCCGACGCGCTGCTGGTAACCCTTCGACAGCAGGCCGATGAGCCGGCCGGCGACCTGGCCCAGGCCGCAGCGCTCGATCGCCCGGTCGACCCGGCTCTTGATGTCCCGGCGCGGCACGCCCCGGATGGTGGCGACGAAATTCAGGTACGGGCGCACCAGCATCTCGCGGTACAGCGGCGGGTGCTCCGGCAGGTAGCCGATCCGGCGCTTCACCTCGATCGGATCGCGGAGCACGTCGAAGCCGGCGACCCTGGCCGTGCCGCGGGTCGGCGGCACGAAACCGGTCAGGATCCGCATGGTGGTCGTCTTGCCGGCGCCGTTCGGGCCGAGGAAGCCGAGGATCTCCCCCTTGCCGACCGAAAAGGTCACGCCGTCGACGACGGCGCGGGCGCCGTACACCTTGCTCAGACCGTTGGCTTCGATCATCGCTTCTCCGCCGCGGTGACGATCGGGACCATGCAAACGGCGGCTACCTTATCAGGGGTCCGATCGGATTGCCAATCGGCGGCGCAGAAATCGGCCACCGGCGAAAAATCGGGGGCGATCTCTACCGGAGCATGCGGGGACTGTCAAGAGGCCTTGCGCCTCGCGGCACGGTGCCCCGGTGCCGTCAGCGGCGGGGCTTCGGCGCGGGCGCGGGGCCGCGCTCGCTGACCACGTCGCCCAGATACCCGGAGCCGGTGGCGTAGAGGATCATCACCTGACGCGGCTCGATGGGGAACCACGGCGATGACTCGCTCCTCACCGTCAGGAACGGGATGAAGCGGGCCATGGCCAGCAGCCGGAACGCCGGACCCGGCAGCGGCTCGAGCGGCTGGCGCTCGGTCTTGCCGTCGGCCGCGGTGCCGGTGGTGTCCCCCGAGCCGACCAGATACCGGATCCGGTGACCGTTGCGGAAGCCGAGCCAGCGCACCCCGCGCTCCCAGGTCAGGAACTCGCCGACGATCGCCCAGCGCGCCCCCGACACCTCCGCTTCCATGAGGCGGTCGCCCGGATAGAGCGGGTCGGGCGCGATCCGCACCACCACCCGGCCCCACCCCGAGCGGCGCGCTTCGAGCTGCCCGACGCGGACGGTCGTCCCGTCCGGCTGGAACACCGCCTGCCCGAGGGCGACGAAGCCGAGCCCGGCGCCGATCAGGAGGACGAGGATATCGAACAGCAGCCCCGTCAACCGCAGCTGGATCGTGCCGCGCGCGTACGGGGCGCTGTAGGTGAGGCGGGCGCGCAGCGCCTGCAGCAGCCGCCAGCCGCCGCGACCGCACAGGGCGGCGCCAATAACGAAAACCGAGACGGCGAGAATTGGCAGGCGATCCGGCAACGGTTAGATTCCCCCGATCGTCCCGCCGGCCGCAGGGTTTGCCAATCGGGCCCCGGCGGGGCGACGGGGGCTGGGATCTTACTGCCGGTTGAAGTCTCGGTCGTCAGGGAAGCGTCAGGACGACAGTGTGATGTTGCTCGTCGAGCGACACCTTGAACCCCGAGCGTTCGCCGATTCTGGTCAGAACCTCGGGCCAGGCGCCTTCCCACGCACCAGCGGAGATCTTCGCCTTCCCGAGGCGCGCATCTCCGTAAGCCACACGCCAGCCGAACAGCTCTTCGACGCGGGCCGCCAGGTACGAGACGGAGATCGATGGACCGCTCACCGAAAACTGAAGCATCCGATCGGTCGGTTCCGGTTCGGCTGCGAGGGTCACGACGGTGCCGCAAGGGCGAGGCGGCCCCTCCGTCGAGAGCTTCTCAGGGACGACCGATCCGCAACCGCCGCTGCCCGTCGTGCAGGTGCACGAGCAGGATCCCCTGCTCGAATGGCAAGTGGCGGTGCATACACACGCCTGGTTGTCGGGACATTCGACCTGAGCCGTGCAGCAACTCGCCGTGATGCTGCACCCCAGCGCGAAGGCCGATCGCGTGCCAAGCCCTACGATGAACACCCACACAGCAAGCATTGACAGCCAGAAACACCCGTACACGAAGGTGGATTCCCGCGTGTGCCTGTCCATGCTCTTTCTCCCTGATCTGATCGGTTTCCAGTTGCGAGTCTTATAGCGTACTGTTTCGGCGCCTGTCAATCCGAATCTGGGCGGATCTACCTGCGCCGCCGACTTGACCCGGTCCCGCCTGCCGGGAATACTATCTGGCCCGGGCGAACCGCTACCCGCGGAATGGAGATCACGATGGAGCGTTGCCGGTTCACCACCAGCTGGGGCGGCGTGCTGCGCTGCCGCGACGAGGCCTCCCGCTTCGGCTTCTGCCGCTTTCACTACGACTGCTACCGCCACGGCGAGATCGACGCCCGCGGCGTGATCTCGGAGAGGATCTCGGACCAGGAGCGCCGCCGGTCGATCAATTACCACGGTGTCCCCGGGGGGACCGCGAGCGCAGTCTGAGCATGTACGGTTTCTTCTGGTACTGCCACACCGCCCGGTTGTGCTCCTCCAGGCTCGACGAGAAGCGGTGCCTGCCGGTGTTCATCGAGACGAAATACAGGTAGGTCGTGGTCGCCGGCTCCACCGCGGCGCGCAGCGCCGCCGCCCCCGGGCTGCCGATCGGACCCGGTGGCAGGCCAAAATAGCGGTAGGTGTTGTAGCGCGAGTCGATTCTGAGATCGTTCTTGCGGATGTTGCCGTCCCAGGCGTTGCGCATCTGCAGGGCGTAGATCACCGTCGGGTCGCACTGCAGCCGCATCCGCTTGCGCAGCCGGTTGAGGAACACCGACGCCACCAGCGGGTTCTCCTCCGCGCTGGACGTTTCCCGCTCCACCAGGGACGCAAGGGTCACCGCCTCCCGCACGCTCAGGTTGAATCCCCGCGCCTTCTCAACCATCTCCGTCGTGAACACCTCGCGGAAGCGGGCCACCATCATGGCGACGATGGCCGCCGCCGAGGTCCCCTTGGCCAGGCTGTAGGTGTCGGGGAACAGGTAGCCCTCGAGGTCGACCGCGTCGGCGTCGATGTCGGCGATCGGCCGGGTGTCGCCGAAAGCCGCGAGGAACTTCTCCTCGGTGCCGAACCCGGCGGCGACGAACTGACGGAACGCCTCTTCGGCCCGCGATCCCTCCAGGATCGTGACCCGGTGATAGTAGACATCGCCGGCGATCAGCTTCTCGAACACCTCGCCCGGGGTCATCGGCTGATTGAAGTAGTACTCCCCCGCCTTGAGGCCCCGCGCCCGTCCGGTGACTTTCAGATAGGTCAGGGCCAGCGGGAAGCGCTGGATGATGCCGCGTCGCTCGAGGAGGTCCAGGGCGCGGGCCGCGCCGGCGCCCTCCGGGATCTCGATGATGGCGGTCGCCGTGCCGTAGCCGCGGTACGGGATGCGCGACCAGAGGGCGATGCGGATGACCAGCGTCGCCGCCCCGACCGCCAGGAGCAGGCCGATGGCGCCGCCGGTGACCCGCCAGTTCTGCCACGACTGCGGCGCCGGCGGGCCGGGAGCGCTCAAGCCGCTCCCCCGGCGCGGCGGGCGTCGAGATAGGACTGCAGGACGATCACCGCCGCCACCTGGTCGATCACCTGACGGCGACGGGCGCGGCTGACGTCCCCTTCCAGCAGGATCCGCTCCGCCTGCACGGTGGTCAATCGCTCGTCCCATGGAATGACCGGCACGCGGACCGCGCCGCGCACCCGATCCATGAACGTCTCGGTGATCCGGGCCCGGGTGCCGCGGGCCCCGCTCATATCGAGGGGCATGCCGACGACGATCCGCCGCACGTCGTGGACTCGAACGACGTCGAGGATGGCGGCCATGTCGCGCTCGCGGGTGGTCCGGGTCAGGGTCATGAGGGGCCGCGCGGTCAGGCCGGTCGGGTCGCTGAGCGCCATGCCGATCCGCCGATCGCCGAAGTCGAGCGCCAGCGTCCGCCCGGTGATCCCATCATCCCGCGCCGGCGACCGCGCAGCGCCATCATCGTCCATGTACGTAAGTTATACGTCCGTTCTGGCGAGATCAAGGCCGCGAGGGAGCGTTCGCAGCGGGGTTGGAACGGCGTCTCACTTGCCGGCTGCGGCCGGGCGTTCCTTCCAGTGGCGGATCTTCGGGATGTAGGTGGCGGGATCGTAGTCGGGGCTGTTCTCCCGCGTGTGGCAGGTCAGGCAGAGGACGGTCGAGGTCCTGCCGTAAGGGCCGCCGCCCGCCGGATGGCGGCTCGACGCCCCGTGACACGCCTCGCAGCCGACGTTCTGAAGCGTGGGCGTCATCATCGGGCTGGTGTAGCCGCCCGGCTGACCGTAGGCGATGGTGTGGCACCCGATGCATTTCGGGTTGTAGTCCTGGTTGGCCTTGACCAGCGCCTGAAAGGCGTGTGCGTGACCGGTCGCCTTCCAGGCTGCGGCCTCGTCCTGGTGGCATTCGGCGCAGCGCTCCGACCCGGTGAAGATCGCCTGCTGCGGCGCCGTGGCGGGCGCGGCGGCGAACGGGCTCTGCGCCTCGGTGCGGGCCCGATTGTCGTCGTTGATCGCCGCCTTGGTCCGCTCCATCAGCTGCGCCAGGGCGGGGTCCTCCGGCCACTCGCTCGACAGGCCGATGGCGGCGCGCTGCGTCGAGGCGATGCCCCGCTGCGCATTGAAGAACAGCCGCACCTCGCCGAGGATCTTCCCCTGGTCCCCGACATACATCAGCCGGCTGCGGCCGAACTGGGTATCCTCGGGGAAATCGTCCGGGCGCGTCTGGATCGGGCCCCCGCCGCCCAGCACCAGATCGATGTCCTTGACACGCCGCGCCAGGGCGCGCGCCAGATCCAGGTCCATGCTGACCAGCGCCACGACGATGTCGGCTTTCTTGCGCAGCCCCGGGAGAAGCTTCTCGGCGGCGGCGGCCGGATCGAGGGTGACGATGCGCCGGCCCCCCGGACCCTGGGCCTGGAAGGCCGGGTTGTTCTGGCACAACCCGATGAAGCCGATGCGGACCTCCTTGACGCGGGCGCCATTCCGCAGCGTCACCTTGCGGACGGTCGTCGGCGCCAGGATCGGCTCGCCGCTGTCCTGCCAGACCAGATTGGCCGACACCAGCTCGAATCTCGCCTGCTTGGCCCTCTCCTGGAAGACCTCCCATCCGGGCGCCAGCTCGCGCTGCCCCACGTTGGCGATCTCGTAGCCGAGGACGTTCATCGCCTCGATCAGCGCCCTGGTCTGCATCGCGCCCTGCGGGTTCGGATCGCCGCTCCAATCACCCGCATCGACGAACAGCATGGGGCTCTGCGGATACGCCTTCCGGAACGCGTCGCGATAGCCGGCCCGCCGGGCCAGCCCCCCGCGGGGATGGCGGGGTCAGCCGCAGGGCTCGATCCAGCCGACGACCTGGGCGGAAAAGACCAGATCGAGATCGGGGGCATTGCCGAGCGGCAGCGGCGGCGGGACAACGGGCTCCGCCGGCAGAGGCGCGGATCCGATCGCCGGCGGCGCGGCCGGCGCGGTCGCCGGCGGGCCTGCCAATGACGATCCTCCGGGGGCGCCGGCCTGGGAGATCCCGGCCCGCGGCACGAGCAGAACGGCGGCGGCAATGGCGCCGGCGGCGACGATGGCGGCGGCCGGAATTCCTGCGAAGCGGCTCGGTTTCACGCGTTCTCCGTCGCGACGGCGGTCGTGGCGAAACGGCGCAGATTATAGGGCCCGCGGCCGGGAGGGTCAAACCGGCGCGCGTTGCGGCGGCCGGCGGTTTCCGGTAGATTGGGCCGCTCACGCCAATGACCGCCGCCCCGCGGCGTACGAAGGGAGAGCCGCTCATGGAACCGACTCCGAAAGAGATCCAGCTGCGCGCCCGGATCGACGACGCCGTCGCCGAGGGGATCTACGTCAACTTCGGCAGCATCGTGCACAACCGATCGGAATTCATCCTCGATCTCGGCCGCATGGTGCCGGGGCGCCCGGAGGTGAAAATCCTGACCCGCATCCTGACCACCCCGCTGCACGCCAAGCAGCTCTGTCGGGCCCTGTCGCAGAACCTCGAGCAGTACGAGAAGTCGTTCGGGGAGATCCAGGGGATGGACGAGGCCGGCAAGAAGGTGGGCTTCTAGATGGCGCGTGGCGGGCTGCGCTTCTGGCACCTGCTGGTCATCATTCTCCTCGCCGCCCTGCTCGGAACGGCGCTCAGCGATCTGCTCGCCAAGACCTTCCCGGACGGATTCCCCGGGCGTTTCTTCGCGGCCGGGGTCAACCTCGGCACCACCGCCCCCTGGAGCCTCGATCTGCGCGTCGCGCAGATCACATGCGGCATCAGCCTCCGCCTGACCGCCCTCGGAGCGCTCGGCGCCGGCCTGGCGGGCATCCTGTTCTTCCGCCGGGTGTGATCCGGTCCGATGCCGTCCCGGACTCTGATCCTGGCCTCCGCCTCCCCCCGGCGCGCCGAGCTGCTCCGGATGCTCGGCCTCGACTTCGAGGTGCGACCGGCCGATCTCCAGGAGACGCCGCTCCCGGGCGAGGCCCCGCTGGGCCTGGCGCGCCGCCTGGCGGAGGACAAGGCGCGCGCCGTGGCGCCGCCCGCCGGCCGCTCCCTGATCGTGGCGGCCGATACCATCGTGATCGTCGACGGCGTGGTCCTCGGCAAGCCCGCCGGCCCCGACGAGGCCCGCCGGATGCTGCGGCTGCTCGCCGGCCGGACGCACGAAGTCATCACCGCGGTCGCGGTGCGCCCGGTGCCCGAGGACGAGATGTCGGTGGAGTCGGCCCGGTCGCTCGTCCGCTTCACGCCGATGTCGGAGGAGGAGATCGGCTGGTACGCGCGCACCGGCGAGGGCGCCGACAAGGCCGGAGCCTATGCCCTGCAGGGCGTCGGCGCCGTGTTCGTCGCAGCCGTCGAGGGAAGTTACACGAACGTCATCGGCCTGCCGCTGGAGACGCTGTACCCGCACCTGCGTCGCTGGGGATTCCTCGCGCCCGGCGCCCCGCCACCCGGCTCCGCATGACACCTCGTATCGCTTGCCGCGTCCCGCGGGCCTGCCTAGATTGGATGGATGAGCCCTGGCGCGCTCGCGAGGCGTTGATCGATGGAATCGGCTGTCCTGGAAGCCTACGAGAAACTGATCACCATCAACATCAACGGCCGGGCCTACGAGGTGCCGGAGAACAACACGCTGCTGCGCGTCCTGCAGTTCATGAGCCTCGATCTCGCCTACAGCAAGTACTGCTGGAACGGCGATTGCCGCAACTGCGCCTTCAAGTACATCTCGCGCAAGACCGGCAACGAGGTGGAGGCGCTCGGCTGCCAGATGCGCTGCTTCCCCAACATGGTGATCACCAGGCCGCCGGACGGGGTCGACCTGAACTAGCCCGGATTTCTCACCGGGGTTCGTCGCGAGACCGCGCAGATGGCCGTCATGACGGGCACCCGCAGCGGCGAGGACCCGAAACGTATTCGACAT